>NZ_JBIWKI010000052.1:0-38913 GCF_044765565.1 Streptomyces sp. NPDC102437 | reverse complement strand
CTGCACGCAGAAAGTGCCTTCCACCTGGACCGACAGAACCCCTCGACAAGGTTCATCGTCCCAGCTCAGAAGGCACTTTCGCGTTACCGCTCATGATCCGGACCAAAGCCCAAGCGAAACGCGCAGGTTAGGGCGGGTAATCGTTCGGTGGCAGGACATGGTCAGTCTCCGGTTCGCTGGTCGGGGCGGGCGGCGCGGCGGCGGTGCACGAGCCACGTCACCGAAAGAGCGAGAACGGCGGCCAGGACGATGACCATGTCCGGGACGCGGGCGGCGCCGTCCAGCGCATGCGTTTCCACGGTGAACTGCTGAGAGGCGCCGAGGATCCCGCCGAGCGAGGTGGTGCCGTCGGTGGCGAGGAGGAAGACGCCCAGCGCGATGCCCATCATGCCGCCCGCGATCTGGGTCCAGGTGTTGTGCCAGTGGCCGATGCGCACCTGCCGGGGACGGACCAGTGCACGCGCCCACGGCAGGCGCGACCACACGAGGGAGAGGACGAACAGCGGCACGACCATGCCTAGGGCGAAGAGGGCCAGGACGATTCCGCCGTAGAGCGGGTCAGCACCGAGAGCGGCCAGGGCCAGCACAGAACCCAGGACGGGGCCCGCGCACACCCCTGCCAGTCCGTAGACCGTGCCGAGCAGGAACACCGACACGGCCGAGGAGTTCTCACCTCCGCCACGGCGGCTGACGGCCGGCAGGGCGATGCCCGCGACCTGTACCAGTCCCAGCACGATCACGACACCGGAGGCCGCGGTGACCACGGTAGTGCGGTGCTCGCTGATGACCGCGCCCAGGCCTGCGGCCAGAACACCGATCGGCACGAGAGTGGTCAGCAGGCCGAGGTAGAACACGCCTGTGCGGGCGGCCAGCCGGGTGGGGCTGGTGAAGGCGTACGCGAAGAAGGCTGGCAGCAGCATGGCGGAGCAGGGGCTCAGGAGGGTGAGAACGCCGCCGATCAGCGCCCCGGCCAGGCCGATACTCACCTGTTGTCTGCCTTCTCGAGCTGGCCGTCCAGCAGCTGCTGGAAGGCCGCGAGGGGCTGGGCGCCGGCGAGCGCCTGGTCTCCGGCTACGAAGAACGGCACGCTGTTGATGCCCAGGCTGCCGGCATCACTCGTGGTGGTGTGGACTGCCTGTGCCAGGGTCTTGCTGTCGAGGGCCTTCTCGAAAGTCTTCAGATCGGGGACCCCTGCGGTACGGGCGAACGCGATCAGCTTCTGACGGGGGAGGTCGGGGTGCTTGTTCTCGGGGGCCGCCTCGTACAGGGTGGTCAGGTACTGCTTGAAGCGGCCTTGCGCAGCTGCCGCGCGCAAGGCGACGGCAGCGTCGACGGACTGGTCGCCGAAGATGGCCACGTCACGGAACTCGTAGCGAACCTTGCCGGTGTCGACGTACTCCTTGAGCAGAGTCGGCAGCGTCTGCCGGGTGAACACTGCGCAGTAGGGGCAACGCAGGTCAGCGAACTCGACGAGGACGACCGGGGCATCGACGGGGCCGATCGCGAGCGGATCCTTCGGATCACGTTGCGCGATCGAGTCGGCGCTGTCCGAGGAGGCTGAGCTGCTGCGGTCGGGGGCTGGGCCGGCTGTGGCAGATGAGCCGGTGCCGGAGCGCGCGAAGGCCACGATGAGGAGGAACACGACCGCAGCCGCGAGGATCACGTTGAGTGTGTGGGCTCTGCGCAGGCGGCGTTCCAGGGCTTGAAGGGCGGCTGGCGACGAAGATCGGGTAGCAGACACACGACTAGGATACATGTTGCGTCCATGTGGAGTGCTTCTGTGTTGTGACTGATTGGGGCAGGCCAGAAGCCCGCCGGCAGGCGGCGCCTCCGCAAGAGAAAGGGCCCCTCCCGTGCGGCAGACCACCTTCATAAGCCTGCGTCCTACGGGGTGAGCGTCGATGGCCTTGCTATGGGGCGGGATGCATGGAGTTGGACTGTTCTACGTGCTGGTCAGCGATTGCGCCTGGCGGGCACTGCTGCCCTGCTTCGGCATATCGAAGTCGACCGCTCACCGCCGGTTCCTCATCTGGTCAAGGCCTGCGCTTGGGGCCGCCTGTACGGAGCCGTGCTGCACCAGTTCGACGACGCCGGCCCCTCTATGTCACCCTCGTCGTCCACGACACCGCCCACGTCAGGGCCAGAAGAGGGCGAACGCACAGGCACAGGTCCTGTGAACCGGGCAAGCCGGGTTCCAAAAGGCATATCTGGGCGGACGCGAACGGACTGCCTTTACTCGTCGGCGTCTCGGCCGGCAACACCCACGACTGCGAAGGGCTGAAGCCCATGGTCGAGGGGCACCAAACGAGACACGCCCCCTACCACGGCCGGTACTTCAAGCCCCAGCCCTTGTATGCGGACAAAGCCGATGATCGGGCTGCTCTGCGCAGATGGCTCCGGTGGGAAACACATTCGAGCCGGAACTCAACCGAAACCAGGCTCCCTGCCCGGGACCGGAATGCCCTGGCCCGACCGGGCCGGGCGGGGTCGGCCAACCCCGGTGGGCGGGCATCATGCAGATGTTGCGGTTCCAACGTCACCGACGCCGCCCCTGAGGTGCGGGGCGGCGTCGGCAAGGGTCAGATCATCGAGAGCTGCCGGAGCTTCTCTTCGACGTCGGGATTCGTCGGTTCGACGTGATGGCTACCGTCCGGGTACAGCACGACGGGAATGTTGGTGCGTCCCGAGATCTCTTTGGCCTCCGCAACGGCCATTGCGTCTGCCTGCACATCGATGTAGTCGAACTCGATGGAGAGGTCGTCGAGCTGCCTCATCGTGCGGCGGCAGTCTCGGCACCAATCTGCCCCGTACACGCGGATCTTTGCGGCCTGGGTCATCGTGCGTCCTCCACGGCCACGGTGGCGGGATGGTCGCAGGCCACGCAATAGGCGCCGAACAGTCCCGCTCCGAGAGTGAAGACGCCCGCTCCGACGGCGAGGACCACCAGGTCGCGTTTACGCGTAGACCGAGTGTCGACCGTGCCACTTGCCGTGCTCACCGTGTCGGCACGCCCCCTCTGTCGTGTTTCGAGAGTCTGTGCTTCCCCATCCACGCGGTTCACTGCATGACCTGTTCTGCCGGTTCCGGAGAGGCCTCGGCGGGGCTGGGGCGCTTGCCCCGGATGAGGATGCCCAGCGTCACGAGCACGCCGATGCCGGAAAGCACAGCCATGACGATCATGGCTTGGTGGAAGTTCGGCAGCAGCTCTCCTGAGACCGTCGGCTGGTTTCCGCTGGCGAGCACTCCGGATATGACTGCCAGAGAGACCGCGCCACCGATCTGGAGGCTGGTGTTCAGCAGACCCGAGGCGATGCCGTGCTCGTGCTCGGCGACGCCGTGCGCGGCGCCAACGTTGACCGCAGGGAACCCGATCGCGAAGGCGAAGCCGATCAGGATCATCGTCGGGAACAGGAAGTTCCAGTAGTTCATGTCCGGTTCGGTACGCAGCATCAGCAGGTATCCGATGGTCAGTAGCGACAGCGAGGCGAGGATCGGCACCGTGGTGCCCCGCTTGGCGCGAGCGAAGATCGGTCCCATGCGCGGGCCGAGCATGGGCTGGATGAGGTTCGAAGGGATGAACGCCAGCGCGACCATGATCGGAATCCACTGCAGGCTTCCCTGAACGTACAGGGTGATGACGAACTGAAAGCCCATGAAGCTGCCCAGCAGCACCGCGGCGGAGATGTTGATGTGGATGACTGAGGCACTCTTCAGGATGCCCAGCCGCATCAGCGGATAGGGATGCTTCAGCTCGATGATGACGAATGCGATCATCAGGATCGCGGCCAGCACGAGCGAGATGAGGGTGATGGGTTCGCCCCAGCCGATCTCCGGGCCTTGGACGAGGCCGTAGACCAGCAGCAGCAGACTTCCGGTGAGTGTCAGAGCACCGAACAGGTCGAACTGGTTCCACGACATGGCCGCGCGAGTGGCCCTCGGCACGAGCTTGAGGCCGAGGAGGAAGAACAGCAACGCTACGGGGCCGGGAGCGAGCAGGGTGAGCCGCCAGCCGACCTGCGTCAGAGAGCCGCCGAGCACGAGCCCCATTCCGAAGCCCATCGTGCCGATGACCGCGTAGAGGCTCAGCGCACGGGAGCGTGACTGCCCTGGGGCGAATGAGGTCGAGACGATCGACATGCCGGCGGGCACGGTGAAGCCTGCGGCGACTCCCTTGATGAAGCGCAGCGCGATCAGCCAGCCGATGTCGCCCATGAAGGCGCTCACGACCGACGCGAGGCCGAACACCGCAACGGCGATGAGGAAGACAGCCCGCCTGCCGAAAAGGTCGGAAGCACGACCACCAAGAAGCAGGAATCCGCCGTAGCCGAGGATGTAGGCATTGACGATCCACTGCAGGGATCCGGCACCCAGGTCGAGCTCGTCACCGATCGTGGGGAGCGCGATGTTCACCATCGACAGGTCGAGGCCGTCGAGGAACAGTGCTCCGGCCACCAGGATGATGAGCCCCCAGGCGGCGCCGTTCCACTTCTCGCCGATCAAGGGCGCCTGTGATTGTGGTTGCGTGGTCATTGTCGGTTGCCTATCTCGATTCGGAGGGGTTCGTGGTCAGGTAGTGGGCAAGCTCTGCTTCCAGAGCACGTTTGGAGACGACCCCGGTGATCGACTTCACGACGTCGCCGTTGTGGAAGAGCTTCATCGTGGGGATGGAACTGACCCCGTACCTCGATGCCGCTCCGTGGTTTTCGTCGACGTTGAGCTTGAGGACGTCGATTCGATCGGCGTACTTCTTCGCGATCTTGTCCAGGACCGGCGCGACCGCATGACACGGCATGCACCACGGTGCCCAGAAGTCCACGAGGACCGGTTTCGGATTGGCCAGGACCTCGCGCTTGAACGACGCATCGGTCACCGACCGTGTGTAGGAGGTCTTCTTGTTGCCTCTCATCACCCGATCGCTCCGATCGTCTTCAGCTCCGGGGCGAAGGTCGTCTCGTCCGGCAGTGCGGCGAGATAGCGTTCGGCGTCGAGCGCCGCAACCGTGCCCGACCCTGAAGCAGTAATGGCCTGCCGGTAGTGCGGATCGATGACATCTCCGGCCGCGAACACACCGGCGAGGTTCGTCTTCGACGTGCGTCCCTGCACGGCGACAGTGCCGTCCTGGGTCAGGTTCGTGTGTGACACCGGGCCGAGGGTGGCCTTCTTCACCTCGCCGTCCAGCCCGACGGCGGTGACGTCGGCGTAGACGATTTCGGCTCCGAAGCGCTCAGCCTGCTGGCGCATCCGTTCCATGAGGTCCGGCCCGATGATGCCCTCGGAGAAGCGTGGGAAGTTCTCGACCTCAGTGGTATTCATCAGTTCACCGTCGGCCTCGACCGACGATGCGATCACCAGTGGAACCAGGTTCGCGCGTGCCGCGTAGATCGCGGCCGTGTACCCGGCAGGACCGGAGCCGATGATGACGGCTTGTCTCATCGGTGGTCTGTCCTCTCAGCGTTCGAGTCGTGATGACTGCTCGCTCCAACGAGCGCCAGACCTGAAGTATTCCAGTTGTATCCCACATGAATCCTAACGTTGAAGATGGGTTTGCCCTGCCTGTGAAGCTGGAGGTCTCGCATGCTCCTGGCCCGGATCCAGTTGAGGGGCGTGACGATCTCGACGCCCGACGGTGAAAACGAGGCCTGC
This sequence comes from Streptomyces sp. NPDC102437, assembly GCF_044765565.1. NCBI lineage: Bacteria > Bacillati > Actinomycetota > Actinomycetes > Kitasatosporales > Streptomycetaceae > Streptomyces > Streptomyces sp. NPDC102437. Next base: position 33,270 of record NZ_JBIWKI010000052.1, on the reverse strand, counting down.
GAGGTGCTCTCGACTTTCCGCCGGGGCAGTTACGGAGACCTTCGCGCAGATCTGGCCCCCACCAGAAGTGATGACGGTGTCAATGCCGAAGAAGGCGGCGAGGTCGCCATTGCCGTCGCCGTCCGCGAAGCAACTGTCCAGTTCGATGCCGCACTGCGCGGCGGTGGTGCCGACGCCCACGCACAGCGCAGTCGACCGCCGGCGCCCCGGAAACGAGCTCGACCGATTCGGGGCCGTCGTCGACGCAGCAGAACCGGCTCATTGCTGACCCTGGCGAAGCGCCCGGCGCGGTCGCCGCCGACGGTGCCGCCCATTCCACTGCGCCCGCGGTCGCGTTCACCTGCCTGCTGCCCTCCAGGTGCCGGAGACGGCGAAGGAGAACCGCGCTGCGGAGCGGTCGGCGTGCCCAGACTCGCCGAGGACTGCGAAGGTTCGCAGGTCGACCCGTTCAGGGGCGTGCCCGCAGTCATAAATCTCGCCCTTCTTGTTCATGGGCCTGCTGTCGCGGTCGCCGATCAACCCTGAGGGGCGTCCTGCGGCGCAACGCTGGCGCGCGCCTCACCCATGTCGAGTTTGCGGATCTGACCGATGAGGTCCTCCAGCGCCGCCGCAGGAAGGGCGCCGGCCTGCGAGAAGACGCGGACGCCGTCACGGAACGCCATCAGGGTGGGGATCGACGTGATCCTCATGGGCATCGGCAAGGTCCCGGTTCGCTTCGGTGTCGACCTTCGCGAACATGATGTCTGCGTGCTGCTCCGACGCGGCGTCGTACACCGGCGCGAACATCCGGCAGGGACCTCACCATGCGGCCCAGAAGTCAACGAGGACGATTCCCTCACCGGAGGTGATGTCAGCGAAATCGGACATGGTGACCTCTCGAGCCGGCATGGGACCTTCCTCCTGGTCGGGAAGCTTCTCAGCGGGTTTCGTCCTCGTCGGCGGGAACCGCGACAACGGGGACCTGCGAGTGCGTGAGGGCGTAGTGGCTGACCGAGCCATGGAAGACCCGGCCAAGACTGGAGTGCGAGCGGGTGCCGACCACCAGGAGGAGAGCGTCACGCGCAGCATCGACCAAGGTCGGTCCAGCAGTGCCTGACACGACTGACAACTCGACGCGGCATCCCGGCCCCTCGGCGTCAATGACCTCGTCGAACCAGCTCTGGACATCCTCGCGTGCTGCGTGCTCCAGCTCACCCCAGTTCAAGTTCGTGTCACTCGCCCCGCCCTCGATGCCGGGCTGCCAGACGTAGACGATCTCCAGGAGCACGTCACGCATCCGCGCCTCATTGATCGCCCACCTCAGGGCACGCGCTCCGGCGAAGCTCTCGTCGAACCCGACCACGATCTTGTCCACCATCGTCACCTTCCTCTCTAAGCCGTCCACGCGCGGGATAGTGCTTTCACCAGCCGCGCTGTTGCATCCAACATGGATCCTAGCACTCAATGCAACATGTATCCTAGACTGTCTCGTGGATCACAGGACGGTCGGATATTGGCCGCCCTCGTTCTGGCGGGGTGAATGGGGCGCGCGACCGGTCGAGCGCTCGGAGAGGATGAAACAGATGTCGACTGACCAGAGCGCCACGGGGCGGGCCTACTCGGCGATACTCGACGGGATTCTCAATGGCCGGTACGAGCCCGGCACGATGCTGGCCGAGGCGTCCTTGGCTGCAGAGATCGGAGTCAGCCGTACCCCCGTGCGCACCGCTCTGGCGCGATTGCAGGACGACGGTTGGATCACCGTGTACCCCAAGCGGGGCGCTCTCGTGAAGGGGCTCTCCGAGAGGGCGGTAGCGGACCTGGCCGACGCCCGCCTCATCTTGGAGTCCACGTCAGTCCAGCGCGCCGATGCTGCAGACAGGCAAGTACTCGCTTCCCGGTTGGAAGACTCGATCGAGGTCCAGCGGGAGACGCTGGCTCGTGGCGACCTGCGGGCCTTCGTCGAGTCAACGATCGTGTTCCACCGCTCGTTCGTCGAGGCGGGCCAGAACATGGTCATGCTGGAACTGAATGACCGCCTTGCCGACCGCCAGCGGTTCCTGCTGTTCAGTTACGGCGACACGCTGCTGGCACGTTGCACCGACATCATCACCGAACATGAGGCGCTGGTGCACCAGCTGCGCGGCGGCGACCCGGCGGCATTCGCGGAGTCGCTTCGCAGGCACCTCGGCGACACCTACGGCACGAGTTTGCGTGCGCTGTGTCCTGACCCAAGCTTCAGGATTCAGCCGACGTTGTAGCAAGTCGAACACTTCCTGGCTGCTTGGTCACGCCGATGGGAGGCCCGTGCGTCTCCAGCCGGTCAAGCGGCAGGTTCGTACGTCACGGTCTGGTCTGGGCAGCCGGCCTGCACGATCTTGGTGGTTAACCCCAATGGTCATGCAGCGAGCCGTAGTTGGAGTCTGGCAAGGTGGCTGCGGTTGGTGCGGTCGAGGAGGGTGGCCGTTGGATCGGCTCCAATGCCTTGGTATCAGGCAGGGTGGAGGAGAGGTGGCCACGTTGGTGATGATGTTCGGGCGGCCGGGCCGGTCTCCGTCGGCCTGTGGGTGGCAGGTCTCCGAGACGTGGAGCTTGTGGCCGTTCCAGAATGTCTCGCGTTTGGCGGACCACCGCGTGTCGGTGTCGTACGGGGAGGCAAGGCGTATCGGGGCGGGTGGCAGGCCGTCGCCGTTGTCCTCGGCGCGCTCGCGGCGCCGGATCCGTAGTCTGCCGTTCCGGTCCGGGGTGCGGATGTCGGTATGCGGGGGCGTGGGTGAACGTATGCGTGGCAGCGGTCAGCTGTCGCGGCGGGATGAGGTGTGTCAACAGTCGTTCCAGGGCGATGTCGAGCCTGTGGAGCGCTTTCGGCTGCGCGGTGTGCCAGCGCCCAGGGCGCGGTAAGGGCAGGCGAATTCATGCGCGGACTCCTGGAGCGATGCCTCGGTGCACTTCGGCCGTGCATGGACTTGTGCGGTTCTCATGCCCGTGCCTGGGTCCGGTGGTGTCGGGCTGTGGTGGGCAGGCGGTTGTGGATGTGCTGGTGGTGCATCAGCGGGTCCAAGGCTTCCCCGTCGCAGAGTGCGAGATCGGCTGCTCCCGGGACGGCGGCGTGGTCGGGGCAGCGTTGGTGGTGCCAGCGTAGTTGTTCCGCGTAGGGGAGGTGGGTGAGGTCGTAGACGGCCATGAGGCCGTCGGGGATGGTGAGTTGTCCGCGTCGCCCTGTGGTGGCGGGGACGAGTGTCCATGTGTCGGAGGGTGCGTTGAGGCTGAGGACAGGGCGCGGGTGCAGCGGTGGCGTCGTCGGGTCTGGGCTACGCACTGGATGCTGTCGATGGGCCGGGCGGCAAGGTAGCGGGTGTGGAGGACCAGGACGATGGGCCGGGCCGGGCATGCCCACCGCCCAGGCCCTCACCAAGCTCGTACGGCAGGCCGTCTCCGAAGCCGGGCCCGGCAGCGGGCTGCGCGTCGGCCAAGGCCTGCCCGATCGTGAGCGGGAGATGAGGGCGGCCTACGAGCAGCTGACTGAGGCGGGGCTGGGAGAGCCGGCCGGGGAGGCGTGGGCGCAGGGCGCGGCCGCGCCGCAGGATCTGCAGCATGAGGTCGACGGCGAGCCGGGCTGGGTGCTGTGCCTGGTGGCCGGGCGCCCTCCGGTTGTCGTCGCCGAGCCGGTCTGGCAGACGATCGTCGAAACAGGGCGGCGCGCGCCGGGCGGCCAGGACCCGCTCGCGGCCGTCGGCTTGCCCCGCCCTCCCGCGGGCACGGACACCTCGTGGGTGATCCCGGCCGACGCCCGAAGCGTGGACCTCGAGGGCGGATCGTGGGGCGCGGGCCGCTTGACGTACTCGGGGCGTGGCGTGTGGCGGTGGCAGCCGCTCCCCCGCTTCAGCCTGAACCAGGGACGGTCGGCCGAGATCGGGACCGCCGGCCAGACGCCGTCGCTGCGCCTGCGAGCCCTGGTGAACCTGCCCTGGGCCGAGGCGGGTCGGCTGGAGATCAGCAAACCCCGGCGCACGCAGCTCGAGCAGCAGCTTCCGTACAGCGCGGTGGCTGGCGCGGTGACGATGCTGTCCCGGCGCAGGGGCGCGGAGCTGCCCGCCGCTCGCTGGGAGCGGGGGCCGTTCGGCAACTCGGGCCGTTCCATGGACTACACGTGCACGATCGCCGGGCCGGACGGCGGCCCGGCCGTGAAGGCCTCCGTCATGCTCGCCCTGCCCACCACGATGGAGTCCACCGTGGTCGCCTGCGCGGACGTCCTGATCGAGAACCCGGAGGCGTGGGCAGCGGCCCTCGGTCCCGGCTGGGACACGCAGCTGGGCCTCGACGAGGTCCAGGCCGTGCTGCTGGCCGCGTGGGAGACGGCCGCCGAGCTGCTGCCCGATGTCGTCGGCGACCCGGCCGGACTGTCGTGGGCCGCCCCGCCCAGCAGCGAACTGCGGATGACATGCGAACAGCCCGCCGACAACGGCGTCCTGCCGGGACTGGACACACTCGTCGACCTGGCTCCGCTCGGTCCGAACGACGGCGGCCCCAGGTCGCAGCTGGCCGTCGCCATCACCGCGGCGCCGGCCATGGACCGAGCCGAGCGGCAGCGCCTGCTACGGGAGGCGCTGGTGCACATGGCCCACGCGTTCGGGTACGTCGACGCCGATGTTGACCTGCTGTAGGACTCTCGCCGGGGACGGGGGCGTCACCCGGCGGTCTTCCAGGCCAGTGCTTCATCGTCGGGGCGGGCGAGTCGGTCGTGTTCGGATCGGGCGGCCTCGAGCAGGCGACGCCAGGACGTGACCAGTGGGCGCCGTCGCAGGAGGGCTCGGCGTTCGCGTTCGGTCATGCCGCCCCAGATTCCGTGTTCGATCCGGTGGTCGAGTGCGTGGGCAAGACACTCGGTGCGCACCGGGCAGCCGGTGCAGATGGCCTTGGCCTTGTTCTGTGCCGCGCCTTCGACGAACAGCTCGTCGGGATCGGCGGTTCGGCAGGCCGCGTACTCACTCCAGTCCTGATCATCCCCGACCACCCCGATGCCGTCCTCTCCCTGGTCCGGCCCCCTACCCTCCCCCGGGCAGGCGCAGTCCGGAAACGGTACGGCACGAACACAGGGCGTAGGAGATCGCCGAGTGACGGCAATCCGTTCGGGTGACGGGGGCTTGACGGCGGTCCTGGTGGTGCTTGGCGTCTCAGCCGGTGGCCGAGCAGCCGGGCATCGCAGGGAGCGGGGCCTCGCCCGTCACGGTGCTGATCCGTCGCCGGATCGCGGCGAACATCTCGGCCCGCTCGGGCTTGACGGGGTAGTCGAAGCGGTCGTAGCGCAGTTGGAGGGTGGCGGTGTTGTCCGGGGACTTCAGGAGGATCAGGCCGAGGCTTTTGCCGGGGGCCAGGTCACGGTGTCCCCGCAGTTCCAGCGGAAGACCGTGCTCCGGGTCGGTGAGGGCCTGGACCAACTCGGCGCGGCGCAGGCCGGTGTCGGCATCGTGGTCCAGCTCCAGGACCCACCACTCCCCCAGCCGGGACTCGTGGCCGGTGACGGCTTGGGGGACGGCGACGGTGTGCAGGAGGCCGAGGCGGCGCAGCAGCCCGCTGGGGAGTCAGGCCGCGTCACGCCAGGTGGATTCGTAGGGCAGTGGCTGGCGCTCGTCTTCCCAACGGCGTTCGTGGGCGGTCCAGGTGTCGCCAGCGAGCCAGCTGGCCTCGCCGCCGTGGTCACGGATGCGCTCGGCGAGCGCGGCTTCGGCCTTCTGGAAGGCGCGTCGGGAGGGTCCGGTGAGCCGGATGCTGGTCGGCTGTCCGAGGCGGCGAAGCTCGATGCCGCGCTCGCTTCGTGCTGTGATCCGGCACCCGTTGAGGCCGTGGATCTCGTCGTCGCCGGTACGCACGCTCACCCGCCCGGGCAGCAGGCCGGCCAGCAGGCTGTCGAGGCTCGCGTTGCTCTCCAGGTGGAGCCTGATGCCGTCCGCGGTGGGCTTCACGTACTGGATACCGAAGGGGAACTCGAAGAAGTTCCGCTGGGAGCCGAGAACCCAGTAGAACACCTCGGACTCGAGGAGGAGTTGCTCGTGGTGGGCGGGAGCCGGGATGAGAGGGGCGCGCCGGGGGAGGCCGGCGACGACCTCGCATGCGAGCTGGCGGGGAACTCCGGTGCAGAGGGCGTACGTCCGCGCCCGGCTGCTGGTCTGGGTGGCCGACGTGGCGGGTACCTTTCGCTCCGCTCCGTCGGCCCGCGGAGCGTGAGGAACAGGCACTGGTGTGCGGTGGTGCGGTCGGTGAGATGGTTCTGATCGAAGCCGAGCTGCTTCGCCTCCGCCTTGAACCAGTGGGCCGAGGTTCGCGTAGGAGCAGCAGACCGATGCCGCAGGGAGCCACCGTATCCCTCGGGCTCGACTCGACGGGGGCGCCAGGCGCACTGCGCGCCGCCGGCATCGAGGTAATTCCCGTCTACGGCCGGCACCTCCCCCACCACGACGAGACCACGCCCTCCCAAGACGCCCTGACGCACGCCAGGCGCACCGTGGAGGACTTCTGGCATGCCCACATCGCGTCCGCCCTCAGGCCAGGCCTCCTCAGCACCCACCTGGCCCGGCTGCTCGCCCGCTACCCACGCCTGCGTGCGCTGCTACCGAAGAGCGAGTAGCGCGCTACGCCCGAATGGCGGTGAACGCGTGGCGGGTGGGTCGCCGTGACCAGACAGGCGGCGGCCCATGATCACGCCGGATCCGGCGGGCGTGCCCCCGGACGCCGCGCACGGGGGGACGCGACGCCCGGGAGGACTGCTGCTCAACGTACCGAGCGCAGGCTGCCGGCTCGGGTGGTCAGCGTCGGAATGCTGCTGCCTTGGGTCCGGGTTTGATCATCAACGCGTTCAGCTGGCGCGCCCGCGTGGGCTGTACTACCTCCAGCCAGCCGTCGGCGCGGGTGACGCAGTACGGGATGCTCTGGTAGCCCTGCCACTTCCAGTTGATCCACCAGCGGGGTTCACTCCGGTGTCCCACAAGGCGTCGCGGTGTAGGCAGCCGCTGACCGGCCAGCTCGACATCGTCGAGGTCGACCGCGAGTTCCTTCATGAGAGCCAGACCCGCCAGGGCAGCGCGGCGCAGCGGGCTGTCGTCGTTCCACCGGCGGAAGGCCCAGCGCATGTCCGGGGTCGCCAGCAGGTCGGTGTCGTCCGGCGCGTCGGAGAGCGTGATGCGCGAGATGGTGATGGCCTCTTGCTGCTGCCACTCGATCAGTTCTGCCCGGATCGGGCGGGGGATGTGCCGGTCGAGGCCTTCGAAAGCGTCGATCATGTCGTGGCGCTCGGCCCGGCCCGCTTCGGGATCCTCGTCGATCGCGTGGAGCACGCCGAGAGCTTCGGTGAGCGTGTCACCCCGTTGCCACAGCGGGAGCATGAGGGTCCCTTCGGCCTCCAGTTGCTCACGCGCCGCGTCCTCGAACTGGAACTGCAGCCCGCGGGATGACCCGGCGAGCGCGCGGCGCAGCGGCGCGTAGGGGTTGCCGCCGGAGAAGATGGCCTGGACGACGGCCTGGTTCATCCGTTCGTCGCGCTCGAACCGGACAGCGACGTCGACGTCGTGAGGCTCGGTGGCGCCGCGTGCGAAGCTCCCGAACAGCCACACCCGCCGGACCAGGTTGAGGGGCCATTCCTGGGGGCCGTCGAGCCTGTGAAGCATCGCTTCGATCAGTTCGACAGCTCGCGTTCGCTTCATGTGGCTCCCTCGATCCCGCTGGCCACCAGGGTAGTGGCGGACGAGGACGTTGAATTCCACCCGCCGATGGCCATCCCTCAGAGGGGTGAGGAGTGGTCCTGACGAGGCGCGCGGTCGAGAGCTGTGTACGTCGTGGCGGGACGGTCGTGGCCGGTGATCAGGCCGGATCCGGCGGAGTATGCCCCCGGACGCAACGCACGGGGGGACGCGGCGTCCGGGGGGACTGCTGCTCAACGTACCGCGCCAGCTGGCCTCTTATCGCACATATTCGGGGATTCGGATCACGGGGCGTGGCGCGGACTCGGTCTGCGCGGGAGAGCGGGATACCGCGGAGACGGGCCGGAGCGTCGGGGCGATCATCCGCTCCAGGGGACTCGTGCGAGCACAAGTCCCCGGACGTCGACGGCGCCGTTTGCCCGGAGTCGGCGCGCGACGTGCTGGAGCTGGGATCCGCTGGTGAAGACGTCGTCGACGAGGAGGATGGTGGCCCCCTTGATGTCGCCAGTGTCTCCGGTCCAGGTCAGGGTGGCGGCGTGCGCGACTGCGGCCCCGCGCTTCTCGTCCAGAGTCCGGTTCGCGGACCGAGGCGTCTCGGCATGTTTCACCAGCCGGTGGGCCCCCGGTGGGCTGAGCGGGAAGACCCGCGTCACGTCCTCCGTGTAGGCGGCGTCCATGATCGCCTCGATGTGCTGGAGAGGCTGGCGGCCCGTGCGGGTGGGGTTCCCGACAACGTGGTCGACGCCGTGCATCGCCTCGGGGTGGCTTTCCATCCAGCCGACGAGGAGCCGACCGAAGATCAACGCCCAGCCGGCTCTCCCCTCGTACTTGAGCTTGTGGATCTTGTCGCGCAGGGCTCCGGAGTACATGGCCACCGCGTCGACGCGGGAGAACCCCCGCTCGGCCTCCGACAGCGCGCACACCCGGTTCCCGCACGGCCTGCCGGGCGCGACGGCCTGGGAGCAGACCGGGCAGTGGGGCTCGGCGACGGGCTGGAGGGTGCGGCCGGCGCAGTCGGAGCACAGGCGGGCGGTGCCGGTGATGCGGTAGGCGCATACCGGGCAGTCGGGGAAGCCTGCCGGATCCGGGAGACCTGCCGTCACAGGCCGGCCAGGGCGAGCTGCTGGCGCTGCTGTCCGGCGGCCTGGATGTCCGCGGCCTGGCCGAGGCGGTCTGTGATGTCGCTGGAGGCGGTGACCAGGATCGCCCGGCCCTCCTCCAGCATCTTCTTGGCCCAGGGCTGGGTGTCGGCGAGGGAGCGGATCAGGAAGACGAGCTTGCCGTGCTCGGCCGCCAGGCGCGCCTGCATCTTGGCGCCCGACGTGCTGGAGGCCTCGATGACGACGCTGCCCAGGGTGGTGCCGGACGTGACGACGTTGCGGCGAGGGAAGGTGTACTTCGCCGGAGGGCTGGTGGGCCAGAACTGGCTCAGCAGCGCGCCTCCGGCGGCGAGGATCGCCTTGGCGAGCGGGCGGTTCTCGGCCGGGTAGATCGGGGCGGCGATGCCGGTGCCCATGACGGCGAAGGTCCGGCCGTCGGCGGTGAGCGTGGCCTGGTGGGCGGCTGCGTCGATGCCCTTGGCGAGACCGCTGGCGATCACGACGTCGTGGTCGACGAGCTCGCGGGCCATCCGGGCCGCCCGCCGCAGGCCGTCCTCGGAGGCCTGGCGGGTGCCGACGATCGCGATGGAGCGGGCATCGCGCTGATCGAGCTCGCCGCGGTAGAAGAGGAACGGCGGCAGGTTGCCGATCACCCTGAGGTTCGCCGGGTAGTCCTTGTCCAGGACGGTGACCAGGCGCGCGCCGGTCTTGCCGGCGGCGGCGAGCTCGTCATCGACGCGGGCGCGGGCGTCGTCCAGGCCGGAGGTCAGGGCCTGCTGCAGCAGGGGGCGGTTCTTGGCCGCGGCACGGGAGTCCTCGTGCAGTTGTCCGTCCATGAGCGCGGCCAAGCCCTCGGGGCTCTGGGCGCCGCGGGCGATCAGGCTCCAGTCGAGGGTGGCGTCGCCAGCGCGCAACGCGCACAGGGTCAGCAGATCGTGCTGGTCAGCGGTGACATCGAGGTCCATCAAGGTGTCCTTCTACTCGTGGCCCCGGGATGTTCGAAGGATGAAGCGAGGTTCTCGGGCCACTTCCATCATGGCGTACGCGGTCCGCGTACGGGAGGGAAGGGCACGGTCGGCTCGCCCCGGGGGCGCCAGCTCCGAAGGCCGGACGGCGGGCAAGATCAATCAGCGGTCTGCTCGGCGGCGATGAAGTGGGACATCGTGGCCTTCAGAGCGTCGTCGGGGCCCGGGCCTGCGGCTCCAGTGACGGACGTCGTCACGAAGTTCGTGGCCGCCAGGTGGTAGCTGACCTGGTACGGATCGATCGTCGTGCCGGGGCGCAGCTGGTAGGCGGTGTGGCGGGAGGCGCCGTACTTGCCGATGGTCAGTGCGATGACCTGTGCCGCCTTGGCGCTGGCCAGGAGGGTGCGAGCCCACTCAATGGACTTGCCTTCGGTGGTGAAGTCGTCGAAGACGATCACCGTCTTGCCCTTGAGCTTGCCCTTGTACTTGGGGTTGATCCGGACGGTGCGGGCCTGTGCGCCGATCGAGATGTCCGCCGTGCTCACCTGGCCCCAGTTCTTCTTCGCCCGCTCCCAGCTGGTGTCCGGGGCCTGGGCGACGCGCTCGAGGAGGTCCTCGCGGTAGTAGGAGCCGACCATCACCTTCGCCTTGGTGAGGAAGCCAGCGAGCTGCTGGCTGACCTTGCCCGGGGAGCTGCTGGGGTAGACGCAGAAGAGGCTGCGGTGGGGCAGGGTGCCGTCGAGGTAGGCGGAGGAGAGCAGGCGCAGCATCAGGATGTCGCGGGCGTCCTGGGTGCCGACGGTGATCGTGCGGCCGCGGGTGAAGATGTCCTGGAGCTCGAAGGTCCGGCCGGGGGCCTGGGGGAAGCGCACGTTGGGAGGCAACAGCGAGCGGATCTTGAAGGAGCGGGCGTCGTCGTCGTGGCTGAAGGCCCAGCAGGGCTCGTCCAGAAAGTGCTCCAGGAGCTCACCGACGCCGGCCGGCTCGTCCGCCGAGAGGGGGCGCATGTTCTTGTTGTCGCGGACGTGGTTGGCCCAGCGGGCGTGGATGTAAACGACGCCAGCGTTGATGCCGGTACGCCAGTCCCACTCCGTGGTTCCCACCATCACTAGCTGATTCGTGCGCAGTTTGAGGTGGTCGGCGACCGAAAGCAGCCAGGCACCGCTGCCGCGGGCCGGCCGGCCGGGGATGTCGTCTCGGCACAGGTGGAGGGCGAGGGCGGGCAGACCGGCGGCCCTCAGGGCGGCTTCGGCATCGATGGAATCGGTCGTGAGCAGCACGAAGGAGATGTCGTGTTCGTCGAGCCACTGCAGGAAGTCGGCGATCCCGTCGTGGGGGCGTCCGGGCGAGCGCAGGACCGCCTTGTAGTCGATCGCCACCGCGCGCACCGTGCTCGTCTCGTCCATCGCCGCCCCCACTGCTGTGCCATGGTCATGAGCTGACCCTCTTGCCATGATCTCAGCCGGTCTGACCGCGCACCTTCGGTTTCCGAATCCCCCGCTCCCGTGGCAGCCGCCCGTACGACTTCGTCCACAACGGAATGGCCGCCACAGGCGTCACACCAGCCTCAACTTCGTTAAATAGCCCACCCCTCTGCTCCGAGCGGCCTGTAGGGCACGAGGGTCACCCCGGCCCCCGGAACGGAGACATGGACGATGGAAGAGCAGAACACCCGCACGGTGACCGTCGAGGAGATCGTGGTGGGACTGGCCCAGCGGCCTGGGACGGAGCCGCCCTGCGCGGACGGAGCCGACGTGCACCGCCGCGGGGAGATGGTGAGTGCCGCATTGGTCGACGGGGCCGGCCATCATCCGGAGGTGGTCCGGTACGCGGCGATCACCCCGGCGGTGATCACCCACATCGGGACCGTGGTGGGCGGGCTGGCCGGCCTGATGGCGGCCGGGCAGATGGCCGCGGCCTACGACCGGCCCCCGCACGCGTCCGCGGTCTTCGCCTGCGCGCAGCCGGGACAGCCGACCAGCGTCCACTGGATCGGGGACTGCAGGGCGTACGGGTGGGACGGGCTCTCGCTCAGGCAGTGGTCGACCGACCAGACGATGGGTGAGTGGCTGCGGATCAACGGGGGCGCGGCGGTGGAGCTCGCGGCGGAGCTCCACGACAACTGGTCGCGGCTCGGGCTGGCCCAGGCCGGGGCGGCGACGTGCCGGCAGGTGCAGGTCCCCTCGGAGGTCCCGTTGGTGCTGCTGGTGTCCGACGGGGTCTCCGACCAGGTGCCCCTAGAGGTGCTGGCCCGGCTGTGTCGCATGTACGCGGCCGACCCGCAGTTGCTCGCGGACGCCTTGGTCGCGGCGGCTGCCGAGGACGAGAGCGGGTACCGCGACGACGCCACCGTGATCGTCCTGCTCCTGGCGGAGGGCTGAGGGCCGCCCTTGTTCGGGGCGGGGAACGGCGGGTCGGGGCGGGTCAGGCTTCCGGGAGGTCGCGGGGCTCGGGTCGGTCCGGCGGTGGGGTGAGGCGTTCAGCCAGGCCGAGTAGCAGCAGCACGGCGACGGCCCCGAGGAGGATGGCCGACCACCCGATGGTCCACGACGCGCTCTGGGTGCGGATCACGGTGGGTGTGAGCACCACCATGGCGGCGACCATGCCGCACGGAAGGATCCACTGCCGCCTCATGCCCGGTTGCCCAGCACGGCGTTGTCGGGCTGGCTCCCGTCTTCGGTGTGATTGTCTGGGTGTTGAGGATGGCTTCGCCACGGAGCGGCCATGTCGATGAGCTCCTGGAGGAGCTGCTCGGCTGTGGCGAGGTCGTCGGCGTGTACGGCCGTAGCGAAGTCCTTCTCCAGATCGTGGGCTGCGGTCCAGTCGGACTCGTACTCGTCGCGGCCGTTGGGGTATTGCTCGCGGCGCCGTTCCTCGAGCCGGTCGACGATGAACTGATAGAGGCGTACGCCGGTCTGCTGGTCCAGGGGCATGTGGTGAGGTCTTTCGGGCTCGGGACGTCTGGTCGGGTCGTCGGTTGGGCTATCGCCTGAGCGGTCGCGCAGCTCGGGCGCGCCGTGCGGCGCGGAATGCTTCGGCGGGATCGTCGCAGGGTCCGGGCGCGGGGCGCCATTCGCCAGCGCGCCAGACGGTGAAGGGATACCAGCGGCCGTCGGGTCCCGGGCGGATCTGAACGCCGGCGGTCGTGTCGGTGAGCGCATCGCCGTCGATGGTGATGGTCCCGAGGCCGACAGCGCGGGAGGAGTGGAGGGTCTCTCGTGCCTGTTCCAGGACGTCCGTGGTTGCTGGGGTGGCGGCGAGGGTGGCGTGGGCGCCGGCCGGGCCGCCGTGGCGGTAGCCGATCATCATCGCCCGCAGGGTGGCTTCGGGGATGCCGGTGGCGCGCTGGGCGGCCGCGAGATAGTCCGCGCCGTCGGGGCTGGCGAGGATCCGGAGGATGTCGGCCAGCTCGTCGTGGGGCGCAGCAGTGGTGTCGGTCAGGAGGGTCCGGGCGCGGGCGGCGGCGTCGGCGGTCATGTGTGCCAGGTCCTGGGCTCGGGGCCCGGGGAGGGGTGCGTCGGTGTAGGTGAGGGTGGTGACGGTGTCGAGGTCGAGGTCGGGCGCCGTCTGTGGGGGGCGGTGGGCGGCCAGTGCGTAGAGCTGGGTGGCGCGCACGGTGCCGTTGGTGTCTGCGGGGAGGGGGCCGGGGTCGGCGCCGTCGACGAGGTCGCGTACGTGGGCGGCGAGGGAGCGGGCGGTCATGCCGCGGGCGCCGAGCAGCAAGGAGGGGCTGTTGGTGAGGCGTTCGGCGACGGCGTGGCCGAGGGCTGCGCTGTGGTCGCAGACGCGGTGGGTCCGGCCGGTGGGGCAGGAGCAGGAGAAGGTGATGCCGTCGGAGGGCGGGGTGATGGAGATGCCGCCGGCGTGGCCGGAGTCGGCGATCGTGGCGGGGATCCGGTTGGCGACGAGGTCGGCGACGGCCTGGGGGTCGTCGGCGAGCCGGGCGGCCAGCGTGTCCCATTGGGTGGTGGTGAGCTCGGGGAGGTGGATCTCGGCCTGGTGGGTGGCCTTCTTCGCGGCGACGGGGGCGCTGATCCTGCCGGGCTGGGTGTGGATCTGGGCGACGGCGCCGTTGCGCGCGAGGTTGAGGCCCTTGCCGTAGGAGCCGGAGCCGTTGGTGGCGAGGTGGAAGGCCTGTTTCCACGCGCCGGCCAGGGGCGCGAGGGATCGGGCGGTGCCGGTCATCGGGTTCCCAGAGTGACGAGGGCGGCGAGTTCGGAGTCGTCGAGTTCGGTAAGGGCGCCTTCGCCGGAGGTGAGGACGGCGTCGGTCAGGGCGCGTTTGCGGGCGAGGAGTTCGTTGATGTGGTCCTCGACGGTGCCCTCGGTGATCAGGTGATGGACCTGGACGGTGCGGTGCTGCCCGATGCGGTGGGCGCGGTCGGTGGCCTGGTCCTCGACCGCTGGGTTCCAGGGCCGGTCGTAGTGGATGACGTGCTCGGCCCGGGTGAGGGTCAGGCCGGTGCCGGCCGCCTTGACGGACAGGATGAACACCGGGGCGGGGTCGGGGTCGTGCTGGAAAGCGTCGACGAGGTGTTGGCGGCGGGCCGGCGGGGTGCCGCCGTGGAGGAAGCGGACGGAGCGGCCGCGGGCGCGCAGGTGGTGCTCAAGGATGCGGCCCATCTGGACGTAGCCGGTGAAGACGAGGGCGGCTTCGCCCCGGTCGGCGAGGGTCGCAGCGAGGTCGTCCAGGGCGGCGAGCTTGCCCGAGCGGCGGGCTAGGCCGGCCGGCTCGGCGTCGTCCAGGGGTTCCTTGAGGTAGAGGGTGGGGGTGTTGCAGATCTGGCGCAGGGCCTGGAGCAGCTTCAGGACCAGGCCGCGGCGTTCGATCCCGCTACTGGTCGTGATCTTGTGCATGGTGTCGCGGACGATCGCCTCGTACAGACCGGTCTGCTCGTCGGTCAGGGCCACGACACGGTGGTGGTGGATCTTGCCGGGCAGTTCGGGGGCGATGCCGGGGTCGGTCTTGCGCCGGCGAAGCATGAACGGGGCGATGAGCCGGGCGAGCCCTGCTGCGGCGGGCGCGTCGGGGTCCTTCTCGACGGTGCCGTAGCGGGCGCGGAAGGCGGCGCGGGTGCCGAAGAGGCCCGAGTTGGTCCAGTCGAGGATGGCCCACAGCTCGGTGAGGGTGTTCTCGACGGGGGTGCCGGTGACTGCGAGCCGGGCCAGGGCGGGTACGTCGCGGAGCGCCTTGGCCGTGGCGGAGGCGGGGTTCTTGATGTGCTGGGCCTCGTCGGCCACGACCAGGCCCCACTGGGTGGCGGCGACGGCAGGGTCGCGGCGCAGCGTGCCGTACGTCGTGATGACGACCGTGGTGTGGTCGAGCGCATCGGTGTCGAGGGTCCGGGTGGTGCCGTGGTAGCGGACGACAGCGGTGTCCGGGGCGAAGCGGGCGATCTCGCGCTGCCAGTTCGTGATGAGGGAGGCCGGGCAGACCACGAGGGTCGGGCCGGCGGCTGCGCCGGCCGTTTCGGCGCGGTGGAGGTGCAAGGCGATGGTCGTCAGCGTCTTACCCAGGCCCATGTCGTCGGCGAGGAGCGCGCCGAAGCCCAGGCCGAGGGTGTGCGCGAGCCAGGTCAGGGCCCGCTGCTGGTAGTGGCGCAAGTTCGCGTTCAGACCGGTCGGCGGTGGCACGGGCCGGGGATCGTCGGGAGCCTGGCGCAGGGCGTCGACGAGGGTGGCCAGCGTGCCGGCGGCCCGTACGTCGAGGGTTTCGCCGTCGAGGGTGAGGGTTCCGGACAGGGCGGCGGCGAGCGCGTCGAGGGAGGGCAGCGGCGCGAGGTGGCGGTGGCGGGCGCGGCGGGCGGTGTCGGGGTCGATGAGCAGCCAGCGGCCGCGCATGCGGATCAGCGGCCAGGCGGCGTCGGCGAGGGCGGTCATCTCGTCCTCGGTCAGCGGGTCGCCGTCGAGGCTGATGTGCCAGCGGCAGTCCACGAGACGGTTCAGGGCCAGGAAGCCGCTGCCGGGGGTGAACTCGTCGGCGCCGTCGTGGGTGCCGATGACGGCGGTGGCGGTGAGCGCGCCGAGCAGAGCGGGCGGCCAGTGGACGGCGAAGCCGGCCGCGGCGAGCGGGGCGGCGGCGTGGTCGTGGAGGAGGGCCAGTTCCTCCGCGGACAGGGTGAGGCGGCGGGGGCGTTCCTGTGCGGCGAGGTCGCCGAGCGGCGGGAACTGGCGGGCGCCGCGGCGCAGCGCCCGGCGTACGCCGGGCAGCACGGCAGTCGTCAGGGCGGGGGTGTGCTGTCCGTCCCAGATGCTGCTCGCCGGCACGGGTTCGTCCTGGTCGTCGGCGGCCAGGTGCAGGACGGCCTGGGCGGTCGGGGTCTGCTCGCCGGCCTCGGGCTCCTTGATGCGCAGCGTGAGCCGGGGAGCGGGACAGGGGTCGGCGGCGCCCTCGATCGCGTCGGCCCAGGCCCACAGTTCGGGTGTGGGCTCGGACTCGGGGGCCGGGGTGCTGGTGAACGGGCCGGGGCCCAGGAGCGGGGCGGCACTGGGGGTACGGACCATCACGTCGGCGACGGCGTCGAGCAGGGGCCAAAGGGCGTGTTCGGGTGCGAGGACCCGCAGGGGGCTGTGGCCGGCGAGCAGGCAGTGGCCCTCGGGAGCCATCCGGGCCGCGGCCTCGGTGACGGCGGCGCGCAGCGCTTCGGTGACCGGGCCGATGCGCCAGCAGCCTTGGCCATCCGTGGTCAGGGCGGGGTAGACGCGCTGCTGGGCCACGCACGCCACGGCCAGGCGGAGAGCGGGCCGCCACCCGGTGACGGAGGGGTGTTCGCCTTCCCGGGGGTTGAGCAGCGCGGGCAGGGCGAGGCCGACGGGGACGGCGATGCCGGTCACGGTGGCACGGCGCGGCATGATGCCGCCGGCGCCGGCGAGGACGAGGTCGCGGGTGACCGGCTGCAGTGGCGGCGGCAAGTGGCCGGGTGTGGGCAGGGGTGTGCCGTCGGGCTGGAACAGCATCCACGCGGCCCGGCCGGGGTGGCGTGCGGGCAGCAGGGTCAGGGCGGCGCCGTCGGCGAGGGCCTGCTCGAGCACGCTGCGGGCGGCAAACAGGTCGGCCGGGCCGGCGGGGAGGGCGGGCGGCGGCTCCTGGCGGTCTGCCGGCGCGGGCGGCATGGGGAGCGCGGGCGGGGTCGGCGCGGCCGCCGCCGGTTCGGTCGCGGCCGGGGGGTCGGCGCCGAGGGCGGTTTGCAGGGCCTTCAGGAGGCGGTCGGCTGCTTCGGCCCGGGCGTGGCGTTTGCTGGGGCCGGTTCCTTCGCCGGTGAGCTGCTGGCCGCGGTGGACGGCGGTGACCGTGGCCGTGAAGCCGGTGGGCGTCGGTGTCGGGGTCCGGTAGTCGGGCCGGGTGATGTGGCCGGCCTGGTGGAACTCGTTCAGGACCGAGAGGGGGTTGGCTTCCCCTGCTGGCGCGGGCGCCTGGGGCGCGGCGGGCGTGTCCCAGTTCCAGTCGGGCACCGCGCGATCGGCGAGGGGGTCGGGCAGTTCGGCGAGCGCGGCGACGAGGCTGGTCATGGCCTGCTGCCTGGCGCCCTTGCGGGTGCGGGCCTGTTGGATGCTGCCGGTGATGTCGCGGCCAGCGGGAGCGAAGGCGGCCTGCGCGACGAAGCACGGCTGGCCGTCGTCTCCCCGTCCTTCCCGGACGGTCGCGGACGGCGTGCGCAGCAGCTGGGCGTGCATGGAGATGATGCTCGGCGCCAAGGCCGGGCTGGCGGCAACGGCCTTGATGGCGGCTTGCCGTACGGGCGCCCAGATCTGTGCTTCGGCCGTATCGAGGAGCACCGTCCGCAGGGCGGCGACGTCGAGGTGCCCCCGGGTGATGCGGCGGACGGCTTCGGCGGCGATCGCGGCCGCGGGGGCGCCTTGGGCGACAGCGCGTTGCAGCGTGCCGCGGAAGGCCTCCGCGTCCATCAGGGACAAGGGCGGGCCCTCGGCGGTCTCGGCGCGGGAGGGCGGGATCTGGGGTCGTGGCGTACGGGCGGCCAGCGCTGCAGGGCTGATGGGCTGCAGACGGTCGATGGACAAAGACACTCCCCCAGTAGCCGGACGCCGTCGCGACCACTCCCATTGTGACCTGGGTAGGCGTCAGGTCCGTGCCGTACACACAGACAGAGTTGTTGCGTATTTACGTTTCGATATGTAAATCGATCACGTCGCCGGGTCAGCCCGGCCCTCTTCCACTCCCCTGATCGCATTCGCTGCGGCCGCTTCCTTGTGCGGCCGGGACGAAAGGTGGCTTCTCCATGCCCCGAGCTCCCCAGCCCCTGCCCGCCACGCCCCCGTCGCACGACCCGGCCTCCGACATGGTCGCCTCCGTCCTGACCGACATCGAAGCCCGGCTCGGCGAACAACAGGGCTGGGACCTTCCTCCCCGCCTGTTCATGCTCAGCCTCCGGCCCCCGCGCGTGGAGGTGAAGTTCATCCCGGAGGTTGTCTGGAACCCGATGGGGATCAACCCCGCCGACGCGCTGAAGTACCACGCCGAGGCACTGCCGCCCGTGCCGCCCCTCCTCGTCCCCAGCGAGGTCCTTGAGGACTCCGTCTTCGCTGTTGGGTTCATGTTCGAGGGGTGGAACAAGCCGACCGACGTCGAACTCCCGCCGGAACTGCGCATGCTGCGGGACAGCGGTGAGCGGGTGAACCATCTCCTGCCCAGCCGCCAGGAAGTCCGGATCGTCCACGCCGTCGATCTCAACCAGCGCGACTTCCACATCGTGCGGGCCCGCGGCGGGCAGCCCCGCCTGTCGGTCGCCGGGCAAAAGGGCGCACCGGATCTGGAAGGAACCATCCCCGTCGCTCTGGGCCGGTTCGTGCACGCCCTCAACAACGGCCCCGGCCAGCAGGCCAAGAACCCGGCGCCCGCCCCCCAGATGTGAGGACTGACATGATCACGGACCCCATGCTGTTCCGCTTCACGGCGAGCGGGCCGACGCCCGAAGCGGCATTCGCCGCCTTCGCCGCCCAAGACCGCGAGCAGCCGCACGACCCGTTCCGGCCGCGCGCGGACCTGTCGAAGGTGACCCAGGTGAAGGTCGCTGACAGCCGCGACCGGCTACGCGCCGACGGCTGCTTCGACGGCCAAGACGGCGGGCCGCTGGGCGAGGACGACGCCGACTGGCTCGCCGACCGCCTGATCGAGGACTACGACCCGATCGTCAGATCCGGCGCCGCCGCACTGCTGCTGCGCACCCCGGGAAACGAGTCGACCTGGTGCTTCTTCGGCTGGAGCACCCGGAGCGAGTAGCCCCCTCACCGCCCTGGCCGGTACCCGCCGAACCCACTCCACACGGTCTGGTCCAGTGCCGTCGTACTTGTCCGCGCCAGCACCGGACCGGCACGCAGCGGCAGGCCAGAACCCGCCCGAACGCCCTCCGACTTCGAGGACCCGTCCATGGGCCTGACCGTCGGATCCCGCGGGAGACCGGCGCGCGGGGCTGTAGCTCAGGTGAGGGTGGCAGACCAGCCGTTCCGGGAGAACGTGGCGGCTCCGTCGGGAGCGATGGTCACCTTGGCGCCGCGGATGGGGAGGTCGCCGTCCATGGCGAGCCAGGTCCGGATGCGGTCAAGCTCGTCCCACAGCCGCCGAGGTCCGCCCTGGTGCACGGTCGGTGAGTCCCTGCGCCCGGCGGCCGTGGCACGTGCCCAGGAGCCATCGGCATGGAGCATGTAGACGGTGCGGGTCCCGTCATCCGCCATGTGCAGGCGGTGGTCGATGCCGGGCACGAGGAGTTCAAGGGTCGAGCGTACGTCCCAGGTGTCCGGGACGTACATCAGCGGGTACCGGCTGGTGGTGACGGACTCGCCGTCGGCGTGCTGGGCGGTCCGCCACAGCGGCGGATTCTCCGGGAAGGTGTCGTCGTAGTCCTCGCCGTGCCGCACGGACATGAACCCGGCCGCCTCCGGCGCGACATGCCCGACGGCGCCGCCGTCGGAGGTCTTGTCCGCGACGATGACCAGCCCAGTGTCGGCGATGGTGGTCACCAGCCGCCCGCCGGATACGAGCGCCTCCAGCCACGACGTGGGCACGGCGGGCACGGCGACGGTGGAGATGATCCGGTCGTAGGTGCCCTCGGGCAGGTCGCCGGTCAGATCGCAGACTTCGACACGCGGATGGTGCCCGGCCACAGCCAGCCGCTTCCGTGCCACCTGTACCAGATACGGATCGACGTCCACGCTGGTGACCTGCTCCTCACCAAGCCGAGCACAGGCCAGGGCGGTTCCGTAGCCACTGCCACAAGTCACCAGCACGCGGGAGGTGTCGGTGATCCACGCCGCCCGGTACATCGTCAGGATCAGCGCGGGCAGCGTGGAGGACGAGGTGGAGCGGCCCGCTCGTCCCCGAACAGGCGTCTGCCCGGCCTCGGCGTGGTCGGCGTGGAGGGTTCCGACGCGGGTGACGAGCGTGGTGTCGGCGTAGGCATCCCGCAGCCACGCCTCGGGGTCGCTCGCGCCGTCGCGCAGCTTCCACACGGCCTCGCCGTCGCTGCTCGTGGCCTTGGCCCACCACCGCGGCACGAACAGGTGCCGCGGTGTGGTGGCCAGCGGCTGATACCAGCGTGACTCGGGCCGGATCACGGTGCCGGCGGCCAACCGCTGTGCTGCTGCTTCCCAGTCCTTCAAAGGGTCCTGCCTTTCAGCCCGCAGAGTTCGGGATGACGCTGTCGTCAGCGGGGCCACAGGTTCCGCCACCGCCCTGACTGTCGTCGTTGGGACCGCAGTCGGGGCCGCACGGGTCGTGGCGGCCGGCCGGGATGCTCGCGGCGACCTGCTGCCACTGCGGTGAGGCGAACACCCGCTCCAGCGGCGTGCCTTGGACGTGCCCGGCCGGAAGGAAACGGCCGATCACGCAGGGAGTCACGGTCCCGTCCGACAGAATCGCGGCGGTCCCCCTCGCGCACCGGCCGCACAGCTCGGACGTGGACGGCAGACCGGCGCCCTTCGCCGCGTTGCCGACGGCGCGGACTCGGTCGACGTGCACCTCCGTGATGCCGAGCCCTTCCAGCTCCGCGCGGGCCTCTTCGACACGCTGTCCGTCCAGCACGTCCACGATGCCAACCCGGACGCGGATGCCCCGGCGGTGCACCTCGATGATGTTCACGCGGGTCGCGGCGTGGGATCCCTCGCGCCCCGTGACTTCGTCGTGCCCCTCGTCCGTGTCGGCGTAGTAGGACGTCGCCAGGGAGACACCGGGCCGCTCGAAGAGCGTCCAGTGGTCGCGGCGTACGCGGAACAGGTTGGAGTACACCCGTACTTGGAATCCTTCACCGAGGGCGTGTTCCACGATCTCGACGAAGTCCGGGTGGAGCGTGGCTTCCCCGCCGATCAGCTGGATCTTCTTGACGCCGAGGGCGGCGGCCTCGCTGATGACCCGCTTCCAGTCCTTGACCGTCATGGTGCCGTGCCCCTGGGTCGGGCCCGCTTTGACGAAGCAGAGCGTCGGGCACGTGAGCTGACAGCGCTTGGTGATCTCCAGCTCAAGGAAGCCGGGGATGAGGGGTGTTGTCGTCGGGGCTTCGGGTGCGATTGTCACGGGCCGTTCCCTTCGGTTGTGTTCCACGGTGGACCGGCTGCCCCCGTCGAAGGAAGGAGGCCGGCCGATTCTGCGGCGCTTCTACTCGGACAGGAGGCCCTTGGCGGTCTTGGCGAGCAGCTCGGCGCAGGCACGGCTTCGTGGGTCAGGACCAGGGAGCGGCGTGGCAGCAGGACGAGCCGGAGCGGCTTCGCGATGGAGCAGTGAGGTGGGCGAGGCGGCGTACGCGGTCTGCTCTGCCGCCACCAAGCTCGTACGGCATCCTCGACCCCAACCCTCCTGGAACGCAGCCTCTACTGGAACGGTACCCGCGCCGCCGTCTTCCCCGTGGGCCAATGCCTGAGCGGGGGGTTCAGCCGTCGGAGCCTCGCCCGCGACGGACGTCGTGGACCCGCCGCCGCTGCGCGGGAAGCATGCGAACCTTGGCCAGGTACGGGTAGTGCCGTGCTCTGTGGAGCGGGCCCGGGCCCGGGAGCAGTGGAACAAGGACCACTCCGCTTGGCACAACTGCTGACCGTGATCCGGCGTCTGGGCGGATCAGCCGAACGCGAGAGGCGACGCGCCCCAGGCCATGCGGTCACCGCGCGTCGTCGTCCGCATCCTCCAGGGCGGGGGGCTCCTGCCAAGTCAAGGTGTCCAGTGGCCGCGGCAGGTTCCGTGCCGCGCCGGGCACGGCCCTCGTCACCGCGGACGCCTCGTCGCTGAAGAGGTCGCCCAGGGTGCCCGGCGTCCGGCCGGGCGCTGCCGCTGCCGGGCTTGAGGTCTTCGTGATGGTCATCTCGTCCCCCTGATTCGTCCCGGGTCGGGCCCGGCTGAAGGCCGGCACACAGACCGGCTGCGAAAGCGTATACAGATTCCGAACTGCGGCCCGAGGAGATTTCTTCGGGCCGCTGGCTGCTTCCCGAGGTCACGCCTTCCTCGCTCCCGACCGGCCGCCCGCCGCTCCTCGCACGCTCGCCCGTGCGCACGTCCGCCGCCGGAAGGCGTCGACCACCGCTTCCGGGCCCGAACACTCACCGCTCGTCCGCCGCTTCACGATCACCCCTCGGAGACCACCAGACCGGTCGCAGCGGCCGACTCAGCTCGTAAAGCCAACGGGTCCGCCCGGTGGGCGTCGGGCCGGAGGCGGACTCGGCGACCGTGCCGACGACGTGGGCCATCTCGTCCATAACCACCATGGTCGGCTTGGGCGGCACCAGGACGACGTCCACGGCCGGTCCTCGCTCACGGACCGCGCGCGCCAGGTGGTGGAGCTCGGCGTGGCCGGGGTGGCGGGCCCGGAGTTGGCCCTCGTCCACGAGCACGCTCACGCGGCCGTCCGCAGTGTCCGCGAACGGTCCGAACTTCTGCCCGGCGGCCTCCGGACCGAGTTCGCGGCATTCGACGGTGTGCAGGGCGCGCCTCAGCACGGCCGCACACTGGTGGGCGTCGGCGTCTGCCGGCAGCGGCACCTTCCCCCGTCCGATGGGGCCTATAAACGTGGCCGGGTCCGGCAGTTTATCGCTCATCGTGCGGTTGCTCCTTTTCCGATTCCAGAGGGTCGGCAAGGTTCAGGCCTGGTCGAGGTGGTGTTCGTACCAGGCGGTCAGCTGGGCGGGGTCTTGCGGGATGGACCTCACCAGCCGGAGGAGCCGTTCGCCGGTGGGCCGTACCTCCGTGCAGGCCAGGGCGGACAGGTCGGTGGTGCGCAGGGCTGCGAAGCCGGCGAGGTGACGCTCTTCGAAGGTGCGCGCGCCCGGGAGGCTGTCGGCGGCGGCGAGGTAGCGGGTGACGAACGGGTCGAGCCCGCGCGGTGGGCGGCGCGGCAGTCTCGATCCAGTCGAGCGTCGCCCGCACCTTGGCCACGTTCTCGTGCACGATCGCGCGTTCGTCCTCGCCCAGGGTGCGATCGCGCAGACCGGGGACCGCCCGGCCCGCCGCGGCCACGAACGAGTGGCAGGCGGTGACGAGATCCAGGAACTCCACCGTCCGGTCGATGTGGCGGACCGCCGGCGCGATGGGGCTGGTGTCCTCGAAGTGCTCGCGGGCCTGCCGACCTCGCTCAACCTGGGCGTGGTTGACCTGGTGGCGGGCGGTGTCGTCGCTCATCGCCTTGAACGCGACCTCGGGCCGACGCAGCAGACCGGTAGTCACCTGGCTGGCGACGTGCTCGTCCCGGGTGAACTCCTCCACCACCCGGACCTTGTCCTGGTCGGAGACCTTGGCCGCCACCGTCGGACGCTTCAGGAAGTCGCTGGTCACCGTCGCGGCGACGGCCTCGTCCCGGGCCAGATGGTGGATCGCGGGAATCTACTCCTGCGGCGATGCCGGACGCTCGACCTGCCGGCCCATCTTGCGGTTGGCTTCGTCCGACGTCCACCGGGTCCTCCCCGCGGGAGGTTTGGTAATGGTCGCGAACCGCTCGGCCTCGCTGTCGATCTGCCCCAGGATCCGATGGACCCTGAACGACACGCCCCTCTGCCGCTTGTCCTTGGGCCACCGAGACGCCGTCCACCTGGCGCTTTCCACCGTCTTGTAGGCCAGTCCG
The DNA here is from genome assembly GCF_044765565.1 of Streptomyces sp. NPDC102437. Classification (NCBI taxonomy): domain Bacteria; kingdom Bacillati; phylum Actinomycetota; class Actinomycetes; order Kitasatosporales; family Streptomycetaceae; genus Streptomyces; species Streptomyces sp. NPDC102437. Next base: position 9,482 of record NZ_JBIWKI010000052.1, on the reverse strand, counting down.
ATGTCCTCGGCCAGACGGTGCAGCGTCTCGCGGACCGTGAACAACTCCTGGGCCGGGGGCGCCTGTTGGCCGCCCCGCTCACGCATCGGCACGATCTCCAGCGCACGGTCCCCGATCGTGAACGAGCCCTGCGTCTGCTGTTCGACCACTTCCCGCAGCTCGGCCACGATCTGCTCGTAGCGCCGCTGGCTCACACTTCCGACCTTGTCGATCTCCTCCGGCATGGTGTTCCACCACCCATGCGGGCCGGGGCACGGAACTGGAGCCCGTGACGTGGACACGACCCGCTCATCACCGAGAGTCAGACCGTAAATACGCTGATCGCAACGAATGACCGCAAGTGACCGCGTTCTGAACGAAAATGGACTGAGGATGCGTTCGCGATGCGGTCGATGGTGTAGTCGCCGCCCTCCAGCACCCAGCGGTCGACGCGGACGTCCCAGTACGCCAGGTCGGCTCGGCGCACGGTGAGTTCGACGGTCTTCGTCTCCCCCGGTTCGAGGGCGACGGAGGCGAACGCTTTGAGCTCGCGGGGCGCGCGCTGCACGGCCGAGCCGGTGAAGGACGTGTAGACCTGCACGATCTCGCGGCCGGCGACCTCGCCCGTGTTCGAGACCGGCACGGTGACGACGACGTCCCCGTGGTCATTCACCGAGGCCGTCGCCTCGCCGTACGAGAACGTCGTGTACGACAGGCCGTGACCGAACAGGTAGGCGACCTCGAGGCCCTTGGCGTCGTACCAGCGGTAGCCGACGAGGAGCCCCTCGCCGTAGCGGACGTGCTCGAACTCGCCGGGGAAGTTGCCGTACGACGGGTTGTCCTCGAGACGCAGCGGGATGGTCTCGGTGAGCTTGCCCGACGGGTTGACGACGCCGTACAGCACGTCGGCGGTCGCGCCGCCGCCGGCCTGACCAAGCAGCCACCGCGGCGGCGTGCATCCGGGCGAGGTGCTCCGCCCAGGTGTGCCGCCGCTCGCGCCTGGCTGAGGCTTGGCTGATCACACACGGAGGGGGTACCTCGATGGGGCGGTTCAAGCCCAAGAAGCAGCGGCGTGACCGGCGGCTGGCCGCCTACGTGGTCGTCCTGCCCCGCTGCCGGCTACCGCTTCGCCGGAGCCGTGCCGCAGAACTCCGCCTCGATCAGCTTCTGGGTGTCACCGGTCCAGTCGGCGTTGAAGTTCGCGGCGAGGGAGTGCTCCCCGTCCCGGGTGACCTGGGCCTCGGAACCGGACCCGTGGATGCCGCCGCCGTGCCCCCAGACCTCCTTGCCGCAGCTCAGCTTCTGCCGCATGAGACCGAGCCCGTAGCCGACGCCGGGCAGTTCGGGAGAGATCTGGACGGTGTCGGTCATCTCCTTCATCTCGGCCGCCGGAAGCAGCCGGCCCTTGAGCAGCGCACGGTAGAAGGTCTGCAGGTCGTTCGTATCGGAGACCATCTCGCCGGCGGCGCCGGCGATGCTCGGATTGAGCTCGGTGACGTCGTACGTGGGCCCGCCGGTCTCGCGGGAGAGCTTGGAGTAGGCGCGGGAGTTCGGCTCGGGCATTCGGGACTCGGTGCCTGGCACGGAAGTGGCGCGCAGCTTGAGCTTCTTGACGATCCGGTTCTCGATCGCCTTGCCGTAAGGACGTCCGGTCACCTTCTCGACGACCATCCCGGACAGCACGAAATTGGTGTTGGAGTAGTTCCAGTCCGTCCCGGGGGCGAAGTCGGGCTCGTGCGCCATCGCGACGGCGACGAGCTGCTTCGGGGCCCAGGTGTCGTAACGGTGCTGCAGGAAGCCGGGCCCGAAGACCTTCTCCTGGAAGGCCGGGTCCTCGGTGTAGCTGTAGATGCCGCTGGTGTGGTTGAGCAGCTGGCGGACGGTGATCTTCCGCCCGTCGTGCCCGTGCCCGCGCACCACACCGGGCAGCCACTTCTCGACCGGGTCGTCGAGGTCGAGCCGGCCCTCGGCCTGGAGCTGGAGCAGGACAGTGGCGGTGAAGGTCTTGGTGATGGATCCGACCCGGAAACGATCGCCCCCCTTCCGCTCCCCCGCGGTGCCGACCCAACGGGCCTTTCCGTCACGGGCCTGCGCGACGGCCCCGGGCACGCCCTCGGCGACGGCCGCGTCCAGGGCCTGCTGGGTGGCGGCGTGGGACGGCTTGGCCGGCGGCGCGGCGACGGCGGGCGCGGCGAGCGCGGTGGCGGTGATCCCGGCGACGAGTCCGGCGGCGAGGAGGGTACGGAAGGTACGTGCGGCTGACATGCGGGCTCCCGTGATCGTGAACTGCGGTCACCGGAGGGGACCGCGAGAGGCGAGCGGCGGGTTGAGCCCGGTCGTGACGGTTGAGCCGTTTTCAGCCGTGCGCCGGATCGGTCAGGTGCGAGCGACCCAACGCGGGTCGGTCGCGCCAGAGTTGCAGTCCGATGCCGACCAGCTCGGCACGGTCGAGGGAGTGCACGGGACTCGAGCGGATGCCAGGCGGCGAGATCGGTGGACCCGTCGGTCTCGTCGCTGAGCATGGCCAACAGATGCCAGACAACGGCCGATTGTGTGCGGTCTGGCGCCGTCGCCAGCAACGCGACGCGGGCAGCACGTGGAATTCTTGGCCGTTGTCACAGTGCCGGATCAGGAGGATCCGACCCGCCTGATCCACTACGACAGCGCGGGCGCTGACCCGCGGTTCGGCGGCGCGTGCAAGTCGGGGTGTGACAGTGCGTGATCGTTCATCCGCGCAGCCTATGGGGCGTACGGCTGCCGAGGGTATCTAGCTGCCGGTCATGACGTTGTTGACAGCACCCTGTCGACAGGTGTCCGGTATGCGGCGGTAGCTGCTCGCGTTAGCGGATGTCGTGGTCGGGGTGGGCCCGGTCGTATGCCCGCCGTGCCTCAGCAATGACGGCACGGTGGGCAAGGGACCAGTCGGCGAGTGCCTTGACCAAGTGGGTCAGGCCGGCCCCGGTCTCGGTCAGACGGTAGTCAACCCGGGCTGGCACGGTCGGATACACGGTGCGCAGCACGAGGCCGTCTCGTTCGAGCCTGCGCACGGTGAGCGTGAGCATGCGCTGCGAGATGCCGTCGATGGCGCGCTGGAGTTCGCGGAAGCGGCGTGGTCCGTTCGCGAGTTCAACGATCACGAGCACCGACCACTTGTCCCCGATGCGGTCCAGGACATGGCGGATGCCGCAGTCGGGATGCTCCTCGCGCCCGCACGGGTTGAGGCCAGCGGGGGTGGTGGTTACCTCGGTGTGCGTGAGTGACATGAAACTGCCTTCTTGTGGCCGGTGGGTGTGCGGTCGAGGATCAAGCGTAGTTACTGATGAGAACCACGACGGAAGACTGCGACTGACATGATCTTGGTGACTGGAGCGAACGGGAGCCTTGGCTCGGCCACTCTTGCGGCGCTGCGCGCCCGTGGCGCCGCTGCGGCGGGCGGCAGCCGCACGCCCGGCGAGGGGATGCGGCGTCTCAACTTCGATGATCCTGTGAGCCTCGACCTTGCTGGGGTGTCCACGCTGGTGCTGATCTCCGCCGGCTATGCCGAGGACGACCGGGTGGTCGGGCGGCACACGGCGGTCCTGGACGCCGCCGTCAGGGATGGCGTCCACCACGTCGTCTACACGAGCCTGACCTCTGCTGGCGATCATCTCGGTTTCGCGCTGGCACACCGTGCGACCGAGCGCCTGGTGCGGGCGAGCGGATTGCCGTGGACGATCCTGCGCAACGGCCTGTATGCCGAACTCTTCGGCGCTCTCCTGATGTGGGCCGACGACGGTGTGGAGTCCGCGTTCGGCGACGGTGCCCTGGCCGCGGTCGCGCGAGAGGACTTGGCCGATGCCGCGGCGGTCGTTGCGGCAGATCCGGCACGGCACAGCGGACGCATCTACAACCTCGTCGGCACACCGATCACGGCAACGCAGGTGGCCGAACGGCTCGGGGTCCCGCACCGCACCATCAGCGTGGGCGAGTACCGGCGCAGGCTCCTCGACGAGACACCGGGGCTGCTGCCGTTCCAGCCGCCGATGCTCGCCTCGATCGCCACGGGCATCCGGCACCGCTTCCTGGACGACGCCTCCCCTGACCTCGCCGGCCTACTCGGCCGCCCAGCCCGCGATCCCCTGGCCACGGCCGTCGCAGTCGCTTCAGTCACGAGACCGGGAGCAACCGTTTAGCATCGGGCGCCACGCGCTCGGCAAGGCGGGGTTCGGAACGGCCAAGCCGGACCAGATCGGCTGAGACAGCGGCCGGCATTCACCCGCCCGAAACCACATCACTTGAGATTCCCGGGGTCTCCACGTCTCAGCCGAACTGGTCGCCCCAGGTCAGGAGCCCCAGTCGGAGCCAGTCGCCGGTGGAGGCACCGTCGTTCGCCCAGGCTGACCAGAGGGCTGCGCCCCTGGCGCGAGGGCGTGCCTTGCGCCAGGGGTGCGGTCGGAAAAGGGCTGCCATGAGCGTCAGCGCAGGGCGTAGGCCCGGATCAGGGTCTGCTCGATCTTGCTGCCGTTGGTGTCCTGTGCCTTGACGCGCAGGGACATGTAGCCCTTTGCCGGGTTGTGGACGGACACCTTGTATTGGCCGTCGCTCTTGGTCCTGGGCGGAGCGGATGGCCCACCCGGGGACCGGCCGCGCGGTGTCACCGACCGTCGGGGATGGATGAAGCGTCTTGAATCGCATGGGCCGATCTTCCTTGCCCGGCCGGCGCCAGGGATCGGCCTGAAGCGGTATCTGATGATCACCCCTGCGAGGGGCGTCGAGTCCTCCGCGGGGAGGGCGGCCGCGGCTCCGGACGGGTTTCGATGGCAGGGATGGCCTGCTACAAGCCACGCGAATGGCTGCCTCGCGGGCACCGGCTTCACCCTGGAGGGCTGACCGGCATCACGCTTTCAAACCCAGTAGCTGCATAGGCTCGACACCAATGCGGCTGAGACCACGAGCGACCTCTGTAGGGGATCCCGAGGTCGACACTGCTGCCTGCTCTGGGTTTCCGGCCCGTACCTCCCGGTCGGCCGGACTGAGTGAGAGGACGGAGATCTGCTGTGAAGGCGTGCGGAGTGTCCAGGGCCGAGAAGGAAGTCGCCCTGCTGGAGTTGCCCGAACCGTCATATCCCGGGCCCGGTCAGATCCTGGTGTCGGTTGAGGCGGCCGGGGTCGGCCCGTGGGACCAACTGCTGAACGGCGCTGGCTGGGACGTGGGGCTGCGCCCCCCGGCGGCGCTGGGAGTGGAGGGCGCGGGCAAGGTGCTGGCCGTCGGCGCGGGTGTCACCGGGTTTGCCGTAGGCGACCGGGTGCTCGCACACGAGGCCCCGCTGCCCGGGGGAAGCGGCTTCTGGGCCGAACGCGTTCTGATCAACGCGGATCACGCGGCAGCCTGCCCACCCGGGCTGGACGCCGTGCACGCGGCGGCGCTGCCGGTCAACGGACTCACCGCGTTGCAGGCCCTGGGGAAGCTGGACCTCAGCCGAGGACAGCGGCTCCTGATCACCAACGGAGGCGGGGCCACCGGAGCCCTGGCCATCCAGCTCGCCGCGGCCGAGGGCATCGAGGTGACCGCGACCGCGTCTGCTGCCGCCGCAGAGCGCCTGCTCCGTCTGGGAGCGATGGAGGTCGTCGACTACCACGACCCGAACTGGTCGGCCAAGGTGCGCGGCGGGTTCGACGCCGCCCTCGTCATCGCCACCAGCACGGCGGACGCCGCCCTGCCTTTGGTGCGGGACGGCGGCCGACTGTGCTCCCTGACCTCGGACGCGCCTCCGGAGGAACGAGGCATCACGAGTTGGAACCTCTACGTCGAGCCCAACGCCGCGCAGCTTGTCCAGCTGGCGGAGCAGGCCGCCGCGGGAACCTTGAAGCTCGCACCGGAAGCCCTGCCGCTGAGCGAGGGACCGGCTGCGTTCGCCCGGGTGGTTACCGGACGGGCCGGCGGTAAGAAGATCGTGCTCACGCGAGCATGACCCGACCGGGCACCGTCCGATCCCGATGCTGGGCCACGGTGCCCGCCAGGCGCGATCGAGAAGTCGTCGGGCTGAGACAGGAAGGTTCACCAGGCCGCAGCCGGTGGAGCGGGTTGCCGAGCCGATTAGACCGACCGTGCTGTTCTGGTCGGACATCAACCCGTACGGCACCTTCCGCCTCGACATGGACAAGCGGCTCGACTTGGCGCCCATGGCCATTCCCGCCTGGGAGGCCGCCGCAGCCGAAGCGGCACGGGCCACGCGATCAGCACCATGAGTGTCAGACGGCCTTTCGGGGGCGGGTGGTGTGGAGGCGTTCGACCAGATGCGCGTGCAGGACGTCCTCGGCCTCCTCTGCGGTCAGGTGGCCTATGAGTACGTGGCTGGTGAGGCCGTCGGCGAGGGCGAGCAGGGTGCGAGCCTCGCGCTGCGGGTCGGGCGGCGCAGCGCCTTCGTCGGCCGGGACGCTCTCGGTGGCCTCCGTGATGAGGCGGGCGAGGAGGTCCTGGAGGGCCGCGTAGCTGGTTCTCAGCGGGCCGGCGAGCGGCTCGCTGACGGCGGCCTTGGCGACGAATGCGAGCCAGACTCGTGCTTCGGCGCGGTGTTCTTTGCGGAGCAGGGCGATCTCGGTGGCCACGTGCCCCAGGGTGGTGCCGGCCGACTGGGCCGGGCTTCGGGCCAGCCGGGCCCGCGCACGTTCGGTGATGCGTTCGCCAACGTGGTCGACGGCGAACAGGAGCATCTCCTCCTTGTTGCGGAAGCAGCGCTGAACGGCACCCACGGAGACCTGCGCGCGGGCGGCGACGTCGCGCATGGTCACTCCCTCCGGCCCGTGTTCGTCGGCGAGGAGGCAGACGGCCTCGGCGATCTGGCGGCGTCGGCCGTCGTAGTTCACCTGCTTGGGCATGTTCGGCCCCTCCTTATTCCAATACGATCGTATCGCTTCCGAGGTATGGTTCCGATACAAGCACGCCGTCATGTGGATGGGGAGCACAAGGATCATGCAAGACGCTCTGTGGAAGCTGCCAGCCGCCGCCCAGGCGGCGGCGGTCCGAGGCGGAGAGATATCGGCGGTCGAACTGGTCGACAGCCACCTGGAACGCATCGCTGAGGTCAACCCGCAGGTCAACGCGGTCACGCAACTGTTGGCCGAGCGCGCCCGTGAGGCCGCCGCGCAGACGGACCGGCGGCGGGCTTCGGGTGAAGAGCTCGGGCCGCTGGCCGGCGTGCCATTCACGGTGAAGGAGTCCACCGCAATCGAAGGCGTGCCGACCACATTCGGAACGGCGCGCTTCCGCGACCTGGTGGCGCCTGCAGACGCGCTGCCGGTGGCTCGGCTCCGTGCGGCCGGAGCCATACCGATCGGGCACAGCAATATGCCCACGCTGATCCTGGCGGGGATGCACTCTCGCAGCGAGTTGTTCGGCGACACCGTCAACCCATGGGACTCGAGCCGGACCCCAGGAGGCAGCAGCGGTGGCGACGGGGTGGCCGTGGCCACCGGCATGGCCGCGCTCGGACTCGGCAACGACTCCGGTGGATCAGTACGGATCCCGGCCTCGTTCTGCGGCGTGGCGGGGCTGAAGCCGACCGCCGGGCGGTTCCCCGCCGACCACCGCGTCCTCGGCCCGGACGACCCCGGACCGGCCTCACAGATGCTGGTCACCGACGGACCCCTGGCCCGCAGGGTCACCGACCTGCGACTGGCATACGAAGCGCTGGCCGGGACCGACCCGCGGGACCCGCGGGCCGTACCGGTGCCCGTCCACGGCGATCCGCTGCCGGGGCGGATGAAGGTCGCAGTCGTTGCCGACCCCGGCGGCCACGGCGTCCACCCCACGGTCCGCGAGGCTGTTGCAGCCGCGGCCGACGCGCTGCGCGACGCCGGGTACGACGTGCGGGAGGTGGCGGACGTTCCGCGGCTGGACGAGGCACTCGAGGCATACGGCCGGATCACCGTGACCGAGTTCGCCGAGACCTGGCCAGTGGTGCGAACACTGCTCGGCGAGGGCGGAGACCGCTACATCGAGATGGCGATGGAGAAGACTCCGCCCGCGACCGCCGCGGAGTTCATGAAGCTGATGGGAGCCTGGCTGGGCATCCGCCGTTCCTGGGCCGAGTTCCTCGACAAGTACCCACTGCTGCTCGGACCGGTGTTCACCGAGCCGCCTGTCGAGCCGGGTCTGGAGTCACGCGACAGAGCGGGACACGAACGGGTCGGCGCGGGCATGCGCCTGTGCACGGTGACCAGCTTCGTGGGCGTGCCCGGGGTCGCCGTACCGACCGGAGTGACCGACGGGCTGCCGTCCGGCGTGCAGATCATCGGGCGCGCGTTCCGGGAGGACCTGTGCCTGGCCGCCGCCCAGGAGGTCGAGGACCGCCTCGGCGTGCTCACACCGATCGACCCACGCTCTGAAGTCCCGACTGCCGCACGGTAGGCGGTGCTACCGCACCGAGCAGCAAGAGGGTCAGGACCGGCCGGGCGGCAAGGAGAGGCAAGCATCCGGGGAGTCCCGACCGCAAAACCTCCTTCCCGGCCGGCCGCATCGACTTCATCGGCTACTGCCGCACATCGACGGCCGACCAGAACCCTGATCATCAGATCGACGCGCTTCTCCGCCACGGCGTGGACCGACAACATCATGTGTGCGGCATCCCGTGAGTTCTCCCGAAGCTGCCGCGACGTGACAAGTAACTCAGCGTGTCGTTAGGGCTTCGGCCCCTACGCGGGGTTCAGGTACTTCGCCACCGGTGAGCGCGGCGAAGTCGGCGCCTACCGGCGGGGGTTCGGCGCGGGCGGGCAGATCGGAGCGGACGGTCAGCCTCACCCGGGTGTCCTCGTAGGCCGGGGTGAGGTCGACCTGCTGGCCGGGTGCGTCCTTCGCGGCGTTGCCCAGGGCCTCCTGCGCGACGCCGCGAAAGGCACAGTGACACGTCCTGGGGCAGCGGGCGCACCGTGCCGGTGACCTCGGCGTGCACCGCGCCGGTGTGGCGTTCCCGGAAACCGTCTGGGCGCGCACTGCCTCCGGCAGCGGCGGGGTGTCCGCCCGCAGTGCGCGGGGGCTGGCAGACGAGCCTCAGGTCGCCATATGTCGGATGAACTCACGTGTGACTTCTGCGGCTCAGCCTCGCCGCGTGACACACGAACGCGTGTCCACCCTCACGGGGGAAGGCCCAAGGCCGGGTAGTTAGCGTTTTCGCAGGTCACGCAAGGGGTTCGTCATCGGTGTGATTGCCGCGTAGCGGCCGGTGCGGACTCTCTTGATCATTCCTCTCTCGGTCCAGCGAGCGAGTTGTCGATAGGTGGCGACGAGGGTGATGTCGCCGAGGAGCTCGGCGATCTCCCTTGAGCGCCAAAGCCGTTCGGGTTCTGCCTGCAGGATGGCCAGGACACGTGCCATGCGGCTGCTGGTCTTGCCGTTGCCGGTGTTCTCCCGGACGGTCGTCGCGGGCAGTGCGGGCTCCGGCGATGGGGGCGGCAGGAGAGTGATCGTCGTCGAGGTCACGACCTTGCTGCCGTCGGGGCGGCCGTCCAGTTTCCTTTCCGCGTAA
>NZ_JBIWKI010000051.1:0-39130 GCF_044765565.1 Streptomyces sp. NPDC102437 | reverse complement strand
TCGCGCGGTTCGCTCCGCGAACGCGACGCGCCGCCGCTACGCGGCGGAAAAGCAGGCACCGCGCTCCGCGCGGTATCGGGCCTGCGGCCCGGGTTGCCGGGTCACTCCGTGACCCTTGGTCGTGGTCGGAGCTTCGCACCGACCACGTGAGCATCCACTCCGTGGCTGCTCAGAGCCCGCTACGCGGGCGGCTGGCTAGGTGGAGGGGTGGCCTCGGCGGGGCGGAATGTGACGGAACGTGAGGGTCGGGCCGGACACCCGGAACTCTCCCCCACCATGCCCACCCAGACAGTGCGTCAAAACCTGACCCCAGATGAGATTGGGAATCAGCACGCACCCCCTGAGCCGCCTCACACACCCTCAAAAACCCCACTCCCCCGAACTCACCCACCATCAGAAAAGGCATCCCTTGAGCACCAGAATGGAACTGGATTCGAAATCCGAAAGTGCGTCAAAAACCAACCCCGCTCTTTTCAGGAATCAGCACGGGCCCCCTCCCCAATCTCGCCCGATAAACACGAAAGTCCCCTCCGAACGGAGGGGACTTCGGTGTGCGACAACCGAGGAGATTGTCAGCAGCGTGACGGCTGACGGTCTTGCTATGCGCAGCGCTTCAGTGGTGCCTCAGTCGTGCGCCTTGAACGTACCGCGGACCGCCAGGGGGCCCACGCAGACACGCTGAACATCCCATGGCCGCCGTCGGCCGCACAGCCAGCACTCCGACTCCACGGCCGGGCAGCAGACCCGGCCCGCGCGCGGCCCCGCCGACGCGCGAGAGGGACTTGCCGGCCGCCGATCCCCGAGGCGCTCCGCCCGCCCCGCCCTCCACCCTCTCCATTTCGGTAGTCGGGCGGCAGGGGGGTACGCAGAGGGGATGTCAGCACCCCGACCACGCTTTTACAGGCATGGTGACCTGCATAAACACACGACGTCCCGGAGAGAGGGGGCAACAGATAGTGCAAGGAATGATGCAGGAGAAAGTGCAAGAGAAAGTGCAGGAGAACTCTGGGCCGAACTGGCCCAGCCGGGAAAGAAGCAGATCTCAGCCGATTCCTCAGGCCGAAGGGTGGGGCTGTTCCTCGTCGGCGTGGCCGCCGGTTCCGAGGGTCCGCCGCGGAGACGGGGGCGCAGCCGGGCGCGTGCCGAGTACGCCTCGGGCACGCAGTTCGTCAAGGTCGGACAGACGCTCTCCGGGGAGCGTGTCGAGCAGGTCGGCCTGGGCGGCGCGGATGCTGGGCGCGGGAGCCTGAGGGCCGGAGCCAAGGGCGCGGCGGACGGTCACGCCGGCCATCGTACGGGCAGCGCATCTCCGGCCGCCCTGGAGGCCGGGATCGTGGTGCAGGAGCAGCGTGTGGGCCCTGGCCTGCGGTGGTCGGGGCTGTGGTCGGTCTACGTCGGCCCGTGGTCGGGCCCGACCACAGACCCGACCACAGCCCCGACCACGGGCCGCCTAGTTGAGGACTTGGACCTCACCGACCCGCACGCCGAACGCGGTTTCGCGGGTCTCGGTGAACGTGCCGCCGTCGTTGAGGGCGGGGGCGGTCCACTCGACGGTCCAGGTCGCGGTGGCGGTGCCCTTGTAGCGGCCGTCCGGCTGCCCTTGTGCGGAGCGCTGGTAGCGGTGGCCGCAGTCCGGGGACAGGGTCTTGCCCTGGTCGGCGCTGTACGGGGTGCCGGGGCCATGGCAGGTGACGGTGGTGCCGTCGCCCATGTCCCACCGGAGCGTCGACACCTTCGCGGTGGCGGTGACGGTGACGCCGCCGGCCGTCGCCTTCGCGGTCGCGGGTCCGTACGACGACGTCGAGGGGGTCACCCACATCCACATCGGCATCCCGACCACGTACCGCCCCGCCGTGCGGGGGCTGGCCACCTTCGGGCCCACCAGTCGCATGGAGTCGACCGCGCGGCGCGCCACCAGCTCGGGGTCGATCGTCGGCGCGGCCGGGCCGGCTGCGCCGTTCGGCACGAACGTGACACCGACTCTGCCGCCCTCGCACCAGACGCGGTAGATGGCGCCGTCCTTGGGCGTCTTGCCGTCCCAGGCCAAATTTTCCGCCGGGGGCTGCGGGTCTGCCTTCTCGTACGTGCACTTGGGGGCCGGGGCCGACGAGCCACCCGAGCCCCGCTTGCCGACGGACTTTGCTTTGGGGCCCGGACCGCTGCCCGTGCCGCTGCTGTCCGACGCGCAGACCGTGACCGACAGCAGCGAGCCCCTGCACCCGGGGTCGTTGCCGACCGTCGTCCCGTCGTCGGCCAGCACCACCGTCGGGGCGAGAACGCCCGCCAGGACCACGGCGGCCGCCGCCGCCCGTCTCAGCACGTGCGCGCCCCGTCCGGGGCGTAGTCGGTGATCATCCAGCCGCCCGGCCATTTCTCGGCCGTCGCCGTCGCCACGTACCGCAGCGGCTGGGCCGAGGGCAGCGGGATCGGCTTGCCCGTCTTGGTGTCGAGGGTCTGCCACTTCGCCAGGTCCACGCAGTCCTGGATCGTGGCCTTGGGCAGCTTCCCGGCCGCGTCGACCGCGGTCACCTTCGGGCTGTGCCCGAGGTCGCCTCGGATCACGGTGCTGTTCTTCTTCATGTGGGCCAGGTCGGCCTCGAACTTGGACAGCGCGTTGAGCGCGGCGTACTTCTTCAGGTCCGTGCCCTTGGCGTCCGCCTTCCGGTACGCCTTCATCTGCTCGCCCCACATGGAGGTGTACGAGGCGAGCACCGCGGTCTTCTCCGCCGCGTGCGGGTCGGCCGCCGACGTCGCGGGCGCAGACGTCACCGAGGCGGCTGGAGGGGCAGCAGCCGGCTTCGCACCATCCTCGCCGCCTCCGCATCCAGCGAGGAGGAGAGCGGCCGTCACCGCGCCGCACAGCGCCACCGGCCCGCGTGCTCCGCGCTTTTGCCGTGCCGTCACCATCGAGACCCCCGTGCGATTGCGAACAAGATCCGGATCACCGTAACGCGCAGCGCAGGGCTGGTTACGGGAGTTGGGGCAGGTTGCCGAGCAAACGGCCACGCCGCCCGCCCCGTACGCCCAGCCTCTTGGTACGGCTATCGCGCACAAAGACACCTCATGCAGCTAAGCCGTCAAATCAATCGACAGCCTTCCACGCCATCGGCGACGATGCGGTGCCGCTGATCGCCTCACCAGGAGCCTCTGTGTCGTCCAGAACCGCAGACATCGACTTCACGTTTGCGCGAGAAATCACGGTCGGGACCATCGTCGAGGCTCTGGCCACCTCAGGGTGGTCGCTGGAGGAGCCGCTCTCGTACATGGTCAACGACAATGACCTGTACGACTGGCAGTCGACCACCAACGACCACACGGGGGAGGTCCTGGCCTTCCTGGACGCGCCCGAGCATGCTGCGAAGTACCACGTCGCCGTCTGCGTCTACCACGCGCAAGCGGGCACTGGCGGTCAGCTCCTCTTCTTCCCGCACCGCACAGCCTGCAGCTTTAGCCCCACCATTAACCGGCGGAGCCTGCCAGGCTCGGCTGGCTTCACCGATGTCAGCTGGTACCTCCGCGCACTGGTGCCGCCCCTGCTGGCCCTTGGGCTGGAAGGCTACGAAGCCCGGGACATCGGCTCCTGAGGCTCGGTTCAGCCGGTGGGGACAGGTGGGGGAAACGCTGTGCCTTCCTCGAAGTGGCAGCGGTGCAGCAGGCAGTGGTGCAGTTGCCCGAGCATCCGGTTGAACAGGTGCCTCAGGGCCTGGGCATGCCAGTCTCCGGCCTCCCGTCGGCGTCGGTAATGAGCGTTGGCACCCTTCGAGTGAGTAAGGGTGGCGAAGGCCCAGAGGTATCCCGCGTGGTTGAGCCGGTTGTTCTTCACGAACCGGCGCCCGACGTATTTGCGTTTCCCAGACGCCCGGGTGATGGGCGCCGCGCCCGCGTATGCCTTCAGTCCGCCGGCGGTGGCAAAGCGCGTGCGGTCATCACCGATCTCAGCCAGGAGGCGGGCACCGACCTGTGCGCCGATGCCGGGGAAACTCAGCATGATCGGCGCGTCGGGGTGGGTGCGGAAGGCCCGCTCGACCGCCTTGGCGAGCTCGTCAACGGCCCTGCAGACCGCGTTCAACTGGACCAGCAGAGCCTTGGCCTGGATGCCCATGGCCTCCTCGACTGCGGGCAACTGCCGGGCGGTCGGCTGCCGGAACAGCGTCTGGATCCTCTCGGCGTCCTCGTTGATGCCGCGCTTGCGTCCGGCGCTGTGCAGCATCACCTTGAGTTTCCAGAGCGGCAGTTCGGCGGCCGTGGCCGGGGTCGGCGCCGCAGCGAGGATCTTCCGCGCGTCGGGCCGGGTCAGTCCGCCAGCCTTGTGCCGCCATGCCTCCAGGGCGGCCGGGTAGTACTCGCGCAACAGCGAGCGGAGCTGGTTGGCGATCTGCTGCCGATTCCAGACCGCGTCCTGGTGGGCGCGGGCGAGGACGGCGACGGCCTGGGCCAGATCGCTGTCGGCGGGCAACGGCCGGTGCATCGGCATGTCGGTGCGGATGATGTTCGCCAGGACCAAGGCGTCGCCCGGGTCGGACTTCTTGCGGCTCACTCCGTGCCGGTCGCGGTAGCGGGAGGCCGCCATCGGGTTGATCGCGAACACCTGCCGGGCCCCAGTCCGCAACGTGGCGACCAGCAGGCCGCGGCTGGTCTCGATCGCCACCGGGATCGGCGTCTCGGCGCTGTCGCCGTGATCGGCCATCAGGTCCAGCAGCAGCTGGTAGCCGTCCAGGTCGTCGTCGATCCGGCACTTGGCCAGCAGCTTGCCGGTGTTGTCGATGATCGCGACATCGTGGTGTCCCTCCGCCCAGTCGATCCCGCAGTACACGTCCATGGATCCCGCCCCTTCGCCGGTGCTGTTCTCGAACGCGAGCACGCGGGGCCGCACGGCGCACTAATTCCAGGGCTCCAAGGCCCGCCACCTCATCAGCCGTGCGCGGCACCGCCGGACCGCACGGGCGCACGCCGTGTCCAGAGCTCGAAGCTCGTGAGGAAAAACGCGTCACCGTGCGGCAGCTCATCCACCGAGGATCCCGAACTCGACGGACCCATGAGGGCAGAACGTGCGAGGACCGGCCGGCACCCAGCGCCACCGGTCTTTCCACAGACCTGATCGGTCGGAGGTGTCGTAGGGGTCACCACAGCACCGACCGGACCACACACGTCCTGCCCCAGCAGACACCGCCGCCGGGCCTGTCAGAGATCCAGAACCTCTAATAGCTATCGAATTAGAGGTGTCGGTGCGCGAGAACGGCTTGCCCGCAGGGTCTGACCTGCGAGAACACGCCAACCGGGAAATGGGGGGTTCCCACCTCCGGCAGTACCTGCGATGCAACTCCCGGTCCCCCGGTGCAGCCAACGGTAGAAACAACCGTCGGTACAACTCCCGCCCGGCGTGCAGGAGCTGGATCCCCGGACTGTGGCCCAGCGAGCCACAGTCCTGCCGGCCGCGCGGGCAAGCCTGCGGCCGGGGCTTGCCGTGCCGCTTCGAGGCTTGCCCTGACAGGCTTGCCCACCCGGCCCGAGGAGAGCGAACTGCCTCTTCCTGGTGGTCAGGAAGAGGTGTCGGGATCGGCGGGGTGCTGACCCACGGGCGGTGACCTGCGGCGCAGCGGCGGCGGGGGCAGGAGCATTCGCAACCTGTTGAGCAACCTGTTGAGCAACGGGTGAGGCAACCTGTTGCGCAACCTGTTGGACAACCTGTTGGGCAACCGGCCGCAGAGGAGAGGAGCGGTGGGCGCTGTGATCGGTCCGTCTGACGCCAGGCTACCGGCCGCGCCCAGGGAATCAGGGCAGCGACCCCGATCACTGACCCGCCCGCCCGTCGGACCGATCCAGCTGCTGGTGCAGCCCCGTGGCGGGGCCCGGGGCGGGTGCCCGGTGGCCGCAGGCCCGGCCCGGGAACGGGCGGTGTGCGGCGTCATCGGGTGCCGAGGACGACGGCGACGACGGCGGCGACGGCGGCAAGGGCGGCGACCAGGAGGCCAGCGCCGCTGATGGCGACCGTCAACGGCTGCGTGAGGGACGGGTGGCGGCGGGTGACGTAGGCGAGGCCGCCCATCGTCAGGACGATGACGACGACCAGGACCAGGGCCAGGACCACGGCGAGCAGGATCAGCAGGGCGAGCGAGGACACGAAATCTCCTTGAGTAGGTGCGCTCCGGGTGAGCGCGGTGGCAACAGTCCGCGCTGACGGCCGGCCGATCCAGTTCTCGCGAAAATCCGATCCGGCCCCGTTTCCTGGGGCGGTTGAGCGGATTCGCGAGTGCTTGACGGCGGGCGTCGCGGGGTGGTGGCAGCACGATGACCAAGCCGGGGGTTAGCAGCGCAAGCCCGGTTGGGGGCTCAACTCTGCCTGGGTGGGGCGCTCAATCGAGAAGCGCTGACCTGCAACTTTGTGATCTGGGTCAGCAATTGGGTCAGAGGTGCGACTGATTCGTGGTGCCGGGCAGCAGGGTGCGGCAGTGATGGGCAAGGCGCGCAAGCCCCTGCTGACGGGCCCAACTCCGCCGTTACGGCCGTGGGTCAGCGCAGGCACGCGGGATACACCGTGGGTCAGCATTTGGGCACCCCTGTGACCTGCGCATTCGGGGAGTTGGGTCAGCTTTTGGGGCAGGGGCGCTGAGGAGAGTTCACGGCATCACCGAACGGGGAGCTGTCGTGACTGGAACACGGGTCTTTGAGTCGCTGGACGCCGAATGGGCACTGGTCTGCGCCGGAGCCGGCCGCGCCGAGATGGTGCTGGGCTGGCTGCGCGAGGGCGGGGTAGTCCTCGAGGACGAGCGGGCGCACGGCCTGGCGGAGCTGCTGGTGGAGTTGGAGTGCCGGGACCGGGTGCGGGGGCGTGTGCACAGTGACCGGTGGATGCGGGCGCTCTTGGAGCGGGCGGCCGGCGACGGCGACGAGGGGCAGTTGGCGGCGCGGGTGGTGGTGCAGGCGATGCTGCCGGGTGCGGTGCGGCTGACGCAGCGGCTGCGGGCCGGCCGGGATTTCGACGAGACGGGGCAGGTCGTCGTCTCCTGCCTGTATCAGGTCGTGCGGCGGTATCCGATGTGGCGGAAGGGCGGGGTCGCGGCGACGCTGCTCCTGGAGACGCTGCACATGGCGAGCCGTGAACTGAGAGCGGATACGGAGGCGGAGGCGGTGCCGTGGCACCCCGTACTCGAATCCGCGGTCGTCTCCGGCGATGTGGCGGCGGATGATCCGGCGGGGGTTGTCTGGCGGACGGTCCTCGGACGGCAGGCCGCCGAGGCCGGGCTGCTGCAGGCCGAGGAAGTCCCGGACGGTGCGCGGGGCGAGCTGGTCGAACTGCTGGTGTGGGCCGTGGCCGCCGGCCTGCTCGACGTGGTGCGGGCGCGGGTGATCGCGGACGAGTCCCGGGCCGGGGCGCGGGAGAGCGCGGAGGCGGCCGGTGTGTCCGCGGTGACGTGGCGGCAGCGCCGCAGCCGGACCGTGCGGCAGCTACGGCCGATCGCTGACCAGTGGGTGCAGGCAGCGTGACCCGGAGGCTAACCCAGCCCTGGGTTAGCCGCGCAACCCCGGCCGACCAGGATCGCTACGGGACGTCGCCGCGCCAGTCCCACAGGCCCGGTGAGCCGGGCCGCTGCTCGTAGTCGGCCCGGCCGCCCGCCCCGTACCGCCCGGCCTCGGTGATCAGGTACGCCCCGCCGGCCCGCTGCTCCTCGGTCCAGCCAGTGACATCGAGGAGCTGTCCGTCGAGCGCGCCGCCGACCAGTTCCACGTACGTGCGGCCGGGCTGAGGGCCGGGGTTGGGGTCGTCGTGGTCGGTGCCGTAGACGTGACGGGGCGTACGGCGGGTTACCTGGTCGTCCATGTCCCCACCCTGGCACTGTCGCCAGGCGCCTGCCGCTGGATCCTGAAGTCGGGCATGCCTCCCGTACTCGTGATTTGGTCGCTGGTAAGTTGCCCGCATGGCAGCCAACGACCACGAAGAAACCGCAGAAAAACTAATCGTTAATCTCACGCCCGAGCTACGGCGTGATCTGAAGATCCGGGCTGCGGAGCGGGGCATGAACGTCTCGGACGCCGCCACCCATGCCCTTGCTCTTTGGTATGACGACCAGGGAGCGCCGCAGGTAGAGGTGAAGGGCGCGAAGTCCTGGGGCACGTACCTTCCGGCGGGGGGTGTCGCCCGGTTCTCAGCTGAGTGCGACAGTCGCCAGATCACCAAGGTTCAGGGCATTGCTCAGGCGATCAGCCGTTGGCTGCTGCAGCATCCGTCTCCGGCCAAGCGGCTGTTGGCACAGCCGGTGCAGCGGATCTTGGTCGCGTTGCAGAAGGGCGGGGTTGGGAAGTCCTTTGTGGCGGCTGGTCTTGCGCAGGCGTTCGCGGAGCTCGGTCTGAGGGTTCTGTTGATCGACTACGACCCGCAGGGCCACATGACGCGGCGTCTGGGGCAGAAGCTGATCGCGATGGACAGCGGTGCGAGTCTGCTGGAGCACATGCTGGGCAAGGCCCGTCGGCATCTGCGGAGGTCGATCGTGGCACTGCCGCAGGAGCGTTTCCAGGGGCGCCTGCACTTGCTGCCGGCGTGCAATGACGCGTTCCTGTTCGACGCGGTGATGAGTTCGATGCGCACGGGTCGGGAGGAATCCCTTGCCAGGGCTCTGGAGCCGGTCGAGAAGAGCTACGACATCGTCATCCTGGACGGTCCTCCGAGCCTGGGACTGTCCATGGATATTGCGATGCACTATGTACAGCGGCGCGAGGGGGAGCTCGCCGACCGGTCCGGGGTGCTGATGCCGGTGTGGGCGGACACTCCGTCCTTCGAGGCGTACGACCTCTTCGACAGTCAGCGTCGCCAGCTGATGAAGATGACCCGGGTCCAGGTGGACGAGATCGGGTTCATCGTGAACGCCTACGACGCGCGCCGCGGGGCGTCGGTACAGATGAAGCGGGAGGAGTGGGAGGAGCGCACGAGCCCCGGCGTGCTGCACGTCTTCGGGGACTTGAAGGAGCAGCGTGATGCGACGGATCGTCATCAGCCGCTGTTCGAGTGGGCGCCTGACTGTGAGCTGGTGCATGGGCTGCGCGGCATCGCGAAGGAGCTGGCCGCATGAGCAAGAAGGACGATGTGCCCCGCTACCAGAGCGAGGAAACCCGCCCTGACGAACCGTCGCGCAACGACATCCTCAATCACTACGGCCTGGCTGCCGGGGTGGAGAGTGATGAGGACCGGGAGATGCGCGAGTGGGAGGAGGCGCAGGCCGCCCGGCTCGGAGCGAGCGACACCAGGACGGGCCGGGTGTCGTCCGTCGGCGCGGCCGCGGTCGTCTCGGCGCACTTCCGGGTCTCGGTGGCTGACCTGTCTCCGAACCCGGACAACCCGCGCGGCGACATCGACCCCAACGACCCCGAGTTCCAGGGCCTGAAGAAGAGCGTGTCGAGCATCGGTGTGGCTCAGGCGCTGACGGTCTGCACCCGCGAGGCGTTCGTCGCGCGCCATCCGCAGCATGCGGAGGCGGTCAATCGCCGGTATGTCGTAGTGGCGGGGCACCGCCGTCTGCACGCGGCCTGGCTGGCGGGCTGCGAGGACGTGCCGGTCCTGGTCAACGACGACGCGGCAGAGAACCCCTTGGTATGGGCGGTGGCGGAGAACCTTCAGCGGGTCGGCCTCAACGCCATGCAGGAAGCCCGGACGCTGAGCGTCCTCACACTCAAGCCGCCTGCCGGGCAAGGGCTGTCGCAGACAGTGGTGGCCAGCGGCATCGGGAAAACGCAGGGGTTCGTCTCGCAGCGCGTCGCGCTGCTGAAGCTCACGCCTTCCCTCCAGGAGCTGGTGCTCGCCGGGAAGCTGAAGGTGAAGCGTGCGGCATTGCTCGCCAAGCTGCCCAGCGACGAGCAGGAGGCGGCAGAGGAGGCGCTGCACAGCCTGGTCCCAGCACTGCAGTCGGAGCTGGACGGCGGGAAGCTCAACGACATCCATCTCGCCCTGAGAGTGGCCGGCCTGCCCCGGGCACGCCAGCTGGAGGCCCGCGCCAACAAGGGCGAGGTTCCGGTGCCGGACGCGGGCCCCGCGAGCGTGGAAGGGCCAGGAACCGGGCTGGAGTCTGCGGCAGCGCCAGGGATTCCCGTCCAACAGGACAGCACTACCGTCGCTGCCACGATCGGCAATGGCCTTGAGAAGCCAGTGGTCACGCTGCACACCCCGGCCCAGATCGCCGACGACCTCGCCCGCTACCTGCCGAGCGACGACCTGACACAGCTCACCGAGCTGCTCCTGGAGCGCACCACGGAGGCGCGAACTATTACTGAGTAATAGCCACCTGGGGCGCAGGTACTCGACCTCCGGCTATTACTGAGTAATAGCCGGGGCCGTCGAGACCCCCCGCCTCAACGCAAAAAAGCGGCCCTCTCCTCCCGGAACTGTCCGGGAGGAGAGGGCCGCTTCGCGGTCGAGGGCGAGGCTTGGCCGGTGCTTACAGCACGGCCGAGGATTCGGTCGGGACCTCGGGGGAGTGGCGTCGCTGATTCGTCAGAGCGCGGCGCCGGCGGCGGCCAGCGCGAGCAGGGTCAGCGCGGCGAGGCTGAGGTCGACCGCGCGGCGCAGGTAGAGGAACTTGCTGACCGCGAGCGCGGACAGGACCTGGATGCGGGCGGCGCGGGTGTCGCTCTGCATGCGGTCGCGGATCTCGTCCTCGTCGAGCCGCGCCCAGTACGGGAAGGACGCCCGGTCGGCGCCGCTGAGGCGGGGCCGGACGACCAGGAGCAGCAGCACGGCGGCCATGCCCAGGGCGAGGACGGCCGCGGTGCCGAAGAGCTTGGTGGGCAGTGGCAGTTCCTTGTCGGCGACGGATGCGAGTCCGGCGAGGGCGGCGCCGTTGAAGGCGAGCAGTAAGGATGCTTTGCCGTCCGTGCGGCTGATCTCGCTGGTGACCGAGGTGCAGGCGTCGTCCATGTTCTTGTCGATGCGGGGAGGGGGGGCCGTGGAGGTCATGGGTGGTGGTTCTCCTTGTCGTTGCAGGGCGGGCCGCCGCATCCGGTGGCCCGTCCGGGGGTTGGTTAGAACGGCGGTTCGTCGGCGGTCTGCCGGGCCTGCTGGTCCACGAGCGCCAGGAACTCGGCGCCGAGCCCGGGGGCGGTGAGGATCACGCGGAGGACCGAGGCGAATCCGCGGCGCTCGACCGGGTCCAGCCGGGCGGCCAGTTCATGTGCGGCTTGGTGGTCGCCTACGAGGCGCAGGTATTCGGCTTCGGTGGCCGCGGTGTGTACGGTCCCGCACTGGCCGCAGCGGAAGGTGGCCTGGTCCCAGCCGGTGGGCTGGGCCGGTGCGGCAGCAGCTTCCGGCTGCGGAATGGTCCGACGGGCGGCCAGCGCTGCTTCCAGCTCGTCCACGCGATTCAGCAGCACTGCGAGGTCTTCACGGGCGTCGGCGATGAACCGGGCGTCGTGGTACGTCTGCTCGTCGCCGGGCTCGCCCCGGACCTCGGCGACGACGGCGTCGCTCACCGTCCCGGCGGGTGTGGGGCGGAGGCCGGCGGCAATGTAGTAGGTGCCTGTTCCGTCGTAGTGGGTGCCCCAGTGGCCGGGGGTCGCGGCCTGCTCGCGGGCTCGGATCTCAGCGATACGGGTGGTGACGGACACGGGTTCCTCCGGTGGTTCGGTGGATGGGCGGGCCGGTCGGCCTGCCTGGTCCTCGCCCGCCGCGTCGGGCGGGCGAGGACCAGGCAGGGCGGCCGCAGGTCGAGGTGGACCCGGCTGGGCCGAGCGTCGTGGCTGAGCCATGCACCCCGGTGGTGCGGATGATGGCGGCCGTACGTCAGCCCCCGTCCGTGCTGTTCCTCCAGCCGTGCCCGTTCGTGCATGTGAAGGTGTGGGTGGACAGCAGCTGGAAGGGTCCGCGGTCGTCCCAGGCGTGCGTGCCCTCCACCGGGGGTTCGCCGCACCGCCAGCACTCCCGGCCCGCCAGCTCGAACGCCGCCAGCGGGCGAGGCTCGGTGGACCGGGACTTCCGTGTCGGCACCGGGTGAGGCGGTTTCAGGGCCAGGAGCTCCGGTGCGCCCCACCTCCGGCTCCGGCCCGCCCAGCGGGACATCCACCCGCAGCGCAGCGTCATCCCTGCGCCTCCTCGGTCAGCCGGGCGACGGCGTCGGCCAGCTCGCCGCGCTCCGCGGCGTCCTCGGCGTCGGAGAGCCGCCGTAGAACCGTGCGGACCGTGACGTCCGCGTCGAGCTTGACCGCGTCCAGCAGCGGCTGGCCGAGCATCTGGTACCCGTCCGAGACGCCCTTGTGGTAGCGGCAGAAGTCGTACCCGGCCTCGCTGCAGGCGGCGCAGGTCTCCGGGTCGGTGCGGTACGGCTCGACCTCCACCCGGTGCTCGGGGGCGGACGGGGACTGCGTGAGCGCGGCCTCGGGGCGGCCGTAGCCGAGTACGCGCAGCGGCCAGTCCTCGGGCAGCTCGCGTAGCTGCATGGCGAGTGCGGCCGCGATGGCGGGCTGGTGCTCGACGAGCCTGCGCCACAGGTCGTCCGCGGTGCGGACCGGATCGTGCAGCGTCACAGCGCAGCCTCCGTCCGCGTCGCGGGGATGAGCAGGCCGTTCGTGCGCCCCTCCATGCGGTCGATGTACTCGGCCCGGTCGAAGCTGGCGTCGTCGCTGAGCTCCTCGGGGGTGCGGGTCCAGTCGGCCAGGTCGGCCACCTCGCGGGCGGCGCGTAGAGCGTCGTCCCGGTCGGGGAAAGCGGCGAGCGCGCGGCCGGAGTGATGCCCGAGTCGCCACGGGTGGGTGACGCCGTCGCCCTCCCCGCGGAGCTCTGCCGGCAGTTCGTACACGTGCAGGCCGGCTACCGGTTCCACCGCTGGCACGGAGACCGTGGCATCCGAACCGGCTAACCGGATCGTGTGCGTGCTCACGGGCAGTGGGGGTTCCGGGTCGGGGTCGGCCTCGGGGTGGGTGAAGCGGACGGGCTTGCCCAGGGCGCGGGCGTAGCGGATCTCGGAGCGGGTGGAGTCCCCGATGGAGTCGCCGACGACCAGGACCTCGTCGGCGAGGCGGAGCTTCGCCCGGTGCAGCTTGCCGAGTTCGTGCTTGAGGTGCTGCACCTTCGCGGGGGTGTCCCACAGCGGGTGCGGCTCCTTGAGGTTGCAGCCCGGCCTGACCACGATCCGTCCGGCTGCGGTCTCGCGCCAGTCCGCCTCCGTCATCTGCTTCATGAAGCGGGTGGAGCCGCAGATCGCGACGACGACCGGAAGTCCGAGCTCCCGCTTCGCAGAGATGAGTCGCTGTTCGGGGATGTGTAACAGCTGGTGGGGCATGGTTGGTTTGTCCTTCCGGTAGGTGAGGGTGAGGCCGGTCGGCCTGCCCGGTCCTCGCCCACCACACCGGTGGGCGAGAGCCAGGCAGGGCGGCAGGTCAGCGCTTCTGGAGCGGGCGCACGTTGTCGGGGGTGTCTTCCGCGTCCGGGGCGGCCGGGGCCGGGAGGTGGAGGTGCGGCTCGATCTGGTGCCCGGCGTTGTGGATGAAGACCTCTGGGCGCAGGGTCAGTCCGCGCAGCGCGATCGTGGAGGCGGCGGTCCAGGCGAGGACGGCGAGCCCGGTGGCGATGGTGCGGCCGTCGGCGGGGGAGGTGCTGTAGACCATGGCGATGCTGGCGGCGCCCCAGGCTGTCCAGGTGAGGCGGGCTCCGCTGCTGCGGAAGAACCCGCCGATCAGGCCGAAGAGGCCGACGACCTGCCAGACGGTATAGACGGTGGAGGCGCTGATCGGCAGCGTGGCTGCGTGGGCGGCGATGTAGGAGCGGATCGGCTGGTCGACCACGGCGAACACGCTGTCGGAGGTGGTGGCGCCGACCTGGACGTGCGGTACGGCGGTCAGCAGGCGGCGCATCGCGTCGGCCAGGACGTCAGTCGCGCCGTCCAGCAGGATGATGACCGCACAGACCCCGGCGAGTCCGAGCACCGTTTTCACCCAGGTCGCCATGCCGTGCCAGCCCAGCTCGGGGGCGCGGCGCAGGTCTTCCCAGCGGTTGTGCAGGACGCCTCCGTCGTCCCAGGCGGCGGTCCACCACTCGCGCAGGGCAGCCGGCTGCGGGTCTTTCGGTTCGGTCGGCTCTGTGGCCGGGGGCTCATGGCGTGGGTTGGGGATGTGAGGGGTTCGGTTGTTGTTGTCGGCCACGGTCGGGCATCTCCTTGTGAGGTGAGGTGAGGTGAGGGGCGGTGCGGGCCGGGCGGCCTGTCCCGCGCCCGGCCCGTAGGGGGTTCGGGTGCGAGGCAGGTGGTCCGGATCGGGGCGTCAGAGGCGGCGGGTGTTGGCGAGGTCGGCGGCCTGGCCGAGCATGCGGAGGGGGACGCGCGCGGTGCCGTGTGAGTCGTTGAAGCCCGGTACGGAGTCGACGTCGTCGCCGAACTTGCGTCGGATCGCGTCCAGGAGCACGGCGGCCGCGGCGGCTTCCAGGCCGCTGTCGCCGCGGGCCTCGGTCCGGATGGCCCCGAGCATGCAGCGAGCGCCGTCCGTGTCGACCAGGACGTCTTTGCACCAGCCGCCGGTGAGCAGCCGGTGGTGGGCGCGCTGCAGAAGGGAGGCGACCGGGGTCGGGTAGGAATCCGGCGGCTGGAGCGTCGGGGTAAGCGGCACGGTGACAACGTCGGCCAGGTCCACGGGCCCGGTCTCGATGTGCGCCGTGTTGACCTCGTAGGCGACCTTGGCTTCGTCCAGTCGGACGGTCATCGCCGCGTTGATGAATGCCAGGCGTTCCTCAAGGGACAGTTCCGTCGGCGGCTCGGGGGCTGCGGTGGTCGCGGTGTGGTCTGTTGCGGGGGCGGTGCGGGTCTGGGGCATCGGGGCTCCCTTGGGCGTCGAAGGCGCGGGGGTGGGTGGCGGCCTTCGACGCTGGCGGCCTGGGCGGTTTTTAGATGCTGGAGATCCAGCCGGTGACGGCGCTGATCGCGTCGGTGATGACGGGTGCGGCGCCGGTGGAGGCGAGGAAGAAGCCGAACCCAGCGCAGGCCAGGGCGGGCCAGGTGCGTACGGAGCCGCCTCGGATGAGGACGAAGACGACGATGCCGAGCAGGACGACTGCGGAGATCGATACGGCCACGGGCGGTGTGTCCTTTGCGGGTGTGGGCAGGGCCCGGCCGGTGCGGCCGGGCCCTGCGGGGGTGGGTGCGGGTGTGGGTCAGGTGTTGGAGAGGTGCTTGATGGCTTCAAGGGCCTGGCGGGGGGAGGTGACCGCGTCGCGGCGTGCGGCGGACTTGCTGCCGTTGCGGGGCTTGCCGCCGCCCTTCTTGGGCGCGTCGTCGCCGTCCTCGTCATCCGGTTCGTCGCCGAACTCGCCGGGCCGGGGCGGGACACTCCAGTCGAACCACAGGTCCCGTGCTTCGAGTTCGCGGATCTCGTACTCGGTCAGGGTGGCGGTGGTGTCGGGGAAGTAGTCGTCGATACCGGCCTTGAAGTCCATGAACAGGGTGCGCAGGACGTCGGGCTGCTTGCCCTCGATGATCCAGCCGGCGCCGCCGGTGTTGGAGTTGGCGGGCGGCTCGGGCTCACCCCGCATCACCCGCTCGATCCGGCCCGCCTCCTCGGGGGAGAAGGAGCGGGGGAGGGGGTCGGGGATGTACTCGGACGGGATACCGAGAGCCTTGAACATGTCACCGACCTTCTTCGGCGCGACCTTCAAGACGACGGGGATGCAGTTCTCGCGGAGGTTCTCGCACAGCAGCTGCGTGAACCCGTCCTGGACGTAGACGGACTGGCCTGCCACCTTGATGCCGACCCCGTACTTGCGGCCCTTGACCGACACCAGCTCCGCGAGGTCCATGATCTCCGCGCCGTACAGGCCGTCGCGGGCGGCGGACAGGAACTCGTCCAGGTACGCGGACAGCATCCGGTAGGGGCAGCCCGGCCGGGCCGGGTCCCACTCGTGGACCTGGCCGTCTTCCCAGAGCATTTCGCCGCGGATCTCCATCAGCGCGACCAGGACCCGCAGGAGCCGGAGCATGTAGAGCGGGCCGACGCCGTAGCGGGCGGTGTGCCTGCCCAGGGCGGCGGTCTTCTCGTCCGGTGCCTCGGTGGCCAGCATGACGACGGCGCCGTACAGGGCGTCGGCTGCGACGTGCAGGCCCATCAGCTGGGTCTTGCCGCCGCCGGACGGGGCGACGAACAGGCCGTGGGCGGCGCCCCGGTCGGTGTAGACGCGGTTGCGGGCGGGCTGGCCGTTGCCGAGGTAGCCGGTCACCCACCGCCCGTCCTTGTCCGGGGTCAGCAGTTCCCTTGTTGCGGGGAAGACCTGCGCGAGCGGGCTGCTGTCCCACAGGGAGACCAGGACCTGACTGCCGTCGACGGTGACGAACAGCCGGCCCTCGTCGTACTTGGTCTTCAACACGGCCGCCAGGGCGTGCTGGTTGACCCGCGGCTCACCCATCTCGTCGGGGACCTGGGCGATGTAGTGGGTGACCTGGCGGGCGGGGTCGCGGACCTCCTTGACGAACTGAGAGCCCGGGATGGGGCCGCCGGCGGCGCCGATCCGGTCGGCCCACCACTCGTGGACGGTGGGGGCCTCGCGGCGCCGCTCCGCCAGGTCCGGGGTGACGTGGACTTCCTTCCAGCCGGGCCCGCCACCGCGCCCGCGCTGCCGGGGCACCTCCGCGATGTGCACATCGGCCACGTCGACTTCGAACGCAGCGGCGACGTCCTCCTCCCTGAGACCGGTGATGGGCCGTCCGGCCTCGGCAGCGCGCAGCAGCAGCGACAGGTCGTGTCGCATGCCGGGGTGCGGGGTGGCTGTGACGACGACGGTGCGGCCGGGCATGCCGCGGCTCTCCCACAGCCGACGGACCTGGCGGGTGAAGCGGTCGGCGCCGTCGTCCGGCTGCGCCGCAGGGCGCTCGGGTGCGGCGGCCTGCGGCTGGGGCGCGAGGGACGGGGCAGCGAGGGCGGGGCGGTGGTGACGGCGGGCGTGCCGGGAGAGCGGCAGCACCACCCAGCCGGCCGCCGCCCACGCGGCGGCGAGCAGGGCGTCCATGCACCACGGGCCCCATCCGGGGGTGTGCTTGACCGTGACGTCGATGGCAGCAGCCAGCACGAGCGGGGCCCAGCGAAGGATCTTGCGGCCCGCGCCGGGCTCCTCGCTCCTGCGGGCCAGGAACCAGCCGCCGACACCCGCGGCACCCGCCAGCGTGATGACGGTGTTGACGGGGCTGTCGGGGGCGAGGTTCGGGGCCGCGGCGAGGACCGGGGCGGCCAGGGTGTAGAGGGTGCGCTCCAGAGCGACGCTGCGCGGCACGGACACAGGTGTTTCTCCTTCGGGAATGCGATGGGCGGCCCGCCGTCGGTGGCGGGCCGCCCATCAGGGGTTCTCGGGTGAGTTGAGGGGTCAGTGGGCGAAGAAGCCCGGCTTGGGGGTGCGTTCCTTGCGCCCCGAGCGGACGGTGTCCAGGCCCTCGTACAGCCGCGCGTGCGTACGCCGCGCGCCGTGGGCCAGGGAGGAAACCTCCCTGGCCGTCTCGTGGAGCTTTTGGACCTCGGCGGCGGCGCCGCCCAGGGCGACGGACACCTGGCTGGTCATCGCGATGAACTTGCGGTCCAGCTGGGCGTTGGCGATGTCCACGGCCAGGCCCTCCGCGCGCTGGGCGTTCAAGCGCATGCCGCGCAGCAGCTGTTCGAGTTCGTCCCCGGCCATGTCCATGGCCTTGGACAGCGTCTTCAGCTTGCGTTGGACGCTCTTGTACCGGTGGTCGCCGTCCGTCCGGGCGGCGGCACCGCCGCCGGTGCGGGGCAGGATGTCGCTCATCAGCAGACTTCCCCTTCTTCTAGTGGTGGGTGGCTGCGGAGGCGTGGGCCAGGCCCGCGTCGTCCATGGCCTTGATGTCCTCGCCGTAGGTCCGGCCGACCGAGATGGCGGCGATCCGGGCGGCCTCGGAGGCCACCTCGCACTCGGCGGCGCACCGCTCGGCCAGCTGCTTCATGCGCGTCGCGGCGTCGGCCAGGTCCGTGACCTTGTCGACGACCACGGTGGCGATGTTGTGGTCACCGCCCAGGTCGGTGGCCATGTCCCGCAGCGCGTCGGCGACCTTGCCGAGCGCGACGGCCAGGTCCTGGGCACGGTCCTTGTCGAGTGCGGCGGCGAGCGCGATATTCACGATCTCCGTCAGGTACTCCTCGAAGGTGATGTCGGTGCGGTGCTGCGCCCCCAGTCCGGACGCGGCCTTCCTGACGTGGGTTGCCACAGAGTCCTCCTGTGCAGTCGGTGCGGTGGGCCGGGTAGTGCCGGGCCGCTGGGTGTGCGGCTCGGGTGCGGGTGGCAGGCCGGCCGGGCTGGAGACGCCGGCGCGGAAGGGGTCGGCCGGGTCGTCGACGATGACCGCGTCCGGGATGTCTTCCTCTGCTGGTTCGGGCTTCGGGGGGCGGCTTGGGCGGCCGGGGCTGTCGACCGTGACTCCGAGGTCCTCCGGCCGAAGTCTTGAGGGCTCTTCCGGTTCAGGGGCGTCCTGATCGGGCTCGGTGAAGATGTCTCTGAGGCGCTCCTTGAAGGACCGCTCGTTGTCGCCCGGTTCGGGGCCGTCGTCCGTCCCAGTGCCGTCCTTCGGGCCCTTGTCGCCGGAGCCATCGGACGGCTCCTCGCCACCCTTCTTGCCGTCCTCCGACTCCTTGGCCACGGGGTCGCCCTCCGGGCCGCCTGAGGGTGCCTCAGGGCTGTCCTTGGGCTTCTTCTTGGTCGTGGCGTCGGCGTCCTTGTTGCCGGTGGAGTCCTCGGTCCTGCCGTCCTTCGCGGCCTCGGCGGCCTTCGCGGCCTCGGCGGCCTTCGCGGCCTCCCGCTTCGCTTTCCTCGCGGCCTTCCGCTCGGCCTTCGCCGCGCGGCGCTCCTCCCGCTCCGCCTGCCGGTTGGCGCGGTCCTGGTCGCGGTCCTTGCTGCGGTCGGCGAGGTGGGCGGCCTGGTCGGCGCTGCGCCGCTGCTGACGGGCGGCCTGGCGGGCGGCGGCGCGTTCCTGGCGGCTGCGGGCCCGTTCGGCCGCTGGGCTGGAGGCCGGCGCATTCTGCGACTTGCCGCCGTCACCCTTCGAGCTGCCCTTGCCAGACCCGCCCTTGTCCGAGCCGCTCTTGCCGGATCCGCCCGAACTGCCCTGGCCCGCACCGGACTTACCCGATCCGGAGCCGCCAGAGCCGTTCTGACGGCCCTTGGGGCCGCCGGACGACTCATTGCCCTTGGAACCGCCCCCACGCCCCCCAGAGGAGCGGTCAGGGCCCTTCCCGGCACCCTTGGGGGAGTTCCCTCCCCCGGAGCCGCGCCCGGCCCCTCCGCCCGGCCCGTTCGTTCCCGAGCCCCGGCCCGGACCGCCGGAACCGCCGCCGCGTGAGCCTCCCCCGCCGCCACCCTTCGAGCGGCCCTTGTCGGCACCCATACCGGAACCGGAGGACCGCGAGCGATCCGCGTCGGCCTTGCCGCGCGCCGCCGCCTTGTCGCCCTTCGCTTTCATTTGCGCGGCGTGGAGCTTTCCGTTCTGCTCCATCATCGCGGTTTCCCGGGCGGTACGGGCCTCAATAAGCGCGGCCTTACGCGCAATTTCAGCCTCACGGAACGGCGCTTCCCCGGCATGCCGGTCTCGCGCCACTTCCAGCCGGTATTCCAGCCAGTCACCAAGCCGATCTGCCAGAGAACGAGGCTGGACGTATTCGCCTTCCCCGTATTCCCCGTCGCCGGAATCCGGCACGTCGGGCATTCCCGTTTCCCGTAAAGCCGTTTCCGGGGAAATAGGCCCGCGAAGAACCGGGAGTTCCATTGTTGTCTCCTCCGGGGACTCCGGAGGGACAGCACCACCAGATCTACTGTCAGGCGGTTCAGAGAAAAAGAAATCTCCACCGTCGGGAGCGTCCGGAATTTCGCCGGAATCACCGCCCCGGGCGGGGAGGTTGATCACGTTGCTGTCGGTGTCGTCGGACACGCGACTCCCTCCTCCTGGGCTTGACAGCCGCCACCGGCCTCGCGTACACGCGCGCACGCCACGCGTGGCACGCGACACGCGCGGCACGCGTTGGGATCGCCGAAGGGCCGTCCCCGGGATCGGAGACGGCCCTTCATGACGGGGCGCGTGGAGCTAGCCGGAGTGGCGGCTGTAGACGTTCTGCAGGGCGAGCGCGACGTCACGGATGAGCGCCGTATCCCCGTCGCGGTAAGCCTGCGTGCCCCGGATATTCATAATCCGGAGCCAGTAGTAGAAAGTGCCGAGGTCCTTGCCGTGCTGAGCGATCAAGTCTTGCTTGATTTTCCGCTCATGTTCCGCACGGTTCATTTTCTTCCGCTCGACCTTCGTGAGCGGGCGACCTGCACTCACGCCGACTCCCTGCGGTCCAGGTGGTAAATCGACGTGGGAACACCATAGCCCGGGTTCGGGCTCTGCGCACCCCTCTGGTCCGGGTTTTCCGGGGCCGCCTGGAGTGACGGGTTGTTCTTACGCTCCTTGAGCTGCGCCTTTTCCTTTCGGGTTTTCTTGACCTCCTTCACCTTTTCGTCGTGGGCGTGGCGCTTATGGGCGCTCTTTTCCAGCCCCGAACTAATTCCCTTGAGGTTCCTGAGAACGTCGTTCAGGGACTTTTCCACCGGGAAGGAACGCAGCGCCGCCTGGCCCCACTTGTCGCCCTCCACACGGGTCTTCCGGCAGTGCAGGCGGGTCTCGCGCTGGAGGATCTCCAGCTTGGCCTGCATGTCCAGCACAACCCGGTGGAAGTCCGCAAGGTAGTGCGCGTAGGCGGCCGGGTTCTGCGCGATCTCGCGCAGCGCCGCGTTCGGGTCGTCGAAGAAGGGCTTGTCTTCCGTGCTCACGGGGTCCTCCACGGGGGTCGGATCTGCTGTACTGGGGCTGTGGACTGCTTCCGGCAGTCGCAGCGAAGGCCAGCCCAGGTCGAATGGGCTGGCCTTCACTGATGTGTGCCGGACGTCTGAGGCCGGTCTGTTCCGCGTCAGCGGGACTGGCGCCGGCGCGGCAGGCGCGGGTGGCACCACCAGCAGCCGGGGCCGTGGTCGTGCATCGTGCGGGAGTGGACCAGCAGGAACGGCGCGGCCACCACGGCGGCCAGGGACACCAGGACGAGGGCCAGGCCGATCGCGTACTCCAGATTGCTCATGTCGAACTCCTCTCGGTTCAGCGCGGCATCGCTCAGCGGATCTGGGCAAAGGGTTCGTGTCTCACGAGACCTTCTTGAAGCGGGAGCGTGCGGTCTCAAGGCGGCGTCCGGCGGTGGCGCGTGAGACACCCAGGACGGTCTTGGCCTCGTCGACTGAGACGGTGTTCGCGCCCTGGCGCCGGTACATGAGACTGAGCAGCGAGGTGATCTGTCCCTCGATCTCAGCGTCCCGGGCGAGTGCGGGGCGGCCGGTCTCACCGGAGCGCAGCGGGACCGGGGTCGCGCCGGTACCCGGGGAGGCCGTCTCGCGGCCTGACCTGGGTGTCTCACTTGTGTGAGACGCCGTCTCAGTCGCGCTCACCGTCCCGCCCGTCTCAGCGGGGCCCGTCTCAAGTGCCCGGGGTGTCTCGCTCTCGCTCGTCTCAGGGACGAGTGTCGGGGCGGTGCGGGGGTGGGGGAGCGTCTCACCGAGGCGGCTGAGATCGGCGGCCCTGGTGGGTCCGGTCTCATCGGCCGGTGCGGTGCGCCTCGTCTCATCCGGCCCGGCCCCGTTGCCGGTTCCGGTCTCACCGGCGCCGGTCTCAGGCTCCTTGGTGATCTGGTGGATGCGCCACATCACCCAGGGGGCGATGGCGGCGACCGAGACGATGAGCCACCACAGCGGGTGGCCCTTCTTGTCGACGCCGACCAGTCCCGCTGCGGCGAGGTGGTAGATCGCGTTCGCGGCGACCATGAGGATCAGTGCCCCGGCGACGTCGCGGTGCCGGCGGAACGCCTGCACGACGTAGACGTCGATCGCCAGGGGCAGCGCCCAGGCGACCTCTGCGGGCCAGCCGCTCAGCTTGGCCAGGGCGAACTCGCCGGAGGCGGTGAGGACGATCGTCGCGCCCAGGGCCACGCGCGGCCCCCAGGTGTTGACGAAGTTCTTCGTCTTCTCCTGACGGGCGATGAGTGCCTGGGCCCGGGTCACTTCCTCGCGGGTGGCGTCCAGTTCCTTGCGTGCCGTCTGCTGCTCGGCACGGGCGCGGGCGCGAACCTGCCCGGCTTTCTGCTCGGCGGCGGCGACCAGGCGGGCTGCTTCCTTCTCGGCCGCCGTGATCCGCCCGGCGGCTGCCGTCTCCGCGCTGGAGATGGCGCCGGCCGCCTTGGCCTCCGCGATCGAGCGGACCTTGAGGACGTCCTCCTCAGCCTGGGCCCGCGCGGCTTCGAGGACCTGCTGCGCCTCGCCACGCGTGTCGTCGGCTTCCTGCTCCGCCTCGCGCAGCGCTTCGGCGGCCTGGCCGCGGGCGTGGTCCAGGAGCCGGGCCGCGTCCTCTTCCGCCGTCGCGACTTCCTCGCGGGCCCGGGTGCGCAGGTGCTCGGAGTCCTTCTCCGCCTGCTGGCGCATCTGGGTCGCGGCCTCGCGGCGGGCGCGGGCGTCGTCCTCGGCAGCGGCCACCATGTCGTCGGCCCGCTGCTTGGCCTCCTTCACCAGGTGCGCGGCGTGCTCGGTGGTGGTGGCGGCCTCGGCCTGGACGCGGTCCTTGTCCTGCTCGGCCTCGGTACGCATCTGCTGCGCGCGGGCGCGGCCGGCCTCCACGATCCGGGCGGCCTCGGCTTCCGCCTCGGCCTGGAGCTTCTCCGCGGCCTGGCGGCGGCGGGCGAGGGTCTGCTCGGCCGCCGCCAGGTCGCCGTCGGCGATCGTGCGGACCCGCTGCACAGTCTCCTCGGCCGCCGCGATCTGCTCGGCGGTGAGCTTGCGCATCCGCTCGGCCTGATCCGTCGCGGTGGCGAGGATGCTGTCCGCCTCCGCCTGCGCCTTCCGCGCTGCGCCGTCGGCGTCGGCCGTCTGCCGGCGCGCCTGCGCGAGCATGGCCTCGGCCTCGGTGCGCGCGGCGGCGAGCAGCTGGTCGGCCTCCGCGCGGGCGGCCGTCACGATCGCGTCGGTACCGGCCTCGGGGGTGGGGGCGGGCTCGGTGGCCACCGTCGTGTCGGCGGCCTCGCTCAGGCCGGCCGTCTCGGCCGGCGTGGTGGCCGTGGCCGTGGCCGTGGTCTTGGTCGTCGTCTTCTTGGCGGCAGCCTTGCGGGGCTGGCGTCGGGTGGTCACAGCAGGGTTCCTTCCTTTCTGAACCCCTGGCGAGCCGCACCCCCTATGAGGGTGCGGCTCGCCAGGGCATGGGGAGTTCAGGCGGCAGCGGCCGTTCCGTAGGTGCGGGCGAACGTGGCGGCGGCGGCGAGCAGGCCGAAGACTTCCTCGACCGTGCGGGCTGGGTGCTGGTCCCAGTCGTTGTAGTTGGCGTGGGGCGCGCCGGTCAGGGCCCGGATGAGCAGCTCGAAGATCCAGTCCAGCGCCATGCGGGTGTCACCGCTGAACTGGTGGGCCGGGTTGGTGGTCTCGGCGTGGGTCAGGGCGCCGCGGATGCCGCGGCCGGCCGCGTAGGAGGGGTTCCAGCCCGCGGTGCGCAGGATGGTGATGGCGGCTTCGGCGTGGGCGGCGATCTGCTCGCCGGTCAGGGGCATGCCGCTGTTGCCCCAGCGGAGCCAGTCGGTGTAGTTGCCGGCCAGGTTCCAGGCGCGCTCGATCAGCGAGGCCGGGGTGCTGGCCGGGGTGGAGGCGGCGATCGTTCCGGCGACGAACGTCTCGATGTCGCGGACGAACTCGGCGCCGGTGATCTCCAGGTCCTGGCTGCGGTGCAGGCCACGGTTCAGCTCGAACATGTGGGGTCCTTTCAATGGTGGTGGGTCCGGGCTTGGGCTGTCCGGCTCGCCGTCACCACGAAGTGCCCCTCGTCGCCGTGCGACAGGGGCACTTCGTGGAACAGGCAACCTGCAGACCAGTCACCAGCCGTTGACGACGGCCTCGTAGTGCGGGTAGCCGTAGCGGGCGGCCGCCGCGTATTCGCGGGACGCCCGCGCGCCGCGGCGCCAGATCCCGGCTGCCACCAGGTGGCCCTCGGCGGTCAGCCGGTCCGCGACCGCCTGCTGGCATGCGGAGGACTTCTCGTGGTCGGCGGCGATGCTCTGCATCTCCGCGTAGGAGTAGAGCGGCGGGACCGGCGGGGCCAGCTCCCCGAGCACGGTGTAGCTGTCGATCTCGGCGGCGCACCAGGTGGCGGGGTCGCCGTGGCGGTCGCGGAACTGGTCGAGGGTGAGCATGTGGCACTCCTCTGCGGTGAGGGCGGGTCAGTGGGTGTTCTGGCTGCGAAGTTGGGCGTCTTCGGGTTCTGCGGGCCGGGCAGTCCAGTCGCATTGCGAGTGGTTGCGCCCACTGCGGCGGTTCCACCAGGTGGACACCGACCACTCGACGGTCACCAGGCCGTGGCGCTCAAGGACGGCGATGGTGGCTCGGCTGATGCCGTCGTAGGCGTGCCATGCGCCCTTGTCTCTGATCTGGTGCAGTGCGGCACGCTGGGTGTCCGTGAGGCGTCGTCGGCTCATCGGGTCTCCACGCGGGTGCGCAGGTGGCGGAGGTAGGCGTCCTGGAGGTTGGTGAACCGCTTGTACAGCGGGTCGCCGGTGGGGCAGTGCTGCCCGGACTCGCAGGGCGGGCAGCCCTTGCGGTGGGCGTGCCAGGTGTCGCTGGCGGCCATGTAGCGGGTGTGGAGGCTGTCAGTCACCGGCGGGTTTCCGTTCGGCTTGTGCGGGGTGGATGTCGGTGACGCGGTGGCCGGCGTCCCACGCCCTCGCGGCCGCCGTGGCGGCGGCCGCGAGGAGCGCGAGGGTCATCGGGTGGGCCAGACCGCGTGCGGTGATGGCCCGGACCGCGCGGTGCTGTGCGGTCCGAGCCGCGCGTATGTGCAGGTGCAGGTCTCAGCCCTGCCTCTGCCCGGTACCGCTGCAGGAGCCGCAGGGCTGCATCTCGACGCCCTGATACGGCTTGCCGTCCGCGCCGACGTGGCACACGGTGACCATCTTCTGGCCGGTGCCATTGCAGGGTCCGCAGGGATTCACTGGGCCACCCCCGATGCGCCGAGTCCGCGGGCGGCGGGCGCGACGCGGGGCGGGCAGTTGCTGGGGTCGCAGTTCCACCGCTCGCACAGCGGGCAGGGGCCGTTCATCGTCGGCCGCATCGGGAGCGGGCGGGTGAGGAGGAGTACCGGCTGGCGCTCGTACCCGGGGGCCATCTCGGCGAGCGTGCGGCGAGCACGGCGGCCGGCGGACCGGGCGCGGTGGTCGCCGTCGCTCACCAGCTGGCGGACGAGCTGGTGGAAGGCATCGGTCTCGTCGCGCTCGTAGCCACGGCTGTCGTCGATCGTCCCGGCGTTCGGGGTGAGGGTGGTGGTCATGCCGCCACCCCCCAACCGGCCCGCGCGCGGCGGGCAGTACGAATCTGCCGGATCTGGTCGGCGAGGGTGGCCAGCCGCTCCTTCTGGGCGGCGGCCCTGTCCGCGGCGCGGCGGCTCTTGCCGTTACGGCTGGAGTCGGGATTCTTGACGGCCTCGGTGTAGAACTCGCTGGTGAGGTCGTCGAGTTGGCGGCCCTCGGTGTCGCGGTCCGCGGCGCGCACGGTGGCCAAGCGCACGGCCTGGGCCGCGCCGACAGCGGCGAGCTCCGTACCGGAGAGACCTCCACGCACCATGTCGTCGACACGGGAGTTGCCGTCACCGTCGCGCAGCGCGAGTTCCTCACACGCGGCACGGACCGGGCAGCTGGTACAGATCCGGATCGCCTCGGCACGGCGGGCCTGCCAGGTGATCAGGGACTCGCCATCACCGCGGAAGAACTCGTTGGGGTCGAGGCCGTAACAGCGGTTGGCTGCGTCGACCGCGGACTTGAGTACGGCCCGGCGTGTGTGCCGGGCCTGGGTGGATGTCATCCTGTGCATGCGCATGTTGCCCTTCGAGAGAGGGTGAGCTGCGAAGACGGCCCCCGGGGTTGCGCCCCCGGGGGTTCGTCGCATTTGAGGCCTTGTTGGCCCCATGGCTGTTCGTACGAGCAGCCGCGGCCCCGGCCATCCCGATCTCTCGGGATGGCCGGGGCCGCGGTCGTTCGTCGTCGGGAATTCGTGGTCAGAACGAGGTGCGCGTCCAGGCCGGGAAGCGATTTGCGCATCGTCCGCAGTGGGGTCGGCGGATGATCCGGCACCATCCGGCAGCGACCGCGTCGGCGAGGCTGGACTCGGTGGCGCTGCAGTACTCGCACTTGAGCCGGCCTTTCTCCGGCTGCGCG
The DNA here is from genome assembly GCF_044765565.1 of Streptomyces sp. NPDC102437. Lineage (NCBI taxonomy): Bacteria > Bacillati > Actinomycetota > Actinomycetes > Kitasatosporales > Streptomycetaceae > Streptomyces > Streptomyces sp. NPDC102437. The sequence goes on along the minus strand of NZ_JBIWKI010000051.1, from coordinate 12,922 downwards.
GGAGCCTGGCGGGGAACCAGGTGGTCCAGGGGAATCTCGGGACGACCCTCGGTAGGGCGCGCGTCCTGCGGAACGGCGCGACGCAGCTGGTCGGCGTTCTGCACCGCCGGGAGTACGGCGGCCCACCCGGCCTCACGCTTCGGGGCGGCCCCGGCGTACTCGCGGTCGAACCGGCGGCGCTCCCGGGCGAAGAACTCGCGGAGGGCCTGGCGCTTGGGTTCCTGGCGGAACAGCCGGAGGACGGTGACGGCCAGGCGCTCACCGTCGGGGCAGGGCAGTGTCTGCCCGTTCTGGTTCTTGGCCTCGCCCCTGCAGGCCAGGCACTGCTCCTGGTGCTGACGGAACACCCGGCGGACCTGCTCCGCGCTGAGCGGGGCGGGCTTGAGCTGGCTCGCGGCCGGTGCCGCGTGCGCCTTGGGCTTGGGCAGCACCTTCGTCGGCCGGCGGGAGGCGACCGTCGCAGACGCCTGGGTCCGCTCGGCCAGCTCAGCCCGCCACGTGTCGATCACGGTGTCGAGGGTGATCCTGCGGTTGGTGTTGGAGCAGCGGCGGGGGGTGGTGGTGGGGTCGTGGTACGGGGTGGTGTGGTGGGGGACCAGCACCGGCGTGCCGAGGACTCCGGTGATCGGCGTCCAGTTCTCGCAGGCCGGGCAGAACACGTGTTCCTTACCCGGCGTCAGGTCGATCTGACTCGCCGTGAAGTCGGAGGCGACGAGCGCCGGGAGGGGGCTGATGTTCTTCGTGCGGGTCTTCCGGCGGCGCTTGCGGGCCGTGGGCTCCGCAGTCGGTGTGGCCATGAGGGCTCCTCCGGTAGAAGGGAGAGGGGGCTGCGTCGCGGGTGGGCTCTCCGACCGGCAGGCGTTCGACCGAGGTCGGCGTCCTGGCTGATCGGACAGCGCATCAGCGCTGCGACGTGCAGTAGGAGGCATCCGGCCTGGTGACCGGCCCAGGGGATTTGGTGGAGCTATCAACCCTGGCCCTCCCCTTCGGGGAAGTGCTTCCTGCGGTAATGCGGTCGTGCGGTCTTGCGTCTTCGCTGTTGGCGCCGGGTAGGCGACCAACCGTGTCGACGTGGATAACCTAACCAGTACAATCGAATCGTGTCAACCAGGTTGGGCAGGCTATCTATTCGAGCGAGGTGGCTCTACGATGTGGCTCATGACGGACGAGGCCATGCAACCCTTCGAGCGCATCGCGCGGGACGTACGCGAACAGGTTCGACTCAGGCAGCTCAAGCCTGGCGACAAACTGGAGAGCACCAGGGAGTTGGCGAACAAGTACGCCGTTGCACCCGGAACGGTGCAGCGCGCCTTCGCCGAGCTTCGACGGGACGGAGTCATCTACTCCCACACGGGTCGCGGGAGCTTCATTCGCGAGAACGCCCTCGATGCGCTTGCCGACCCGACTGCGCAGACCATCAGGCGCCTTGAGGAGCAGATCGCCGATCTGACTGCGCGACTCGAACGTGTCGAGCAGAACCAGAGCAGCGGGTCGGCACAGTCCTGAGCCCGGCCAAGACGCCGACCTGCCTCGTTCTCCTGTAGTGGCAACCACGGCGTCCCCCGTTCGTCATCGGCATCACTTCGACGGAGATCAGCTTCGGGGTCGCAGGCACCTTCGCGAGATGTCCCCGCGTAGAAGGGGTGTAGCAATAGCGTCGCAACAGGGCTCTTCCTGCCTGGCAACAGAGCGTCATAGGGGTGTGTAGTGATCGCAGTTGAGCAGTGGACAGGCGAGGAGGCACTGCTGTTGCGATCGGTAATGCGCGCGTCGGTGCGGGGATTCGCTGATCATCTCGGGATCAGCCCGCGGACGGTTTCGCACTGGCAGAGAAACAGGACCAGCGTGTGCCGTCCGCAGATGGCGCAGATCCTTGATACGGCGCTGCACCAGTGCACCCCCGAGGAGCAGGAGGCGTTCCGCCTGCGCCTGGCGGCTCTCCACGGCACCGCCGTCGCGGCCGCGGGGGTTGATACTCCGCAGCCGACGCCTTGCACCGTCGTCTCCCATAAGTTCCTGCCGGCCTACGTGGGCGAGCGGATCGCCCCCCTGTACGCCGTCGGCGCTCCCGCGCCCTGCGGCCCGGGGGGCTTAGAGCGACGGACGCTTCCGGCCGGACACCGCTCGGCCCAGTCGTCGGCGGTCCACGTCTACGGGTGCGGCGTCGCCGTCGTGCACCTGGAAGAGCATCACCGCGTCGAGTCGCTGACCGATCTGGCGCTGTGGCGATACCGCACCTATCTGCAGGAACCCGGCTGGGCGGGCAAGCAGATCACGCAGCTCGTGGAACTCCACGCTGCCGATGGGGCGCCCAGTCACGAGGTGCCCGCGCCCCAGTACGTACTGTCGGTCTACGAACTCCGCGAGAACTCTTGGGCGGGCGCGGGTCTGGACACCGCGCTGCAGCTCCTGGCGACGCCCTCGGTCTTGGTCAACCGCCAGGACCCGGAGAACGTCGTCCCGCTCGGGCCGGACGTCGAGGCCGCCAAGTTCCGCGAGGGCTGGTCTCACGCCGAGGCTGTCCCCTTCGGTGGCGGCGTCTCGCAGGGTGTCGCCGGGTGGTCCGGAGTCTCGTACCACCCTCAGCCGGATGAGCGCGCCCTCACGACGAGTCAGATCGTCGCTCTGGAGCTGGATGTCCAGGCGTTGTGGGCTTTGTCCTCCCACGTCCTGCACACCGTCGAAGACGGCCATGACCCGGTGATGCCGCCGGAGTACGGCTGGCGGTTTCTGCGGAGTGCCTACTACCGGCTCACAACCGCGCGTCCCACCGAGACGGCTCAGCACCGCGTGATGCGCGAAGCGATCTTGACCACGAGCGAGCTCCCCGATCGGCTGCGCGCTGCTCAGGACGCCCTCCGAGACAGCACTCCTTGATGGCCATGGGAAAGGTGGACGGGTTGGACCCGCAATCGACAGCGCTGCTGGTTATCGACGTGCAGCAGGGCTTCGTCAACCAGCACAGCCGCGACGTTGTCCCTGCGGTCGTACGGCTGGTGGACGGCTGGCGAGCAGCCGGCGCTCCGGTGGTCTTCACCCGGTTCCACAACGCTCCAGGCTCGCCCTACGAGACGATCTCTGGTTGGAAGCGGCTGCGCACCGCGGAGGAGCAGGCGTTCGTGAAGGAGCTCGCTCCCTTCATCGATGACTCTGCCCCGGTCATCGACAAGGGCCAAGCGTCCGTCTTCACGCCCGAGGGATCACAGCTCATCCGGGACGCTGGCTGGAGTGACCTGGTGCTTTGTGGCATCGACACCGACGCCTGCGTGTACGACTCCGCCACGGCTGCCTACCAACGGGGAAAACGGCCGTGGGTCGTCACCGACGCTTGTGCCTCCAGCGGCGGCCCCCAGTACCACGAGGCCGCTCTGCTGCTCGCGGCCCGGAACCTGGGCGCCGATCAGCTCATCACCAGCAAAGTCGCTCTGTCTCTTATCAGCGGAACTGGGGGGATCCAGTGAGCACGCCTTCGTTCGACGCCGACGTCCTGGTCGTCGGGGCCGGCCCCGCTGGCGTGGCGGCCGCCCTCATGGCCACCAGCCTCAACATGAAGGTCCTCGTCGTGGAGGCCGACAGCGTCGGCGGCAAGCTCCAGACCATCGGTGCGCTGGAGAACGTCTCCGGCAACTGGACGACCGGCCCCCAGCTGGCGGAGGCGCTGGCCGCGGATCTGGCACGCCTCGAGCAGGCCGGTCGGTGCTCGCTGGTCCGATCTCGCGCGGTGGGGGTCAAGGGGCACTCCGACCGAGCGGAAGTCCTCCTCGCGGACGGCCAGGTGCTCACCGCGCAGGCGGTCGTGGTCGGCACGGGCGTGACCGCGATGACGCCCGCCGACACCAACTGGATCGGCGCCGCACCTTCGCTGTCCCCGCCTCCGCTGTGGCGTGCGAAGCCCGAGCAGGTCGGGCCACGGACGTACGTTCTTGGGGGTGACAGGCCGCTGGGCACCTGGCTGCGGGCTCACCCTCAGTCCACTGCCACGCTCCATGTCCTCGCCCCGGCAACGGACGACTACAAGCTGGCGGAGGTGTCAGGAGACGATCGGGTTCGGGTAGTTCCGGTTTCTCACGTCGCCGTTTCGCAGGCCCGTCACGGCACCGACTTCATCGTGGACGTCGAGAACCGCAGCGGAGAGCGCAGCACCTACGTCGCAACGGCAGTGCTGAGCAATCTCGGTAATCGGCCGGCGGCTCTCGAAGGGCTCGCGGTGGACGAGGGCGGATACTGCCCGCCGGAAATGCAGCACCCTCGGATCTTCACCGCCGGGGATCTGCGGTCCGGTCGGTTCCAGCGCATCACCACGGCGCAGGGCTCAGGTGCTGAAGCAGCCTTGGCGTACTACTACGCCATTGCGATTCAGGGACAGCTCGTATGAGTGCATCAAGGGCACGGGTGTACTTGATCGGATCTGCTGCTTCGACGCTCGTAAAGATCGGTTGGAGCGACAATCCCGAGCGCCGCCTCCGTGACCTGCAGACCGGTTCGCCTCTGCCCCTACAGCTACTCGCGGTCTTCGAAGGCGGCGCCGTCGTGGAGGCCAAACTTCACCGTCGGTTCGCTGACAAGCGCCGCCACGGCGAGTGGTTTGACCTCGGCCCGGATCCGGTGGCGGTCGTGAGCCCGTCTGTGAGGGCTGCGCAGGTAGAGGAGGCTGAGCGCACGGGCCGTCGTCAGCCGGTGCACGACTTACATGCCAACTGCGCCTCCATTGAGGAGTGGTCCGTATGGATGCCGGACGTGCCTCCGAGTGTGTACGAGCGGGTGGAGCAGGAGTGCCCCACCTGGAAGGATGCCGGGAGGTGTCTGTGCGACAGCTGACCTTCCCCTCCGGCGTAGTCGCTGCCCGCGAGGGTGACCTGGACACCGCGCTCGCCTACGGGGAGTGGGCCCTTGCGGCCGGCCCCGGCGAGGCGGGACACGGGCACGGACCCCACCGGGAGCGGAACGGAACTCGGCTCGTGCCGACAGCTTCCCCCAGACGGAGATCAGATCGTGTATCTTTCATGGTTACGACGATCATGGAAGGTTTGGCTATGTCCGACTCGGACCGCTCGCAGCGGGTCGACGCTTTGCTGAACGGCCTGCCCGAGGCTCTGCCGTCTCCGCAGGTGTGCGCGAGGCTGCGCCTCGCGGCCGGCCTCACTCAGCAGGACATCGCGGACGCCGTGGGCGTGAAGAGGGTCGCGGTCACGCGCTGGGAGTTGGGCCAGACCAGCCCTCGACGCCCGCACCGGGAGAACTACTTGCGTCTCCTCAAGGGCCTCGCAGAACGCTTTCCCGAGGCCGCGAAAGCGGATGAGGGCATGCCGACGCCGGCCTCTGAATCCAGGGGGTCGGGATGACCTAGTGGCCATCGGCCGCGCGCGCCAAGAAGCGGACTAACCTCCCGCTGGCCTCGCGCGGCCCGTCTACCGACCGGCTTCCACCGTGTCGGTCGCCCAGGTCCCAGTTCCTAGCTGGTCCTGAGCCGCGGCTTATCAAGCCGCCCTTCTGTATCCGGCCCCTTACCAGGGCCACCAGCACCACCGGCCACTAACCACGGCCACCACAGCCAGATCAGCAACGTGCGTCACCCGCGGTGCCCCCACCACAGGGGCCACGCGGTTCAGCAACACCGGGAGGGACGGAGAAATCTCCCCCCACCCGATCGGCGCCCGCCCTCTTCTCACGAAGGGAGCGGTCCCTGACACATCCGCACAGATGGAGGTCGGTCCAGCCCCGAGGGGCTCGGTCGGTCCAGCTATATGGAAGGTGGGTCGTTCCCATAGTGCACGAGAGTGGTGTCCCCTGTCAGCTTGACCTTGTCCGTTTCACCCCGGTACGGGCCGCGCGATCTTCCTACACATCAAGGAAGAGGGTTGCACTTCGGGCCATTTGTTCACTTTGGCCGCATAAATCCTTGGCCATGGGTGTAACCGACGCGACAAACGCCCACGGTGGCTCGAACAGCCCGGTCAGGATCGGTGAGAACAGGGCTTGCGGGGCTAACCCCCGCCCAGGCCACGGTGCCGCCATGACCCCTATCTCTCGTCCGTATCCTCACGTGCCCGCGCTCTTCCGGGCGGCGCAGTGAGCACCGTGGCGGCGTCGGCCGCCGTGATGGTGCCCGCCCCGCGTCCGTCCTCTGATGCCGCCCACGGTCCGGTCGTCGACGAGTCCGTGTCGGCAGTGTTGGTGGTGGGCGAGGGCCAGGAAGTGCGGTATACGCGGTCTCGGCGTGCCGGGCCGCGGGCGTGGCTGCGTGCGGTGGTGTGGCTGGTGGAGGCGGGTCTGCACCCGAAGGCCGGGCCGTGGGTCCTGCCGGTGGCGCGTGATCTCGCGGCCCGGATGGATTACGGGCTCGGGTTCGTGATGTATGACCTGGAGGGCACGGCCCGGCGGACCGGCACGTCGGTCGCGACGGTCAAGCGGCACGTGCAGATCCTGCGGGAGCTGGGGGCGCTGGCGTGGCGGCGTCACGGTTCCAGGGCCAACCTCAATCTGCCGGGGCGGGCGTACACCGCGACCGCGACGATCTACGCGGCCGTGATCCCGCCGGTGTTCGACGAGGCGATGGGGCACCGGCTGGCCGGGTCCGGGTACGAGGCCCGTGTCTGCGGGATGACCGTGGCCGGCAGGGAGCGCGCGGCCGCGGAGTCGGCGGCCCGGAGCGAGGCGCGGCGGTCCCGGCAGCCCCGTACGGGATGCCGTTCGGCCGCACGTCGTGGTGCCGGTGTCCGGGGGGCTGCTCCTGTGGATAACTCGGCTGTGGATAACCGCAGTTCAAAGGCCCGTGAGCCCCATTCTCTTGGTCGTTACCACCGATCACCTGAAGTGCAGGTTGAGAGTGGTTGTAAAGACACCTCGCGCGAGCGCGCGAGTCGCCGAACCGCCCCCCGCCCCCACCAGATCAGCTACAACAGCGACGGCACCCGCCGTACGGCCCGTCAGGCCCAGCAGGGCATCGAAACCGCCCGGCAGGTCAGGGCCCGGGTCAACTGGACCCAGACCGCCCGGCTCCGCCGCCTGGCCCGCGTGCTGCGCCCGCTGACCGATGCGGGGTGGGACGCCCACCAGATCACCGAGAAACTCCACTCCTGGACGCTGACCTGGCGCCCGGCCCGGCCTGCGGAGTACATCCGCGCACGCCTCGCCCGGCAGGCCACCGCGGAGCACCGGGCCGAGCAGGCGGACCTCGCCGAGGGCTGGGACGAGGACACCGTCGCCGGACCTCTGACCGCGACACGGCCGGACCTGGTCCGCGACGTGCTCGCCGGTCTCCGGACAGGGCTGGCTACCTACTCCGCCCGCCAGGCCGAGCAGGGCTTGGACGACCTCACCGACGCCGCTGCGGCCGCCGACATGGCCGCGTTCCTCACCACCACGACGGGAGCCCTGGCATGACCGGCACCACCGACACCCCCAGCGGCAGCGGCATTCTCACTGGCAGTGGTGTGGATCTCGCCCGGGTCGCCCTGCGCAACGCCCGCGCCGCCGCGAAAGCCCAGCCGCGGCCCAAGCGCCGTACTGGTGCCTCTGCTTCGGGGCGGGCACGGACCGGCGGCCGCGACCCGCTCGCCTTCGGTGACGCCCTTGCACGGATGGTCGCCGAACGCGGCTGGGACACGACGGCGGCCGCGGCCGCCACGACCAGCAGCGTCATGAATCAGTGGCTGGTCATCGCACCCGAACTCGCCGGGAAAGTCGAAGCCGTTCGATTCGACAGCACGACCCGGACCCTGCACCTGCTTCCCGCCACACCCGCCTACCGCGCCCAGCTGACCCTGCACCAGAAGCAGGTCATCGCCAAGGTCAACGCCGTGGCCGGCCCGGACACAGTGCAGCACCTGCAGATCCTGCTCCCCGCCGTACTCACCACCGCCCGCGCCTCCTGCGGGCCAAACACGCCGAGCACCCCCACCACCGCACCACCCCCGGCCGGGGCGGCCGGGGCGGTCAAGACGCGAGCGGAGGCCTCTGCCGGGTACCACCAGGTCCTCGCCGCCCACAGGGCCGCCTGGACCGCCGAGAAGAAGACGGACGCGAAGGTTCTGGCCGCCGCCCGGCGGCAGATCCGCGACCAGGCCCGCGAGCCGCAAGAGCGCTTCGGGGACGGCCGCCAGGCGCTGGAGGACCTGCGCACCAAAGCGGCCGCCCAGGCGCGGGCTTCCAGCGATGCCTCCCGAGCAAGGGCCCTGCAACGCCTGGCGGCCGAACGCGCCGGACTCACCACCATCACGCCGGCCACCGCGCCCCGTCTGGACCGCACCGCGTGACCGCCCCCGACGATCGAATGCTGCCAGTTCACACGACCAGGAAAGGCAAGGAAGACTGAATGCCGGAGAAGACCATCGACTTCGGGAAGTTCGGCGCCCGGGGCATCAAGGGCAGCGACGCCGTCGCACGCAAACTCGACGACCTGGCCGACGGCATCGTCACCCCGGTCACCATGAAGCGCGGTCTCATGGCCCGGCTGCACTACCTGACCCGGACCGACCACAGCCGCCAGGCGGCCCGCGACGCCGGACTCACGGTGACCGACCGCACGCTGAAAGCCTGGCTGGAGGGCAAGCGCCAGCCGTCGACCGCCAACCTGGACCGCATCGACGCCGCCTACCGCCAAGTGCGCCGCCAGAACGTCGCCCGACACCTCCTGCGACGCCTGAACGCCCGCGGCGGGACCCGGGTGGAGATCCACCCGCTGAACCAGTCGCAGGTGCCGCGCCCGCTCCAACGGCTGGTGGAGTACCGGACGATGAACGTCCGCCGCTGGGACCGCATCGTCGAGACCTGGGCGGCCGGCGACCACCAGGGCCTGGACGACGCGTGGGAGGACACGATCGTCGACCTGGGATCCCAGTGGGGCCAGTACGAGTACGTCACCAACGTCGGGTTCGCAGCCTAGACGGCTCCCGCGTGCCTCTCTGAGCGGCTGTCAGTCGCCCTGCCGAAGCGGGCACAACACGACGAGATATAAGGCCGGATTGACCGGTGCGCCGCAACAAGATCGCTCCGTGTGGTCGGGCGTGTTCGGTCCCGCATACGACTGTGCTCCCGCTCCAGGGAAGATCGGAGCGGGAGCGCTGTCCTGTGCGTGTCAGCTGACGGAGCGGATGTTCCGGCGGCGCCGGGCCTCGGTGTTGCCGACCTTGCGGGGCGCGCGAGCCCGGTCGTCCGGGGTAACGGGCGGGTCAGTGAGGGCGGCGGTGATCATCTCGCGCAGCTCGGGGTGCAGCGTGAAGTAGTACCGGGCGTTGATCCGGTAGAGGCCGGCCGTCGTCCGCACCAGGAGGTTCAGCGCCTCCAGACGGGCGAGGGCTTCGTGCATCGTGGAGACGGAGTTGCCGCAGTCCTCGGCGACGGTCTCGACCGGAACGGGGATGGTGTCGAATAGGCCGCCGTGGTCCTCCACCCATGCGAGCACGCAGTGCTGGGCGGCGGAGAGGTTCAGGGAGTAGAGCGGCGGCGACGTGAGGTCGCGCTCAGGGTTGAAAGCATCGACGGGCATGATCGTCATCGCGTCTCTCCTACGGCGCGGCGGGTGGTCTTCGGGGCGCTCTTGGGCTTGTTGGCGGTCCTGGTGAGCGCTTTGTCATCCGGGGTCACGCGGGGCGGCGCGATGCGTCGACACGTGCTGACCTGAGTGCTCCCCGCCCCTTCCCAATATCGGAGCGGGTTGAGCTGGTAGGCAGCGGCCCGTGGGGAGGGCTTCACCACAAGCCCGAGCTTGACCAGGCGGGCCAGGGCCTTGCGACACGTCGAGTCGTTGGCGCCGATGGCCTTGGCCAGCTCGTCAGGCGCGACTGAGACATACCCGGCCGCTGCGCCGTGCTCGCGGAGCCATTCGAGGACGGCCCACTCCGCGGCGGCCAGACCGAGGGAGTACAGCGGGACCTCGCTACCGATGGCCTGCAACGTGTACCCCTTCCCGTCGAACTGGTGGGGCGTACGCGGACGAGCGGCTACCGCCTCGCCGGTGTCCAAGTTAACCAGGGCCACGGTCTCGCGGCCCCTCCGTGTGGTCATGCGTGCCCTCTCCCACTGTCCCGTTAAGAGGCGCTTTTCCGCCCCTTAACTCCGGTGAACCGCCGGTTACATGAGGAAATTAGCAGGTCGTCATCCGAAAAACCGCCGGTTAGGGTGCGTGTCGCGTGTGCCGAGGTGCGCGCAGAGGGTAGCTAAGCGGCGGTTTTTCACCCTGTAACCGGCGCTTTTTCGCCTCTTAGCCTCGCGTTTCCGCAGGTCAGGAGCATGGGCCTCTTCTTTCAGTAGAGGCACGCCCGTCCCGTTGCCCCAAACACACCAAAAGCTATGTGCCGACGTGCGCCCTTGCGCCGTCGCGGCGACGCAAGGAGCAGCAGGGACATGAGGCCGGTCCGCCCTTGTCCGCAGGTGCGCAGGAGGGCGGCGTGTCCTCAGCCCTGGAGGGCTTGCGGGCCCCGCTTGTGCCACCCGAGCACCGTCGGCGACCGAGGGCGCCCGCGGCTTCTCACAAGCCACATCAACGGGGTGCTGTCGTCCGGGGCCGAGGTACCTCCGAACCGCCGTTGCCGCCTGCCTCGCCACAGGGGTGCCGTGATGTGGCTGAGCTTCATTCCCCCCGCCCAATTGATCACCGCAGTAGGCGACGCCAGCCCAGGAGCAGCGGAAGGAGGACACCCTGCGGCCTGATCGTGCTCCTGGTCGACGACGGCAGCAGCACGGGGACCAGGCGATGGGGGGCGGGGTCCGGAGGAGCCCCCCATCGGACGCGCAAGGGCGTAGCCCGTAGCCCTGGAGCGCAGCGGAAGGGTCGCTAGTAGTCGACCGCCACGGCGAGGACGCAGCGCTGGACAGGGTCCGGTCGACGGAGGCGACGCACGGCCGGACCGGGCCAACAGGTCCGGTGCCCACCACGGCGGTTCAGCCGGAAAGAGCCCTCCGCCGTTTTGAGCGCCCGTCAAGCGCCTCCTGAGCGCCGTTCTGGCCCCCGCCGGGCCCTGTGGTGCCGATGGGGCGGATCGGCGCTCAGGAGGCCGACTCTCTGGACCAGCCTGCCGTCGCGCAGGACGATGGAGGCATGGACGAGCACGACCAGGACGACGTTGCTGGGCCCGTCGCCGGGCCGGTGCGGCCGCCGCTCACTGCGGAGCAGGCCCGGGAGGTGACGGCGGGGCTGCGTGAGGCGATGGACGATGTTTCGCCGCGCAGGCCGCCCTGTATGGCGTTCTGAGCGCCTGTCAGCCGCCGACCTGGGATCTCAGTGGGGCCAGTACGAGTACGTCACCAACATCGGGTTCGCCGCGTAGACCGCCCCTGTGTGGCGTTCTGAGCGCCTGTCAGCCGCCCCGGGTCTCCCAGGTCCGGGGCGGCTGAGTTCGCGGCGTAGAGGCCGGGGCGCGGCGTCCCGCATCCCAACCCTGCGCCGACCCGTTGCATCACCGTAGGCACCCGTCAGGAAGGGCCGACCATGGACCAGGAAGTGCAGCACTACTCGTACTGGGGCGAGGTGCCGACCGGCACCTACATGACGAAGTCCCAACTCCAGCGCCTCACCCTGCCGCGCCAGCCGGGCGGGCCGGTCCGCGCCAGGGTGGAGGGCCGCGACGGCGCCGGCCGCCGGGGCGTCTTCGACCTCTACCTCGTCACCGAGTCCGAGCCGACCTCCGCGACCACCGCGCAGCTCGCCGCGGCCGCCGCCCGCCGCACGACCGCAGACCGCGTGTGCGGCGAATGCGGGGCCCGGCCCGACCAGCCCTGCACCCCATGGGGCGACACCGGCCGCGCCCTGTGCCGCACCTGCGCCCACATCGAGCGCCTGCGCACCGCCCAGCGCCAGGCCGCCGACAGCCGCGCCCACGTCCAGCGCCAGGCCGCCGAGCTCCTGGACCAGGACCTCGCCGTCCTCCACGTCACCTACACCGACCGCGGCACCACCCCCTCCGGCCGGCGCCGCCCACCCTCCGCCGCACACATCACCGCACTCGCCCCCACCGGCAAAACCCTGCTCGACACCCGGCCGCGCCTCGTCCCGCCCCGCTCGAAGGGCATCCCCGACGACGTCGTCAACCCGGACCGGGCCGCTGAAGAGATCCGCACGGCACTGGACGGGAAGACCGTCGTCGTCTGGTCGGGCTCCCTCCTCACCGACCTCTCCACCGCCCTGCGCGACCTCAAAATCCCGTGGCCGGTTCCGAGCGGATACGGCCGCCGCCACGACCTGTACCAGATGACCCTCGCCTGGCGCGGCGACATCGACCCGAAGACCGGCAACCCCCGCGTACCCGTCGCCCCCGACCGCGCCGACCGGATGCTCTACCTCCTCCACGAAATGGCCCACCCCGACGGCCCAGCCAGCCTCTGAGCGCCTGTCAGCAGCCCCAGGTCCTTCCCTGCCCGGGATGACTTGCGTTTGCGGGTCAGCGGGGGGCGTACGCGGCCGCGCATGCTGACTGGTAGTTGGCCGCGCGGGATTCGGCCAGGCCCGATGGCTTTGTGCCATTCGTCGGCAACCCGGCACCAACATCACCAAGACGCCGCTACACAAGAAGGCCGGGGGTAGCGCGCTGCCTACCCTGCGTGGTGATGGCTGGTTAATGGGGGGTCTGACGGTTGCTGACCATCAATGTGGCGGTGCTGCTCGCAGTCATCGTCGTCTTGCGGCTGCGCCGGCGCACACATTCCCGTACCCGTCTCGACGAGAAGATGACCGTGGTCATCGTCCTGGCGCTGGGTGTCCTGCTGGCTCCCACGCCGGTGGGCCAGGGCATCCTGAGCTTCCTGGGGCAGCTGGCGAGCGGCGTTACGCAGGCCAGCCGGTGAGCCCCCGCAGGCGCCCGGGTGCGGTTCCTGGTCAAGCAGTTCAGCTTGACTCTGTCGGGGATCTTGGAGCTGCCGTGGTCAGGTGCCCAGGGTTCGCCAGGATTTCGGTCGGGGTAGCTCGCGCTGGTCGAGGTAGTTTTGG
>NZ_JBIWKI010000050.1:0-39584 GCF_044765565.1 Streptomyces sp. NPDC102437 | reverse complement strand
ATCTTCGTGAAGGGCGAGGTCATCAAGACGGTGCCCGAGTCGAAGATCGTCGAGACGCTCATCGAGGAAGCCCTGAAGATCGCCGAGCAGATGGAGAAGGACGGCATCGCCTCCGGCGAGCCCGAGGTCTCCGTCAGCTGACCCGTTGCCTCGCACCACAGCGCCCCGCCGGACGAACACCGTCCGGCGGGGCGCTGCCGTGAGCGACCTCACGCCCCCCACAACCCCTGTTCACAGGCACGGGCGGCACTGATGAGCCGCGTCGGTTACAGTGCGGAAATCAGCAGACCGCATGGTGAGGCCCCCTCGTGTTGACGCAGACCACCACCCGGGTCCTCGAACCCAGCGACCTCGGAGCCGCTCTCGCCATCCTGGAGAGCGAGCCCGTCGCCAACGCCTTCGTGACGTCCCGGGTCCAGATCGCAGGTCTCGATCCCTGGCGCCTCGGCGGCGAGATGTGGGGCTGGTACGCCGACGGACGACTCCGCTCGCTCTGCTACTCGGGCGCCAACCTCGTCCCCATCTGCGCCACCCCCGAGGCCGTGAGGGCCTTCGCCGACCGGGCCCGCCGGGCCGGCCGCCGCTGCTCCTCGATCGTCGGCCCAGCCGAGCCCACCGCCCAGCTGTGGCGGCTCCTCGAACCCGGCTGGGGCCCCGCCCGCGAGGTCCGGGCGAACCAGCCGCTGATGGTCACCGAGAGCCCGTCCGCCGACGTGACCCCCGACCCCCTGGTCCGCCGGATCCGCAAGGACGAGATGGACGTCCTGATGCCGGCCTGCGTGGCGATGTTCACCGAGGAGGTCGGCATCTCCCCGCTCGCGGGCGACGGCGGACTCCTCTACCAGGCCCGCGTCGCCGAACTCATCGGAGCCGGCCGCTCCTTCGCCCGGATCGACGACGGCAAGGTCGTCTTCAAGGCGGAGATCGGCGCCGCGACCCCGCAGGCCTGCCAGATCCAGGGCGTCTGGGTCGCCCCCGAACACCGCGGCCAAGGACTTTCCGAGACCGGCATGGCGGCCGTCCTGCGCTACGCGCTCGCCGACGTCGCCCCCGTCGTCAGCCTCTACGTGAACGACTACAACACTCCCGCGCGCCGGGCCTACGCCCGGGTCGGCTTCCGGGAGACCGGCGCGTTCATGAGCGTGCTGTTCTGACCGGCCGGCGGCCGGCCCATCCGTACGCCGTTGCCCACCGGGGCCAGTAGGGTCGGCGCATGGCAGCAGTTTCCGGGGGCGGCCCCCGCATTCCCAGCGTCCGGATCGGGCCCATCGATCTCGCCGCGCGCGTGGACGAGGCGCTCGCCGTGCAGGCCGTGGCCTTCGGCCTGGGGCCCGAAGAGGTCGAGGTACGGCGCCACATCGTCCTCAGACACCTCGACCACCCGCACGCCCGCGCCCTCGGCGCCACCACCCCCGGCGGACGGCTCGTCGGCTTCGTCTACGGAATGCCGAACGAGCGTGGCCAGTGGTGGTCCACCGTCGTCGAGCCGTACCTCCGCGCCACCGGCTGCGTGCACTGGCTCGACAACTCGTTCGTCATCACCGAACTCCACGTCCTGCCGGAGTTCCAGAACCACGGCATCGGGCGCACGCTGATCACCACCATCACCGACGCCGTCGACCAGCCCCGGTCCATCCTCTCGGCCATCGACACCGAGAGCCCGGCACGTGGTCTGTATCGCAGTCTCGGCTACCAGGACCTGGCCCGGCAGGTGCTCTTCCCCAGCGCTCCCAAGCCGTACGCCGTGATGGGAGCCCCGCTCCCGCTGCGTCGCAAGGGCCGGGGCCCCGCACGGCCGCCGACAATGGATTTCCGCCCACCCGCACCGCCCGGCTAACCTCCTGCACATCACCCTTTCCGAGCAGGAGTTCATCATGGCCCAGGTCCAGCGCATGTCCCGATTGATGATCAAGACACTGCGCGACGACCCGGCCGACGCCGAGACGCTCAACCACAAGTTGCTCGTCCGCGCCGGATACGTACGTCGCACCGCGGCCGGAATCTGGACCTGGCTGCCGCTCGGCAAGAAGGTCCTGGAAAACATCACCCGCGTCGTGCGCGAGGAGATGGACGCCATCGGCGGCCAGGAGGTGCTGCTGCCCGCACTGCTGCCCAAGGAGGCGTACGAGGCGAGCGGCCGGTACGACGAGTACGGCGACCTGCTGTTCCGGCTCAAGGACCGCAAGGGTGCCGACTACCTCCTCGGCCCCACCCACGAGGAGATCTTCACCCAGGTCGTCAAGGACATGTGCTCGTCCTACAAGGACCTGCCCGTGATCCTGTACCAGATCCAGACCAAGTACCGCGACGAGGCCCGTCCCCGCGCCGGTGTGCTGCGCGGCCGTGAGTTCCAGATGAAGGACTCGTACTCCTTCGACACCACCGACGAGGGTCTCGCCGAGGCGTACCAGCTGCACCGCGCCGCCTACATCCGCATCTTCGAGCGCCTCGGCCTCGACCACCGGATCGTCTCCGCCGTCTCCGGCGCCATGGGCGGCTCCGCCTCCGAGGAATTCCTCGCGCCCGCCCCGGCCGGCGAGGACACCTTCGTCGACTGCCCCGACTGCGACTACGCCGCCAACACCGAGGCCGTGACCTACAAGGCGGTCGTCGCGGACGGCTCGGCGCACGGCCCCGTCGAGGAGCTGGACACCCCCGACACCCCGACCATCGAGTCGCTTGCCGCGCTCCTGGGCGTCGAGGCCTCTGCGACCCTGAAGAACCTGCTGGTCAAGGTCGACGGCGAGATCGTGGCCGTGGGCGTGCCCGGCGACCGCGAGGTCGACCTCGGCAAGCTCGGCGAGCACCTGGCGCCCGCCGCCGTCGAACTGGTCACCGCCGAGGACTTCGAGGACCGCCCCGACCTGGTACGCGGCTACGTCGGCCCGCAGGGACTGGAGAAGGTCCGCTTCATCGCCGACCCGCGCATCGCCGCCGGCACCGCCTGGATCACCGGTGCGAACAAGCCCGGCACCCACGCGAAGAACGTCGTCGCGGGCCGCGATTTCGAGGTCGACGACTACCTCGACGTCGTCGTCGTCGAGGCGGGCGACCCCTGCCCCAACTGCGGCGCCGGCCTCCGGGTGGACCGTGCCATCGAGATCGGCCACATCTTCCAGCTCGGCCGCAAGTACGCCGACATCTTCTCCCTCGACGTCCTCGGCCAGCAGGGCAAGCCCGTCCGCGTCACCATGGGTTCGTACGGCATCGGCGTCTCCCGCGCCGTGGCCGCCCTCGCCGAGCAGACCGCCGACGACAAGGGCCTGTGCTGGCCCCGTGAGATCGCCCCGGCCGACGTCCACGTCGTCGCGGCCGGCAAGGCGCTCCAGACCGAGCTCGCGCTCGATGTCTCCGAGAAGCTGAACGCCGCCGGCCTGCGGGTCCTGGTCGACGACCGTCCGGGCATCTCGCCCGGCGTCAAGTTCACCGACTCCGAGCTCATCGGCGTCCCGAAGATCCTGGTCGCCGGCCGCCGCTCGGCCGAGGGCGTCCTGGAGCTGAAGGACCGCCGCACCGGCGAGCGCGAGGAGCTCACCGTCGACGAGGCGATCGCCCGCCTCACCGCCGACAACTGATCCACGAGAAGCCGCAGGCCCCCGCGCACCCGCGCGGGGGCCTGCGGCTTTCGTCAGCTCACAGCCAGCTCGCGAACTCCAGCGTCAGCTCGCCCTCCTGGCGGCGGCCGGCTGCCAGCGCCCGGGTCCCCGACTCCACCGCACGGAACAGCGTCCAGCCGTGCAGCCGCTCCCGGTCCACGTCCAGCGAATCGGCCAGCTTCTTGATCCGGCGGCGGGCCGTCACCGCGCCGCCGGGGGAGGCGATCAGATCCTCGACGCGGTCGCGGACCAGGCGCGCCAGATCGTAGGCCCGCTCACCGACCAGCGGCTCGGGACCGACCGTCAGCCACGGCACGCGCTCACCGGCCAGCACCTTGCTCTGCCGGAAGTTGCCGTGCAGCAGCAGGAATTCGGGGGAGTGGGCGACCAGTGCCTCGCGCGCCGCGAGGGCCGCGGAGACCAGCGGCTCCAGGCCCGGGTCGGCCGCCACGCTCGCCCGCATCGGCTCGATACGGCCCCCGGTCCGCTCGGCGACCGTCTCGAAACCGTGCCCGGCCGGCGGCTCCACCCACAGTCTGCGCACCGTCCCGGCCGCCTCCAGCAGCGCCTTCGCCTCCGGCAGCGAGCGCAGCGACACCTCGGGGTGCAGCCGCTCCAGCAGCAGTGCGCCGGGGGCGTCCGCGATGAGCCGCACCGCGCCCCAGCCGTTCCAGTGGGCCAGCGCGGCCCGCTCCAGCTCGGGGACGGCCCCGGGCGGCACGATCTTCAGCGCGGCCGGGGTGCCGTCGGCACAGGTCACCAGCAGGACCAGACTGCTGCGGCCCCCAGGGGCGGCGACCCGCTCCACTGTCGTGTTCCGCCCGGTGGCGGACAGTGCTTCCTCGGTCAGTGCGGGAAGCCGCGCGAGCCAGTCGGCGGCACCTTCGTCCCCGTACGACTCGCCCAGCGCCCGCACCAGACGCTGCGGCGGTTCGAAACCCATACGTGCCTTGTTCCCTTTCAGAGCTGCTTCAGTGCGTCGCGCCGGACCCGTTCGTCCCACCGGCCCCGGTCCTCGCGGCCGTCCCGGTCTTCGCACCGGTGCCTTCCCGGGCCCGCTCGGCGAGCCCGGGAAAGGCTACGCTGCTGCCCCGCCAGCGGACCGCCCGCACGGCGGCCTCCCGCATCGCGTCGGCGGCCTCCCGCCTGAGCGGCCCCTCGGCGGCCCGCACGAGGTCGGAGTACACGCCCGCGACCCGGTCCTCGAGCACGGCCGCCAGCCGCACCGCCGCGGCCGGGTCCGGCACGGCGAACGGCAGAGCGTACGCGGCCTGTGCCGCCACCGGCTCACCGCCCAGCCCGCGCACGGTCCGCACCAGCGCGTCGCGCCGTGCCCGGTGCGCGTGGTGGGCCGCCGCCGCCTCGGCCCGGCGGCCGTCGGCGACCCGGCCGCCGACCACCCCGTACCCGTACACCGCCGCGTGCTCGGCCGCCAGGGCCGCCTGTGCGGCCTTCCGTGTCCCGGCGCTCATGACGAGGTCTCCTTGGCCAGTTCGGTCAGCAGATAGGCGTGGGCCGCGCCCGCCGCCGCGATCGACGCCAGCAGCCGCGCCAGCTCCGGCGGGGCCTCCATGAGGGCCGCCAGGTGCGCGTCCGCGGCACGGCGTTCCGCCGCGGCCAGTTCCCCGACGGCGGCCTTGGCACCGGTCGCGCGCGAGCGCGTGAAGCTGAGCGCCTGCGTGCTGTCGGGGGCCAGCGCCTTCGCGTGGGCGCGCACGGCGTCCCGCAGCGGCGCGAGAGCGGCGGCGGTCGCCGGATGGGCCCTGATCACGTGCTCGTACCCGCCGAGCAGCTCCAGGCTGGTCCGTGCGGCCGTCGTACGGATCCGCTTCTCCGCCCGTGCCGCGAAGGCCTGCTCGGCCGTGGTCGCCGCCCCGGACCGGGCGGAGTCCTTCCCGCGCCCGGCGCCGTCACCGCAGCCGGCCAGCACCGCCCCCAGGGCGATGGCTCCCGTCGCGGTGAACACACCCCTGCGCGTCGTCCCCGTGCGCCGCACTTGTTCTCCTTCGGGCCTGGCCCTGACTTGACTGGATCTGTCCTGAAGTGATCACCGCAGGCGAGCGTACCCGCGGCCGGGAGGACGGCGGACGGCAACACCCCTCGGGACCGGATACCCTTTGACCTGACACGCGACGATCCCCACAACAGCACACGCGGCCGAGGAGTCACCCGGATGAGCACCACCCAGAGCGAGAGGCTGCGCGGGCTGCTCGAACCGCTCGTCAGCGCCGAACAGCTGGATCTCGAAGAGATCGAGGTGTCCCGGGTCGGCCGCCGCCGCGTGCTGCGGATCGTCGTGGACTCCGAAGAGGGCGTCGAGCTGGACGCCTGCGCCGATCTGAGCCGCGCGATCTCCGAGAAGCTCGACGAGACCGACGCGATGGGCGACGGCGAGTACACCCTCGAAGTCACTTCCCCCGGTGCCGACCGTCCCCTGACGGAGCACCGCCACTACGTACGTGCCACGGGCCGCCTGGCCAAACTCAACCTGCACGAGGGTGGCGAGCTGGTGGCCCGCATCCTCGCCGTGGACGAGGACGGCCTCGACCTCGAAGTGCCGGGTGTCAAGGGCCGCAAGCCCACGTCCCGCCGGGTCGCCTTCGACGAGATCGCCAAGGCGCGCGTGGAGATCGAATTCAGCCGCAAGGACAAGAAGGAAGAGGAGGCGTAGCCGTGGACATCGATGTGAAGCTCTTGAAGGGCTTGGCACAGGACAAGGAGATCCCCTTCGACGTGCTCGTCGAGGCGATCGAGTCGGCCCTCCTCATCGCCTACCACCGTACCGACGGGAGCTACCGCCGCGCGCGCGTGAAGCTCGACGAGCGCGGCCATGTGACGGTGTGGGCGAAGGAGGACCCGGCCGACCTGGAAGAGGGCCAGGAGCCGAAGGAGTTCGACGACACCCCGTCCGGCTTCGGCCGGATCGCCGCGACCACCGCCAAGCAGGTCATCCTGCAGCGGCTGCGCGACGCCGAGGACGACAGGACGTTCGGTGAGTACGCGGGCCACGAGGGCGATGTCGTCACCGGCGTCGTCCAGCAGGGCAAGGACCCGAAGAACGTCCTGGTCGACATCGGCAAGCTGGAAGCGATCCTGCCGGTGCAGGAGCAGGTGCCGGGCGAGGAGTACACCCACGGCCTGCGGCTGCGTACGTATGTCGTACGGGTCGCCAAGGGCGTGCGCGGCCCCTCCGTGACGCTGTCGCGCACCCACCCCAACCTCGTGAAGAAGCTCTTCGCGCTGGAGGTTCCGGAGATCGCCGACGGTTCCGTCGAGATCTGTGCGATCGCCCGCGAGGCCGGTCACCGCACCAAGATCGCGGTCCGTTCGACCCGTTCCGGGCTGAACGCCAAGGGCGCCTGCATCGGCCCCATGGGCGGCCGGGTGCGCAATGTCATGGCCGAGCTGCACGGCGAGAAGATCGACATCGTGGACTGGTCGGACGACCCGGCCGAGATGGTGGCCAACGCACTGTCGCCCGCACGGGTGAGCGAGGTCGAGGTCGTCGACCTCGGCGCCCGGTCCGCCCGGGTCACCGTGCCGGACTACCAGCTGTCGCTGGCGATCGGCAAGGAGGGGCAGAATGCCCGCCTGGCCGCCCGTCTCACCGGCTGGCGCATCGACATCCGCCCGGACACCGAGACCGACGCCGAGCGCGACGTAGCCGACCGGGAGCGCGCGGAGCGGGCCCGCGAGCGGTCCGAACGCCGCTGATCCGGCGCCCTGCGGGGCGCTGGTCCGGTGGCCCGTGTGGACTGCCGGGAATATTTCTCAGCGGCGTGCCGCTGAGATCACGACAACATCCGTTCGATTTTTGCCCCAAAGGGGTGAGGTCGGTGCGGGGAGGTAGACTTAGCCGTGTCTGGCCGGACGCACGCCCGTGCTTGCCCTGAGCGAACCTGTGTGGGATGCCGGGAGCGGGCGGCCAAGAGCGAGCTGCTGCGCATCGTCGCGGACGAGGACGTTTGTGTCCCCGATCCGCGCGGTACGCTGCCCGGCCGGGGTGCATATGTACACCCCGCCTCCGTCTGTCTGGACCTGGCGGTTCGCCGCCGGGCCTTCCCCCGGGCCTTCAAGGCCAAGGGGCCGTTCGACCCCGCCGCAGTGCAGCGGTTCGTCGAGCGGGTGACACCGTAAGAAATGAACGGCACGGGACCCCGTGCGGTCAGGTACCTCGCGAGTTGGAAGTAGGTCGAGATTGCGATGAGCACTCGATGAGTACGCGATGAGTACGCCCATGAAGTAGCGACGGTCCGGCGGTAACCCGGACCTAAAAGGAGCGAAGTGGCTAAGGTCCGGGTATACGAACTCGCCAAGGAGTTCGGCGTCGAGAGCAAGGTCGTCATGGCCAAGCTCCAAGAACTCGGTGAATTCGTCCGTTCGGCGTCCTCGACGATCGAGGCGCCGGTTGTACGCAAGTTGACTGACGCACTGCAGGGGCCCGGCGGCAACGCCGGCAAGTCCGCTGCGAAGCCTGGCGCGCCCCGTAAGGCGACGCCCGCAAAGCCTGCAGCGCCCTCCCCGGCCGCTGCGGCACGTCCCGCTGCCCCGAAGCCCGGCGCCCCGGCCCCCAAGCCGGCCCCCGCCGCCCCGGCGAGCAGCACCCCCGCAGCGCCTTCCGCGCCGGCTGCCGGCCCGCGTCCGGGCCCGAAGCCCGCGCCCAAGCCCGCTCCGGTGACCCCGGTGCCCGCCGCCGAGTTCTCGGCTCCGGCTCCGGCCCAGCCCGCTGCCCCGCAGCAGCAGGCCCCGCGTCCCGCGGGTGCCACCCCCGGGCCTCGTCCTGCCCGCCCGGCCCCGGCCGGCGGTCAGCGTGACGGTGGCCAGCGCGATGGCGGCCGTGGCGGCGAGCGCGGCGGCGACCGCCCCGCACGTCCTGCGGGCCAGGGCGCACCGCGCCCCGGTGGCGCACGTCCGGCCGGTCCCCGTCCGGGCAACAACCCCTTCACCTCCGGTGGCTCGACGGGCATGGCCCGTCCGCAGGCGCCCCGTCCCGGCGGCGCCCCGCGCCCCGGTGGCGGCCAGGACCGTCCGGGCGCCCCGCGTCCGCAGGGCGGCCCCGGTGGCGCCCAGACTGGACGGCCTCAGGGCTCTGGCGGCGCCCGTCCGACCCCGGGCGGCATGCCCCGTCCGCAGGCTCCCCGTCCGGGCGGTGCCCCCGGTGGTAACCGTCCGAACCCGGGCATGATGCCGCAGCGTCCCGCTGCCGGCCCGCGTCCCGGTGGTGGCCCCGGCGGTGGCCGTGGTCCCGGTGGCGGCGGTCGTCCCGGCGGCGGTGGCGGCGCAGGCCGTCCCGGCGGCGGTGGCTTCGCCGGGCGTCCGGCCGGTCCCGGTGGCGGTGGCGGCGGTTTCGCCGGCCGTCCCGGTGGCGGCGGTGGCGGTGCGGGTCGTCCCGGCGGTGGCGGCGGCTTCGGCGGTCGTCCCGGCTTCGGTGGACGTCCCGGCGGCCCCGGTGGCCGTGGTGGCACACAGGGTGCGTTCGGCCGTCCCGGCGGTCCCGCGCGTCGTGGTCGCAAGTCGAAGCGGCAGAGGCGCCAGGAGTACGAGGCCATGCAGGCCCCGTCGGTGGGCGGCGTCATGCTGCCTCGCGGCAACGGACAGTCCGTCCGTCTGTCGCGCGGTGCCTCCCTCACCGACTTCGCGGAGAAGATCAACGCCAACCCGGCGTCGCTCGTCGCCGTGATGATGAACCTCGGCGAGATGGTCACGGCGACGCAGTCCGTCTCCGACGACACCCTCAGGCTGCTCGCGGACGAGATGAACTACGTCCTCGAGATCGTCAGCCCCGAGGAGGAGGACCGCGAGCTGCTCGAGTCCTTCGACATCGAGTTCGGCGAGGACGAGGGCGGCGAAGAGGCCCTGGTCTCCCGTCCGCCGGTCGTGACCGTCATGGGTCACGTCGACCACGGTAAGACCCGACTGCTGGACGCGATCCGCAAGACGAACGTCGTCGCGGGCGAGGCCGGCGGCATCACCCAGCACATCGGTGCCTACCAGGTCTCCTCCGAGGTCAACGGCGAGGACCGCCGGATCACCTTCATCGACACCCCGGGTCACGAGGCGTTCACCGCCATGCGTGCCCGTGGTGCGAAGTCCACCGACATCGCGATCCTCGTGGTGGCGGCGAACGACGGTGTGATGCCCCAGACGATCGAGGCGCTGAACCACGCCAAGGCGGCCGAGGTGCCGATCGTGGTCGCGGTCAACAAGATCGACGTCGAGGGTGCCGACCCGACCAAGGTGCGCGGTCAGCTCACCGAGTTCGGTCTGGTGGCCGAGGAGTACGGCGGCGACACGATGTTCGTCGACATCTCCGCCAAGCAGGGTCTGCACATCGACCAGCTGCTGGAGGCCGTGGTCCTGACCGCGGACGCCTCGCTCGACCTGCGGGCCAACCCGGAGCAGGACGCGCAGGGTATTGCGATCGAGTCCCACCTCGACCGCGGCCGCGGTGCCGTCTCGACGGTCCTCGTCCAGCGCGGAACGCTGCGCATCGGCGACACGATGGTGGTCGGCGACGCGTACGGCCGTGTCCGGGCGATGCTCGACGACAACGGCAACAACGTCGAGGAAGCGGGTCCGTCGACCCCCGTCCTCGTGCTCGGTCTCACCAACGTCCCGGGTGCCGGCGACAACTTCCTGGTGGTCGACGAGGACCGTACGGCCCGTCAGATCGCCGAGAAGCGTGCCGCCCGTGAGCGCAACGCCAACTTCGCCCGCAAGGGTGTCCGGTTCTCCCTGGAGAACCTGGACGAGGCGCTCAAGGCCGGTCTGGTCCAGGAGCTCAACCTCATCATCAAGGGCGACGCGTCCGGTTCGGTGGAGGCTCTCGAGTCCTCGCTGCTCCAGCTCGACGTCGGCGACGAGGTCGACATCCGGGTCCTGCACCGCGGTGTGGGTGCGGTCACCGAGTCGGACATCGACCTGGCGACCGGCTCCGACGCCATCGTCATCGGCTTCAACGTCCGCGCTGCCGGGCGTGCCCAGCAGATGGCGGAGCGCGAGGGTGTCGACGTCCGCTACTACTCGGTGATCTACCAGGCCATCGAGGAGATCGAGGCAGCCCTCAAGGGCATGCTCAAGCCGGAGTACGAAGAGGTCGAGCTCGGTACGGCGGAGATCCGCGAGATCTTCCGCTCGTCCAAGCTGGGCAACATCGCCGGTGTGCTGGTCCGCTCCGGCGAGGTCAAGCGCAACACCAAGGCGCGCCTGCTGCGCGACGGCAAGGTCATCGCGGAGAACCTCAACATCTCCGGTCTGCGCCGCTTCAAGGACGACGTCACCGAGATCCGCGAAGGCTTCGAGGGCGGTATCAACCTCGGAAACTTCAACGACATCAAGATCGACGACGTCATCGCGACGTACGAGATGCGCGAGAAGCCGCGAGGCTGATCCACGGGGAACTCCGGGGGACACCCTCCGGAGCTCTCCTCAACAGTCGGGGCCGGTCGACGGGTCGTATTTCCGTCGATCGGCCCCGGCCGTTCCGTGTACGGTTCTGGTGTCCCTGCCAAGCACTGGCAGGGCGCGAACCCGAACCGGCGGGACATCCGGACATACATGTATGTGGGGACACTGTCCTTCGATCTGCTTCTCGGCGACGTACGGTCGTTGAAGGAGAAACGCTCCGTCGTCCGTCCGATCGTCGCCGAGCTCCAGCGGAAATACGCGGTCAGCGCGGCGGAGGTGGGCGGTCAGGATCTCCATCGCAGGGCCGAGATCGGCCTTGCCGTGGTCTCCGGGGACACCGGACACCTCACAGATGTTCTGGACCGGTGCGAGCGACTGGTGGCCGCACGGCCGGAAGTGGAGCTGCTGTCCGTACGACGGCGGCTGCACAGCGACGAAGACGATTGAGCAAGGCGAAGAAGGAGACGGACCAGTGGCCGACAACGCGCGGGCGAAAAAGCTGGCGGACCTCATCCAGGAGGTGGTCGCCGAGAAACTGCAGCGCGGTATCAAGGACCCGCGTCTGGGTACGCACGTGACGATCACGGATACCCGGGTCACCGGTGACCTGCGGGAGGCCACGGTCTTCTACACGGTCTACGGCGACGACGAGGAGCGGGCGAGCGCCGCGGCCGGTCTGGAGAGCGCCAAGGGCATCCTGCGCTCGGCGGTCGGAGCGGCGGCGGGGACGAAGTTCACGCCCACGCTGGCCTTCGTGGCGGACGCCCTGCCGGGCAACGCCAAGGCGATCGAGGACCTGCTCGACCGGGCGCGCGCCTCGGACGCCCGGGTGCGCGAGGCGTCCTCGGGCGCCACGTACGCCGGTGGTGCCGACCCGTACCGCAAGGCGGATGACGAGAACGACGAGGACACCGCCTCCGAATGACACCGCAGAAAACGCCGGACGGCCTTGTCATCGTCGACAAGCCGTCCGGCTTCACTTCGCACGACGTCGTCGCCAAGATGCGCGGCATCGCACGGACCCGCCGGGTCGGCCACGCCGGCACCCTGGACCCGATGGCGACGGGTGTTCTCGTGCTCGGTGTCGAGAAGGCCACCAAGCTGCTGGGCCATCTCGCACTGACCGAGAAGGAGTACCTCGGCACGATCCGGCTCGGCCAGAACACCGTCACGGACGACGCGGAGGGCGAGATCACCTCGTCCACCGACGCCTCCGGGGTGACGCGTGAGGGCATCGACGCCGGGGTCGCGGCCCTGACCGGACCGATCATGCAGGTGCCGTCCAAGGTCAGCGCCATCAAGATCGACGGCAAGCGGTCCTACGCGCGGGTGCGCGGCGGCGAGGAGTTCGAGATCCCGGCCCGGCCGGTGACGATCTCGTCCTTCAACGTCTACGACGTACGCCCGGAGACCGCCGAGGACGGCACACCGGTCGTCGACCTCGTCGTCTCCGTGGTCTGCTCCTCGGGTACGTACATCCGCGCGATCGCCCGGGACCTGGGCGCCGGGCTCGGCGTCGGCGGGCATCTGACCGCGCTGCGGCGCACCCGGGTCGGGCCCTATGGCCTGGACGCGGCGCGGACGCTCGACCAGCACCAGGAGGAGCTGACCGTGATGCCGGTGGCCGAGGCCGCCGCCTCGGCGTTCCCCCGCTGGGACGTGGACGAGAAGCGCGCCAAGCTGCTGCTGAACGGCGTACGGCTGGACATGCCGTCCTTCCCGCCGGGGCCGGTCGGCGTCTTCGGACCCGACGGACGGTTCCTGGTCCTCGTGGAGGAGCAGAAGGGCAAGGCCAAGAGCCTCGCCGTCTTCGCCTGAGAGCCTGGTCCCGGGACCCCATCGTGGAGCGGGCGGGGCATTCCCTGCGCCCGCTCCACGATCCCCCACCATGTTCTGTCCTCCTGACGCCATTAATTCACCCCAACGGGCAGGCGCTCGGAGTGAATCAGGGGTGCATTCGGGGGCGCTTTTACTCCGAGTGGCCCAGGCGCTGATCATCGGACCTAACGTTCGGACCATGGCAAGCGGGGACCGGGCAGCGCTGGTACGTATCTGCGATTCGGCCGGTCGGCCGCGGGGGACCGGGTTCGTCGCGGACGACCGGGGCACGGTGGTGACCAGCCACGAAGCGGTCGACGGCGCCACCCGGTTCGTACTGCACGGCGCGGGCGGCCGCAGCCGCACCGTCGAGGCCGACGACATCACCGCACTGCCCGCGCTGGACCTCGCCCTGCTGCACACCGGGGGCCCCGCCGCACTGGGCGTGGAGCCCGCCCCGATGGCCCTGCGGGACCGGATCGACGCCGGTACGTACGTGACGATCGCCGCGCACGGCTGGCGCGAGGCCCGGGTGCTCGGCACCGCCCCCGTGACGTACACCGCGAACGGCCACTGCCACCGGATCGGCGCGGCGCTGGAGCTGGCGCTCGGCACGGACGGCAGGGACGCGCTGCGGCTGGGCGGAACGGCCGTGGGCGGGCCGGTCGCCGACCCGGAGAGCGGAGCGGTCATCGCCGTGCTGGGCAGCGCGCTGCGCGCCGGGCACACGGGCGCGGCGTTCGCCGTGCCGCTCCGGCCGACGGGCACCGGAGGTCCGCTCGACGCGCTGCTGCGGCGCAACGCGACGAGCGTTCCCGGGTACGGACGCGACCTGAATCTCGCGGGCGCCCTGCACCTCACCGCGACCTCGCTCGGCTCGGCGACCGGACCGGACGCCTCGCCCGATCCGGTCGAACGCCCGGACGTCATCGCGGAGTTCGCCGAATTCGCGGCCCCCGACCGGTTCTCGTCCGCGCCTGACGGCCCCGCCGCGGTCCTCGCCCTCGTCGGAGCGCCGGGCACCGGCCGCACCACCGAACTCGCCGCGCTCACCGCACGCCGGGCGCGCGGCCCGGTGCCAGCACCCACCCTCTGGCTGCGCGGCGCCGATCTGCTGGCCGGCGACACCTCGGTCGCCGACGCCGTCGCCCGTACGCTGCGCCGGGCCGGACGGATCGTCACCGCCGCCGGAGGCGGGCGCGACATGCCGGCCGCCACCCCCGAGCGGGTGGCCCGGCTGGCCGAGGAGTCCGGGAGCCCGCTGCTCGTCCTGCTGGACGGCCCCGAGGAGATGCCCCCCGCGCTGGCCCACGAGTCGGCCCGGTGGACCGCCGCCACCGTCGAATGGCTGCGGGGGAACGGGGTCCGGCTGGTGGTCGCCTGCGGGCCCGAGTACTGGGAGAGCACCGGTGCGCTCTGCCCGCCCGGCGCGCTCCACCGCCCCGCCAGGCCGGCCGGGCGGCTGCCCCCGGCGGTCCGCCTCGGCGACCTCACCCCGGTCCAGGCCCGACGGGCGGCCGAGCGGTACGCCATCCCGCCCGGCGCACTCGCCCCCGGCCACGACCGGCACCCGCTCACCCTGCGCCTGCTCGCGGAGGTGCGCGCCGCACTGCCCGGGGACGTTGCCGGGCAGCCCGACACCGAGGAAGTCTTCGCCGCCCACCTGGACCTGATGTGTCTGCGCATCGCGGTCAGGATCGCGGCCGCGTCGGGCCGGGCGCCGGGGGGCGGCGCGGTCCGCAGGCTGGCCGCGCGGGTGGCGGGGCAGGTGCACGAGGTGGCACGGCGCTGTCTCGGCCCCGGGCAGGGGGAGCTGGGCCGGGAAGCCTTCGAGGAGGTCTTCCCGTGGCGCACGGGCTGGGCGTCCGCCGTCCTCACCGAGGGCCTGCTCGTCCCGGCGGGCGCCGGATACCGCTTCGCGCACGAGGAGCTGGGGGACTGGGTGCAGGGCGCCCACCTGGACGTGGACGCGGCGCTGTACGCCCTGGTGCACCGGTGGCACGCGGACGGGGAGCGCGACGACCGCCGGGTGCCGCGGCCCCGGCAGCCGGTATCGGCGACGGGCCGCGCACCCCTGCCGGACGCGGCGGCGAGCGGGCCGCGCATTCCGCCGGACGTGGCGGCGACGGGGCCACGCACCCTGCCCGTACCCCGGCATCGGATCGGCCCGGTGATCCAGGCCCTGCTGCTCCTGGGGCGCCGCCGGGGGCCCGCTTCGCTCTCGCACCAGCTGGCCGATCTCATCGCGGCGCTGGACCGGCTGTCGGCGCAGGCGGACCGGGGCGTGGCGGACACCGCCACAGGCCGCCCCGGGGCGGACGGCGCACCGGGGCACGGCGCCCGCTGGTGGGCGGTCCGGCTGCTCTCAGAGACCCTGCTCCGGGTGCCCGACGCCCGTCCGTATCTCGGTGTGCTGCGGCTCCTGACCGGCCGGGTGGTACGCCGGGCTGCCGCGGGCGGGCCGGCCGGGCCGGGGACGTACGCCGCGTTCGGGCCCTGGTTCTGGCGGCGGCTCACGCTCTCCGAGAAGGACCGGATCGACCTGTTCCGGCGGCTGGTCCCCGCCGACGGCCCGCCTCCCGGCGACCCCCGTGCCGACGGCGACCGCGCCTGCGGCAGGTACCCCGGCGACAGTGGCGAGCGGTTCCTGGACGCCGTGGCACGGCGGCTCGTCGACCGGCCGCGCACCGTGCAGCCGCTGCTCTGCGACTGGTTCACCGACGAGCGGCCACTGCCCGCCGGGGACGGGGACGCGTTGCGGCCGACGGTGGCTGCGGCGGCCCAGGCGCTCCTCTACGCCCGCAGGGACCTGGCCGTCGACGATCTGGCCGACGCGCTCGTCTCGACCCCCCACCCCAGGGCCGAGGAGCTGCTCACCACGCTGGCCGAGGACGAGCCCGCCGCGCTGTGCCGGGCGGTCCACCGCTGGGCCCACGACGAGGATCGGGGTGTTCGCCGCACCGCCGCCGCCTCGTACGCCCTGGTCACCGCCGCCCACGCCACCCGCGACTGCGACCGCGAGCTGCTGCGCGGATCGGCCCTGGCCCTGCTGGCCCGCCCGGCGGACGCCGCCCTGCACGGGGCCGCCCTTACCCTCCTCGTGCAGGACCCGGGGACCAGGAACCGATACCTTCCGCAGGCGCTCCGGGCCTTCGTCGCCGGCGGGCCCGCGCCGTCCGCCGAGGCGCTCGCAGTCGCCCTGCCCTCCCACCCCGAGCCGGTGCTCGCCGCGTACCGGGAACGGCTCACCCGGCCCGACGACGGGGCGGGCGGGACGCTGTGCGCGCTGGCCGGGATCGACGCCCCCGCGCTCGCCCTGCACACCGCCGGGCTGGTGCGCGCCTATATCGACAGCCACCCGGACGACGCCGTGCACGCGGCCACGTACCTCGACCGGAGACTGGAGCGCGGCCCCGCCGCCCGCGCCCTGCTGCTGCCCCTGGTGACCGGGCTGCTGCGCGACCGTCCGGTACCGCCGCCGGTACGCGGCGCGCTCGCCGGGGTGCTGGCCGCGCCGGGGAGCCCCGCCTCCGCGCCACTGCGGGAACAGCTGCTGGAGGTCCTGCTGGACTTCGAGCAGGACGCTCACCGGGATCCGGCCGTGCTCGACGCGCTGCTGCGGGCTGCCGCGACCGGCTCCGGCACCCGCGCCCCCGCCCGTACCCGCGCCCTGGTCCACCGCACCGGGACACTGCTCGTCCGGACCCCCGAGGGCGCGGCCCGCTTCGACCGCCGACTGGTCGAGCTCGCCCGTGACGTGCCCGGATTCGCCGCACTGGTCACCGGGTGGCTGGCCGAGGCCCCACAGGAATGGGCGGCGCTCGTCGGCCCCGGCGCACGGCGGACGATGGAGGTGCTGGACAGCCCGAAGACGATGCCGATGCAGGCCGCGCGGCGTGAGCATGGCAGTCTTAGACCTGCGTAAGAGACAAACCCACGTACACAGGTTCGGGCGAGGAGCGGTCAGAGTGCAGCGCTGGCGTGGCTTGGAGGACATCCCCCAGGACTGGGGACGCAGCGTCGTCACCATCGGCTCCTATGACGGGGTGCACCGCGGACACCAGCTGATCATCGGCCGGGCCGTGGAGCGCGCCCGCGAGCTGGGCGTGCCGTCGGTCGTGGTGACCTTCGACCCGCACCCCAGCGAGGTCGTACGGCCCGGCAGCCACCCGCCGCTGCTCGCCCCGCACCACCGGCGTGCCGAGCTGATGGCGGAGCTGGGGGTGGACGCGGTGCTCATCCTGCCGTTCACCGCCGAGTTCTCGAAGCTGGCGCCGGCCGACTTCATCGTGAAGGTGCTCGTCGACAAGCTGCACGCGCAGCTGGTCATCGAGGGGCCGAACTTCCGCTTCGGCCATCGGGCGGCCGGCAACGTACAGCTGCTCACCGAGTTCGGTGAGACCTACGACTACCGCGTCGAGGTCATCGACCTCCGCGTGAGAGGAGAGGCGGGCGGCGGCGAGCCCTTCTCCTCCACCCTCACCCGGCGGCTGGTGGCCGAGGGCGATGTCGCGGGCGCCGCCGAGATCCTGGGCCGCCCGCACCGGGTCGAGGGCATCGTGGTCCGCGGCGCGCAGCGCGGCCGTGAGCTCGGCTTCCCCACGGCCAACGTGGAGACCCTGCCGCACACCGCGATCCCCGCCGACGGCGTCTACGCGGGCTGGCTGAACGTGGACGGCGAGGCGATGCCCGCCGCGATCTCGGTCGGCACGAACCCGCAGTTCGACGCCACGGAGCGCACGGTCGAGGCGTACGCGATCGACCGCGTCGGCCTCGATCTGTACGGGCTCCATGTCTCGGTGGACTTCCTCGCGTACGTGCGCGGAATGCTGAAGTTCGACTCGATCGACGAACTGCTCGTCGCGATGGCCGCCGATGTGAAGCGGTGCAGCGAGCTGATCTCCGCATACGAGCGCGGCTGAACCTCTTCCTGTTCGGGAACCGCGCGGGGCCGGGACCGTTGTCTTCTCGACGGTCCCGGCCCCGCGTCGTGGCCCTGATGCCGACGAAAGAACCTACGCCCGTGCCTTCGCGGCCGCGGCAGCCCAGTGGCACGCCACCTGGGTCTCCTCGCCGCCCGCGAGCACCGGCAGGTCCTTCGTACGGCAGGCGTCCGCGACTCCCGCCCGTTCCGCCTCGCCCGAGGCCAGCACCTGGCAGCGTGCGTGGAACCGGCAGCCGGACGGCACCCTGGACGGGTCCGGCGCCTCACCGGTCAGGATCACCGGATCCGCCCCGGACTCCGGAAGCACCGACAACAGCGCCTGTGTGTAAGGGTGCTGAGGGGTCGTCAGGATATCCTCCACCTTGCCCGTCTCCACGATCCGCCCCAGGTACATCACCGCGACCCGGTCCGCGATGTTCCACGCCAGCCCGAGGTCGTGCGTGACCACCAGCGCGGACAGGCCCAGCTCGTCCCGCAGCCGCAGCAGCAGCGCCAGGATCTCGCCGCGCACCGAGGCGTCCAGCGAGGCCACCGGCTCGTCGGCCACGATCAGTTCCGGCTCCAGCACCAGCGCGCCCGCGATCACGACGCGCTGGCGCTGACCGCCGGACAACTCGTGCGGATACCGCAGGAAGAACCGTTCCGGCGGCCGCAGCCCGGCCCGGGACAGCGCCCCGGCCACCGCCTCCCGCTCGTCCCCGGCGTACCCGTGGATCCGCAGCCCCTCGGCGACGGCGTCGTACACCGTGTGCCTCGGATTGAGCGAACCGCTGGGGTCCTGGAGCACCAGCTGGACACGCTTGCGGTACGCCTTCAGCGCCCGGCTCGCGTAGTCGAGCGGCTTGCCGGCGAAGGTGACCTGCCCGGACGTCGGCGGGACCAGGCCCAGCAGCGAACGGGCCAGCGTCGTCTTGCCGCAGCCCGACTCGCCGACCAGCGCGACGATCTCGCCGGGCCGGATGTCCAGATCGACGCTGTCCACGGCACGCGCCGGGGCGGCCCCGCGCCGGCCGGGGAAGGTGACGTGCAGCCCCTGAGCGCTGAGCAGGGGAGTGGTGGGTGTCATGGTGTGCTCCTTGCTTCCTCGGCGCCCGGCAGGGCCTGGGCCGCGGCCGCCGCCGGCCCCACCAGCACACACGCGGCCCGTCGCCCCGGCCCCGCGTCCCGCAGCTCCTGGTCCTCGGTCGCGCAGGACTCCAGGGCCGCCGGGCAGCGCGGGTGGAAGGTGCAGCCGCCGGGCAGCGCCGAGGGGTCCGGCGGATCGCCGGGCAGCCCGCGGGGCGCGAACCGGGAGGCCGGGTCGCCGATGCGCGGGAAGGCGCCGGACAGGGCCTTGCCGTACGGGTGGTGCGCGTTCTCGTAGACCTCGGACGCCGGGCCCTCCTCGACGACCCGGCCCGCGTACATCACCGCGAGCCGGTCGCAGGTGTCCGAGAGCACCGCGAGGTCATGGCTGATCATGATCAGGCCGAGGTCCTGCTCGGACACCAGCTGCTCGATCAGCCGCAGGATCTGGGCCTGGATCATCACATCGAGGGCCGTGGTCGGCTCGTCCGCGATGATCAGCCCCGGGTCGCAGGCGAGCGCCATGGCGATCATCACGCGCTGGCGCTGACCGCCGGAGAGCTCGTGCGGATAGGCGGAGGCACGGGCGGCGGGCAGCCCCACTTGCTCCAGCAGCTCGCCCGCCCGCTTCGCCGCCGCGGCCTGCGTCGCCTTCTTGTGCAGCAGGATCGGTTCTGCGATCTGGTCCCCGATGCGGTGCACCGCGTTGAGCGAGTGCATCGCGCCCTGGAAGACGATCGACGCCCCCGCCCAGCGCACCGCCCGGACCTGGCCCCACTTCATGGCGAGGACGTCCTCGCCGTTCAGCAGGATCCGGCCGGACACCTCCGTACCGGCGGGCAGCAGCCGCAGCAGCGCGAGCGCCAGCGTCGACTTCCCGCAGCCCGACTCACCGGCGATGCCGAGCTTCTGCCCGGCGTCGACGGAGAGGTTCACACCACGGACGGCCTGTGCCCCGCCGGCGTACGTCACCGTGAGGTCCTGTACGTCGAGAAGCGGTGTCTTCTGGATGCTCGTCGTGCTCAACGGGCCACCCCCAGCTTGGGATTGAGGACGGACTCGATGGCGCGGCCGCACAGCGTGAACGCCAGGGCGACCAGGGCGATGGCGATGCCGGGCGGTGCCAGGTACCACCAGTCGCCGGCGCTGACCGCGCCCGCCTCGCGGGCGTCCTGGAGCATGCCGCCCCAGGAGGTGGTGGTCGGGTCGCTGAGACCGAGGAAGGCCAGGGTGGCCTCGGTGAGGATCGCGCTGGAGATCACCAGCGTGGTCTGCGCCAGCACCAGCGGCATCACGTTCGGCAGCACGTGCCGCACCATGATGTGCCCGTGGCCGCCGCCCAGCGCACGGGCGCGCTCGATGTACGGGCGGGACTCCACCGCGAGCGTCTGGGCCCGGACCAGCCGGGCCGTGGTCGGCCAGGTCGTGACCCCGATCGCGATGACGACCGTCCACATCGAGCGGTCCATCACCGTTGCGAGCGCGATCGCGAGGACCAAGGTCGGCATCACCAGGAACCAGTCGGTGACCCGCATCAGGACCGTCGAGTACCAGCCGTGGAAGTGGCCCGCGACGATGCCCACGACCGTACCGATGGCGACGCACAGGAACGCCGCGAGCAGGCCGACCGTCAGTGAGACCCTGGTGCCCCACACCAGCAGCGCCAGCACGCTGCGGCCGAACTGGTCGGTGCCGAGCGGGAATTCACCGCTCGGCGACTCCAGTGCACCACCGGGGGCGCCGGTGACGCTCTGCGAGTCGGCCCCGACGAGCTGCGGCGCGAACACGGCGACGAGCGCGATCAGGACGAGTGCGCCCAGACCCCACAGTCCGCTCCGGTGGCCGCGGTACTCCCGCCAGAAGCGGGCGGCGGACCGGCGCTTGCGCGCGCGGGCCAGCGCGCGCGGATTCTGCGCGGCCTCCGCCTCCGTGGGCGTGGGCATGGATTCGGTCGTCATCGGCCCACCCGGGGGTCGAGCAGCGGATAGAGCACATCGGCAAGGGTGTTCGCCAGGATCACCGCGGTTGCGAAGACGAAGAACAGCCCTTGTACGAGCGGGAGATCGGGCACGCTGAGCGCCTCGTAGAAGAGGCCGCCGAGGCCCGGCCAGGAGAACACCGTCTCGACCAGGATCTGTCCGGCGACCACATGCCCGAGGTTCACGAACATCAGGGTGAAGGTCGGCAGCATCGCGTTCGGCACGGCGTGCTTGCGGCGTACGACGTCGTCCCGCAGCCCCTTCGCACGGGCCGTCGTCAGATAGTCGCTGCCCATCTCGTCGAGCAGCGAGGAACGCATCACCAGGAGCGTCTGCGCGTATCCGACGGAGACCAGTGTGACCACCGGCAGGACCAGGTGGTGCGCCACGTCCAGGACATAGGCGAAGCCGGTCTGGTCGCCCGACTCCAGCCCGCCCGTCGGGAACATCCCCGGGATCGGGCCGATGCCCACCGCGAAGACGATGATCAGCAGCAGACCCAGCCAGAACGCCGGCACCGAGTAGAGCGTCAGCGCGAACGCGGTGTTGAACCGGTCGCTCGTGGAGCCGTTGCGCCAGGCGGTACGGGTGCCGAGCCAGACCCCGAGCGCGGTGTACAGGACGTACGACGTGCCGGTCAGGAGCAGCGTCGCCGGGAGCGCCTCGGTGATCTTGTCGATGACCGGCGCGTGAAACTGGAACGAGGTGCCGAAGTCGCCCGTGAGGGCGTCGCCGACGTAGCTCGTGAACTGCTGCCACATCGGCTGGTCGAGACCGAACTGGCGTCGCAGCGACTGGAGTTGTTCCGCGGAGACGGGCCGGCCGCCCGTCATCTGCTTCACCGGGTCGCTGGGAATGAGCCGGAAGAGGAAGAAGCTGGTGACCAGGACCGCGAACAGCGACACCGCTGCTCCCGCGATCTTGGCCGCCACGTATTGGAGATAGGCCTTGGTGTTGCGCGCCCGTGGACCGCGGGCGGCCGACGGGCCGGCCGGAGCCGGGCCGTCGGTGTCCGCGTCCGCGATCTGCACGAGCGCCGGAGTGCTGTCAGCTGTCATGGGGAACTCTCGTTACTCCTGCTGCACGTGGAGGGTCCGGCCGGCGATGTGGATGTTCCCCGGCCGGTCCCTCTCGACCCGTCCGGGTGACTACTCGCGGTCGTCAGCCGTGTTGCGGCGGCGCTTCGCGATGACCAGCCCGCCACCGGCGAGCACCACGACCACCACGATGATGCCGATGACGACGCCGGTGGAGCCCGACCCGCCGGAGCTGTCCGAACTGCCGCCGGAAGCGGGAGCCGCTGACCACCAGCTCCAGTAACCGTCCTGGCCGTAGATGTTGCCGGCCGCCTCGGGCATGGTCGTGATCGACTTGATCTGGTCGGTGCGGTACGCCTCGACCGCGTTCGGGTACGCGATGACGCTCATGTACCCGGAGTCATACAGCCACGACTGCATCTGATTGACGATGTCGGCACGCTTGGCCGGGTCGTACTCGGCGAGCTGCTTCTTGTAGAGCTCGTCGTACTGCTTGTCGCAGATGAAGTTGTCGGTGGCGGCGCTGTCCTTCGCCTTGACCGGCAGCGCGGCGCAGGTGTGGATGCCGAGGACGAAGTCGGGGTCCGGGTTGACGGACCAGCCGTCGAAGGCGAGGTCGTACTCACCGGCGTACCAGGGCACCGAGACGTTGTCGAGGCAGTCGACCTTCAGGCCGATGCCGAGCTTGCCCCACCACTCCTTGAGGTACTTGCCGATCGCCTTGTCGTTCGGGTCCGTCGCGTGGCAGAGGATGCGCAGGTCGAGCGGCTTGCCGTCCTTGCCGACCCGCTGGTCGCCCTTGAGCTCGTAGCCCGCCTCGTCGAGCAGCTTGGCCGCCTTGGCCGGGTCGTACGCCAGGCTCTGCTCGGCGGTCGGCTGCCAGTGGTACGCGGAGAAGCGCGGCGGGATGTAGCCCTGGCCCTCGACCGCGTGGCCCTGGAAGACCTTGTCGATGATGGTCTTGCGGTCGACGGACAGGAAGAGGGCCTGGCGCACCTTCTGGTCGAGAAGGGCCTTGTTGCCGTTGCCGAACTTCTTGCCGTCCTTGGTCTGCGCGCCCGGGTTGGTGGCCAGGGCGAAGAAGCGGCGGCCCGGACCCTCGTTGACCTTGATGTTCTTGTCGCCCTTGAGCGACGCGGCCTGAGCAGGCGTCAGCGCGGGCGAGCCGGCGACGAAGGAGACCTCGCCCTTGCGGAGCGCGGCGACCGCGGCGTCCTGGTCCTTGTACGTCTTGAAGATCAGCTCGTCGAACTTCGGCTTGCCACGCCAGAAGTCCTTGTTGGCCTTGAGCTTCACATACTGGTCGACCTTGTAGTCGGTGACGACGAACGGCCCGTTGCCGACGATCGGGAACGTCTTGTCGTTGTTGAACTTGGAGAAGTCACCGACCTTCTCCCAGACGTGCTTCGGCACAATCGGCACATCGAGTGCCGCCATGGTGGCCTGCGGCTCCTTGAGCTCGATGACCAGCTGCGTGGGACTGGGAGCCGTCACCTTCTTGAAGTTCGCGACGAAGTTGCCGTTGGCCTGCGCGGCGGCCTCGTCGGTCATCATCTTGTTGAACGTCCAGGCCGCGTCCTCGGCGGTGGCCTGCTGCCCGTCCGACCACTTGGAGTCGGACCGGATGGTGTACGTCCAGGTCAACTTGTCCGCGGACGGCTCCCACTTGGTGGCGAGGCCGGGGATCGCGTGGTTGTCCTTGGGGTCGTAGTTGGTGAGGAAGTCGTACATGAGCCGGGAGATGCTGGTGCTCATGAGCCGCTGAGCGAGGAACGGGCTCAACGAGTCGACGCTCTGTGCGACGGCGACGGTCAGTGTCGACTTTCCGCTGTCGGCGGCCTGCGCCTGCTGCGGCGCGGCACCGAGCGGCACACCCGGGACGATGGATCCGGCGGCCAGCGCCAGTGCGGCGGCACCGGAGGCCAGGAGGAAACGCAGACGTGAGCGTGGCTGGGCGGAGCGTGGTGGAACTCTTTCGACCATGGTCAGGGACCTCGCGTCATGACTCGCACGGAGAAGGCGGGTTGATCTGTGGTTCGCCAGCTGGTGAAGCGAAGGTTTATCAGCGGGGGTCGAGCTGCGTCAACGGTCATCGAAACCGCGTGTGGTCTGCGGGAATGCAATGAGGGCCCGCACCGTGGAGACGGTGCGGGCCCTCATTGGTTTAGACCTCTGATGCCTTACTGCTGAGGCGCTGGCGGCGGCTGCTGCGGCCATCCGGCGGGCGGTACCGGACCCTGCGGCTCCGGCGGAACCGGCTGGCCGGGCTGCCCCTGCTGCCAGCCGTTCTGCTGCGGTCCCGGAAGGCCGGGCTGCGGCGGATACGGCTGCGGGGGCTGCTGACCGCCGTACGGCTGCTGTTGCTGCTGCGGGTACCCCTGCGGCGGCTGCTGCTGCGGGGCGTACTGCTGTTGGCCGGGCATCGGCGGGGCGTACTGCGGCGGCGGGGTGGAGCCGTTCGAGGTCCAGAGCCCCTGCTGCTGCTGGGCGCGGGCGAAGTCCTCGGCGACCATCGCGGAGAGATTGAAGTACGCGTCGCGGGTCTTGGGCCGCATCATGTCGAGGTCGACCTCGGCACCGGCCGACAGGTGCTCGTCGAACGGTACGACGACCACGCCGCGGCAGCGCGTCTCGAAGTGCTGCACGATGTCATCGACCTTGATCATCTTGCCGGTCTCACGGACCCCGGAGATGACGGTGATGGAGCGCTGCACCAGCTCCGCGTACCCGTGCGCGGAGAGCCAGTCCAGCGTGGTGGACGCGCTGGACGCACCGTCGACCGACGGCGTCGAGATGATGATCAGCTGGTCGGCGAGGTCCAGCACCCCGCGCATCGCGCTGTAGAGCAGGCCGGTGCCCGAGTCGGTGAGGATGATCGGGTACTGCTTGCCCAGCACATCGATCGCGCGCCGGTAGTCCTCGTCGTTGAACGTCGTGGAGACCGCCGGGTCCACGTCGTTGGCGATGATCTCCAGTCCGGAGGGCGCCTGCGAGGTGAACCGGCGGATGTCCATGTACGAGTTGAGGTACGGGATCGCCTGGACCAGGTCACGGATGGTGGCACCGGTCTCGCGGCGCACCCGGCGGCCGAGCGTGCCCGCGTCCGGGTTGGCGTCGATGGCCAGGATCTTGTCCTGCCGCTCGGTGGCCAGGGTCGAGCCGAGGGCGGTGGTCGTAGTGGTCTTGCCGACACCGCCCTTGAGGCTGATGACCGCGATCCGGTAGCAGGACAGCACGGGCGTACGGATCAGCTCCAGCTTGCGCTGCCGCTCGGCCTCCTCCTTCTTGCCGCCCAGCTTGAAGCGGGACGCGCCGGACGGAGTGCGGCTGCTCTTCGCCTTCTGCTTGCCCCGGACCAGCCGGTCGGAGGAGAGCTCCACGGCGGCCGTGTACCCGAGCGGGGCGCCGGGCACGGAACGCTCGCGCTGGTCATGGGTGACCGGGGTCGGCCAGGCGCCCCCGGTGCGGGGGTCCACCGGCTGCCCCTGCTGCGGCTGTCCCTGCTGGGGGTGTTGGGCCTGCTGAGGCTGCTGGTGCTGGGCCTGCTGCGGAGGGGTGGCCTGCTGCTGAGGAGTGATCTGCGCGGGCAGGTGGGGCGCGGGCTGGGCATGCGGCTGCGGGGCCTGGCTTCCCTGCGGGATCTGCGGCGGCAGGGGTGTGCCCGGCTGCGCGGGCCACTGAGCACCCTGGGCCGGCTGGGCTCCTTGGGGCGCCTGGGCTCCCTGGGGCATCTGAGGCTGGTGCGGTGCCTGCGGCTGCTGTGACGCCTGCGGGAATCCGTAGCCGCCACCCTGGGGCGGGGTCTGCTGAGCCGGCGGAGCCGGCTGCTGCGGGAATCCGTAACCGCCCTGGGGCGGCTGGGGTGCCTGCGGCTGCTGAGCCGCCCCGGCCTGCGGGAATCCGTAGCCGCCGGGCGCCTGGCCGGTCGGGCCCGGAGCCGGCCACTGCTGGGCCGGCTGGGGCGCGGTGGGCTGCGGCGCGGCGGGCTGGAAGGAGGGCGGCAGCGGCGGCAGGGCGCCCTGCGGCGGCGCGGGCGTCCAAGGGCTCGGTGCGACGGGCGCGACGACACCCTGCGGCGCGTCGGCGGGCGGTACGTCCTGGGGGGCCGCGTCGGCGACGGCGACAGCGGCGTCGGTGAGGGCAGGGGCGGCAGCGGAGTCCTGCGGTCCGTCCGCCGGGGCATCGGCCGGGTCCGCACCGGTGCCCGGGGCGGCAGCGCCATCGGGCTCCTCGGCGGACGCGTCCGAGGTCTGCGCGGGGGTAGAGACAGAGCCGGTACCGGGCACCTCATCCGTACCCGTACCGCCGTCACCGGCACCGGTCTGCGCGGGGCCCGAACCGGCGTCCGGGTCCGGCCCCGAGTTGCTCCCGGCGTTGTCCCCGCCCCCGGTCCCGCCCTCGTCCGCCGAGTGCCCTTCGATCTCTGCGATCTGCCGCTTCAGCGAGGCCGGCGAGAACCGCATCGTCGAGCCGCTCTCCACGTCCCCGCCCCCGAACGGGTCCGACGCAACGCCGAAATCCCCCGTCCCGCCCGCGGGAGCAGACGCGGCGTCACCCGCCGAGGACTGGGCGGGAACCGGCGTCGGCATGGGTGCGGCCGGCGCTGGCGGTGCGGGAATGGGCGCGGGCGGCGGCGTCCAGTCGGAGTCGAAACCGCCCCCGGGAGCGGGCGCGGGCACGGACAGCGGCGTTCCGCTCGGCGGCGGAGGCGGCGCCAGATGCGTACCGGCACCCCCCGACGAGTCCCCCGGCGCGTTCTGCGTGTACCAGGCGGGCGGGGTGTAGTCGATGGTGAACTCACCCGTCATCTCTGCGGGCTCCGCGTCGGACGACTCGTCGACGGGCTTGTTCCAGCCCCCGCGGATCTCGTCCCGATCGCCGTTCACTTTGCCTCCTGGTGTGGTCGAGCACCCTTGTGCCGTGGTGGGTGGGGGCGACCGTTTCCGTCTGTCCGACCGCCCGGCTCTCCCCCTGGGACACGCATTGCCTGCCCCCGCAGGTTCCTCTGCCGCGCCCGGACCCACCCTAATCGTCATGGGGCCCGCTCCGGCAGGGCGTACGGCGCCGCAAGAGCTGTCCCGTGCATCACTTACTCGCCCCGGGAGACCGAATGCGGCGGAGTGCACAGATCGAAGCCGTTGATTCGCGACATATCCAGCCGTGATGAGGAGAGGCCGCCCTCACGAGGCGGCCACCTCCCCACCCGGCCCGTGCCTACGTGAGGTCGAACTCACCGTCCCGTGCACCCAGTACGAAGGCACGCCACTCGGCCTCCGTGTACCGCAGCACGGTCTCCGGGTCCAACGACGAGCGCATGGCGACCGCACCGCCCGGCAGATGCGCGATCTCGACCCGTTCCTCGACGTTCTCGGTCCCCGGTGCGCTCAGCCACGTCACGTCCGAGATGTCGAGAGCGTAGAGCTCTTCCTTTTCCTGCTGGGTGCCCATGTCGGCGTCCCTTCGATCGAGCGGTGTCGTTCCCCCGCCATCCTTCCGGAAGCCGCAGGTCCAGGGTCGCGAACAGAAGAGTTCAGCCCATCCGGTCA
Organism: Streptomyces sp. NPDC102437; assembly: GCF_044765565.1. NCBI lineage: Bacteria > Bacillati > Actinomycetota > Actinomycetes > Kitasatosporales > Streptomycetaceae > Streptomyces > Streptomyces sp. NPDC102437. The sequence continues at coordinate 12,191 of NZ_JBIWKI010000050.1, read as the reverse complement.
GTCCAGCCCAGTCCCCAGCCAGCCCAGTTGCGGCCAGTCCAGTTCCCGGTCGGTCCCGGCCAGTCCATCCGGCGAGCGGTGCCGAGCAGCCCGGTCTCCATGTCCGTCGCACTCGTCATCACCCAGTGGCGCTCGCCGCCCGCCACCCAGAGCGTGACACCGTCCGCCAGGGCGAGGACACCACCCGGCCACTGGGCGGGCGCATCCTGCCGCCCCGCACCACCACCACCGGGCTGCCCACTGTCGCTCCGGTCGGCAAAACCCTGCCCACGTCATGGAAGGCGACGCATTCGAGACCGGCACCCGCGGCCTGCGCCAGGGTCGTCCACGCCTGGGCACGCCCGGGCTCCACCGCTTGCCCTGACGCGCACGGTGTCGCACCGTCAGGCTGAAGCTCGTCGCATACGCGGGAACCGAGGTCAGCAGCGAGACGAGGTGCGGAAGAGGGGGCGCCCCCGGCCCAACTCGGGCCAGCGGTCCACCGCATGGGCGGTGTGCCAACGGTCGTCGCACCGCCAGACCCTCGTCGTCTCCGCCGTCCGCCGCTGCGCCGAGGCGTCCGGGCATCCGGCGCGGGCCGAGAGCATGGGCCGGCTCCTGCCGGGTCACCGTCTTCGACGACGTCTATGACGCGGTCGCCACCGCCGTCGCCCGTGACCGCACCCTCTGGGGCGACAGCCTCATGGGCGGTGCCGGGCTCGTCGCGGGGGAGCTCCTGCTGGTCCTGCTCGGTTTCGTGCTGTGGCACTCCGGCCCCCGGCACGACGTGCACGGGCTGCCGGGCGTCCTCGCCGCGATCGTCGCTGTACTCGCCCTCGCCCGCGCGCTCGCCTGCGTTCGTGCCCGCGTCCACGACGACCGGGGATCGTCCACGGCGCTGGGCAGCGGCACGCTCGCGAACGCCGATGTCTCCGGCGCCGGGCCGCTGTCGCTCAGCGAGGGGCAGGGCATCGGCAGGGGCCAGTTCCTGCTCGCCTGCGCCGCCGTGCCGGTGGTCGCGGCGATCCTCATGATCGTCGCTCCGGCGGGGACGGAATCTTCGTCGTGTTCGTGTTCGCCGCAGCCCTCGGCGTACTGGTGACCTTCGTCGCGATCCCCGCCGGCCTGGAGCCCGCCGGGACCGCGGCGATGCGCGCGCCGCTCTTTGTGGGCGTCCTCGCCTTCCTGCCCGGCCTCTCCACCCGTTTCGCCGACTGCTCACCGCCATCGGTCTGGTCGTGCCGTGCAAGGGAGTGTCCCCGTTCCGGGGACGCTTCCTGGAGATCGCCGAAGCGTGTGTGCTCCCGACCCCGATCCCCGTCTGCCTCGCCGTTCTCGACCCCCACCAGTCGATCCGCGCTCTCATCAGCTGACCCGGGCATCCGGCGCGGCCGACCCGGCTGCGCCGGACTGGTACGCTGTGTGACGGCCGTTTGTGTACGCGCTCCCGGATCATCCTGGGATCTGCGCTCATCGGACCTTCGCCTCCGAGTCATGGAAGCTCCCCTGCGATCAAGACCAGGGGCACTCGTGGGCGCATCGAACATCAAGAGGAGTACGCGTGCCGCTCGACGCCGCTACGAAGAAGCAGATCATGTCCGAGTTCGCCCAGAAGGAGGGTGACACCGGATCCCCCGAGGTCCAGGTCGCGATGCTCTCCCGCCGGATCTCGGACCTGACGGAGCACCTCAAGACGCACAAGCACGACCACCACTCCCGTCGTGGTCTGCTGATCCTGGTCGGCCAGCGTCGCCGCCTCCTTCAGTACCTGGCCAAGAAGGACATCCAGCGCTTCCGTGCCCTGGTCGACCGCCTCGGCATCCGCCGCGGTGCGGCCGGCGGCGCCAAGTAGTTCGCCGTGAAGGGAGCGGTTCCCACCACTGAGGGGGCCGCTCCCTTTGCTGTACGTACGATTATGCGTATGTGGGCAGCCACCGGACGTGACGGTTCGCCCGCACGGCCGGAAATGCCAAGCAGAACCGAATCTCAGTAACCTGGTCGGAGAACGACCGCAGACGAGCGAGAAGCAGACCTCCCCGCCGCCGGTCCTCGGTAGTGGCCCCCGGACTCATCGACCCGGGTGCTTCGATCGAAGACCGGCCCGCCGATGGAGGGCTTCTCCGCTACCGTCCCCCGCCACACGGGCGTGGGGGCGAGAAGACGATATGTATCGGAGAAAACGCTAGTGGAGAACGAGACCCACTACGCCGAGGCCGTTATCGACAACGGAACCTTCGGCACCCGCACCATCCGCTTCGAGACGGGCCGCCTGGCCAAGCAGGCCGCCGGCTCCGCCGTCGCGTACCTGGACGACGACACCATGGTGCTGTCGGCCACCACCGCTTCCAAGAAGCCGAAGGACCAGCTCGACTTCTTCCCCCTCACGGTGGACGTCGAGGAGCGGCAGTACGCCGCCGGCAAGATCCCCGGCTCCTTCTTCCGTCGTGAGGGCCGGCCCTCCGAGGATGCGATCCTCACCTGCCGCCTGATCGACCGCCCGCTGCGCCCCTCCTTCAAGAAGGGCCTGCGCAACGAGATCCAGATCGTCGAGACGATCATGGCGCTCAACCCCGACCACCTGTACGACGTGGTCGCGATCAACGCCGCCTCCTGCTCCACGCAGCTGGCCGGCCTGCCCTTCTCCGGCCCGGTCGGCGGCACCCGTGTCGCCCTGATCAAGGGCCAGTGGGTCGCCTTCCCGACGCACACCGAGCTCGAGGACGCCGTCTTCGACATGGTCGTCGCCGGTCGCGTCCTGGAGGACGGCGACGTCGCGATCATGATGGTCGAGGCCGAGGCCACCGAGAAGACCATCCAGCTCGTCAAGGACGGCGCCGAGGCCCCCACCGAGGAGGTCGTCGCCGCCGGTCTGGAAGCCGCGAAGCCCTTCATCAAGGTCCTCTGCAAGGCCCAGTCGGACCTCGCCGCCAAGGCCGCCAAGCCCACCGGTGACTTCCCGGTCTTCCTGGACTACCAGGACGACGTCTTCGAGGCGCTCGCCGCCGCCGTGACGTCCGAGCTGGCCCAGGCGCTCACCATCGCCGGCAAGCAGGACCGCGAGACCGAGCTGGACCGCGTCAAGGAGATCGCCGCCGAGAAGCTCCTCCCGGCCTTCGAGGGCCGCGAGAAGGAGATCTCCGCCGCGTACCGCGCGCTGACCAAGAAGCTGGTCCGCGAGCGCGTCATCAAGGACAAGGTTCGCATCGACGGCCGCGGCGTCACGGACATCCGTACGCTCGCCGCCGAGGTCGAGGCCATCCCGCGGGTGCACGGCTCGGCGCTGTTCGAGCGTGGCGAGACCCAGATCCTGGGCGTCACCACCCTCAACATGCTCCGCATGGAACAGCAGCTGGACACCCTCTCCCCGGTGACCCGCAAGCGCTACATGCACAACTACAACTTCCCGCCGTACTCCGTCGGTGAGACCGGCCGCGTGGGCTCGCCCAAGCGCCGCGAGATCGGCCACGGCGCGCTCGCCGAGCGCGCCATCGTGCCGGTGCTGCCGACGCGCGAGGAGTTCCCCTACGCGATCCGCCAGGTCTCCGAGGCGCTGGGCTCCAACGGCTCGACGTCCATGGGTTCGGTCTGCGCCTCCACCATGTCGCTGCTGAACGCCGGTGTGCCGCTCAAGGCCGCCGTCGCCGGTATCGCCATGGGCCTGATCTCCCAGGAGATCGACGGCAAGACCCACTACGTCGCCCTCACCGACATCCTCGGTGCGGAGGACGCCTTCGGCGACATGGACTTCAAGGTCGCCGGTACGAAGCAGTTCGTCACCGCGCTCCAGCTCGACACCAAGCTCGACGGCATCCCCGCCTCGGTCCTGGCCGCCGCGCTGAAGCAGGCCCGCGACGCCCGCCTCCACATCCTCGACGTGATGAACGAGGCCATCGACGTCCCGGACGAGATGTCCCCGAACGCCCCGCGGATCATCACCGTCAAGATCCCGGTGGACAAGATCGGTGAGGTCATCGGCCCCAAGGGCAAGATGATCAACCAGATCCAGGAGGACACCGGCGCCGACATCACGATCGAGGACGACGGCACCATCTACATCGGTGCCGCCGACGGACCGGCCGCCGAGGCCGCCCGCGCCACGATCAACTCGATCGCCAACCCGACCATGCCCGAGGTCGGCGAGCGCTACCTGGGTACGGTCGTCAAGACCACCACCTTCGGTGCCTTCGTCTCCCTCATGCCGGGCAAGGACGGTCTGCTGCACATCTCGCAGATCCGCAAGCTCGCCGGTGGCAAGCGCGTGGAGAACGTCGAGGACGTGCTCGGTGTCGGCACCAAGGTCCAGGTCGAGATCGCCGAGATCGACTCCCGTGGCAAGCTCTCCCTGATCCCGGTCATCGAGGGTGAAGAGGACGAGAAGAAGGACGACGCCGCCAAGTGACGTCCCGTAGTTCCGTGACGACGGCCCGCGCCTCCTCCAAGGCGCGGGCCGTCGCCCGTACCCAAACGCTTCTCAAGGGCACCAACGGCATCGGTACGGTCCGCCGCACCGTGCTGCCCGGCGGTCTTCGGGTGGTCACCGAGACCCTGCCCTCCGTACGCTCCGCCACCTTCGGTATCTGGGCCAACGTCGGATCACGCGACGAGACCCCCACCCTGAACGGCGCGACGCACTACCTCGAACACCTCCTCTTCAAGGGCACCGCCAAGCGCAGTGCCCTGGACATCTCCGCCGCGATCGACGCGGTCGGCGGCGAGATGAACGCCTTCACGGCGAAGGAGTACACCTGCTATTACGCGCGGGTACTCGACACCGACCTGCCGCTGGCCATCGACATCGTCTGCGACATGCTGACCGGCTCGCTGATCACCGCCGAGGACGTCGACGCCGAGCGCGGCGTCATCCTCGAAGAGATCGCGATGACCGAGGACGATCCGGGCGACTGCGTGCACGACCTGTTCGCGCACACCATGCTCGGCGACACCCCCCTCGGGCGCCCGGTCCTCGGAACCGTCGACACCATCAACGCGCTCGACCGCGGCCGGATCGCCCGCTTCTACAAGAAGCACTACGACCCCACGCACCTGGTCGTCGCCGCCGCGGGCAACATCGACCACGCCACGGTGGTACGCCAGGTCCGCAAGGCGTTCGAGCGGGCGGGCGCCCTGTCCCGTACTGACGCCGTCCCGGTCGCCCCGCGCGAGGGCGCCCGCACCCTGCGCACCGCAGGCCGGGTCGAGCTGCTGAACCGCAAGACCGAGCAGGCCCACGTCGTCCTCGGCGTGCCCGGCCTGGCCCGCACCGACGACCGCCGCTGGGCGCTGGGCGTCCTCAACGCGGCCCTCGGCGGCGGCATGAGCTCACGCCTCTTCCAGGAGGTACGGGAGAAGCGAGGTCTCGCCTACAGCGTGTACTCGTACACCTCGGGCTTCGCCGACTGCGGACTCTTCGGGGTGTATGCGGGCTGCCGGCCCAGCCAGGTCCACGACGTCCTCAAGCTCTGCCGGGACGAACTCGACCGGGTGGCGTCCGAAGGACTGACCGACGAGGAGATCGGCCGCGCCATCGGGCAGCTCTCCGGCTCCACCGTCCTCGGCCTGGAGGACACCGGCGCGCTGATGAACCGCATCGGCAAGAGCGAACTGTGCTGGGGCGACCAGATGTCGGTCGACGACATGCTGGCCCGGATGGCACAGGTCACCCCCGACGACGTGCGCGCGGTCGCGGGCGAGGTCCTCGGACACCGCCCCTCCCTCTCCGTCATCGGCCCGCTCAAGGACAAGCAGGCCGACCGCCTCGAAGAAGCGGTCTCCTAACCCCACCGTTAAGGAACCAGAGCAATGAGCAAGCTGCGCGTGGCCGTTCTCGGCGCCAAGGGCCGTATCGGATCCGAGGCGGTACGAGCCGTCGAGGCCGCCGACGACATGGAGCTGGTGGCCGCGCTGGGCCGTGGCGACAAGCTGGAGACCCTCACGGAATCCGGTGCCCAGGCCGTCGTCGAACTCACCACCCCCGCGTCGGTGATGGACAACCTCGACTTCTGCGTCCGGCACGGCATCCACGCCGTCGTCGGTACGACCGGCTGGACCGACGAACGGCTCGCGCAGCTGAACACCTGGCTGGCCGGCTCCCCGGAGACCGGTGTGCTCATCGCGCCGAACTTCTCCATCGGCGCCGTCCTCACGATGAAGTTCGCGGAGCAGGCCGCCCGCTACTTCGAGTCCGTCGAGGTCGTCGAGCTGCACCACCCCAACAAGGCCGACGCCCCCTCGGGCACCGCCACCCGCACCGCCCAGCTGATCGCCGACGCCCGCCGCAAGGCCGGCTGCGCCCCGCAGCCGGACGCCACCGCCACGGCCCTGGACGGCGCCCGCGGCGCGGACGTCGACGGGGTCCCGGTCCACGCGATCCGGCTCCGCGGCCTCCTCGCACACCAGGAAGTGCTGCTCGGTGGCGAGGGCGAGACGCTCACCATCCGCCATGACTCCCTGCACCACAGCAGCTTCATGCCGGGCATCCTGCTCGGCGTGCGCCGCGTGGTGACCACTCCCGGCCTCACGTTCGGCCTGGAACACTTCCTCGACCTGAACTGACTGAGCCCTGCCATGCGCGCAAAGATCACTTACTTCGTCACCGCTGCCGTCCTGGTCTTCTACTTCGCCCTGGTCGGCAGCCGTGGCGTGCTGCTCATCCGGCACGGCACGCTGCTGACGGTCGCCTTCGGGGTCGCGGTGCTGATCCTGCCGGTGATCGGCATCTGGTTCCTCTGGAAGAACACCCAGTTCGTGTCGCGGGCGAACGCGCTGGCCGCGGAGCTCGACGCGGAGGGCGGCCTGCCGGTCGACGAACTGGTCCGCACCCCGTCCGGCCGTATCGACCGCGACTCGGCGGACGCGGTGTTCGCTCGCCGCCGCGAGGAGACCGAGGACTCCCCGGACGACTGGCGCTGCTGGTTCCGCCTCGCCGTCGCCTACCAGGACGCCAGGGACACCCCCAGGGCGCGCAAGGCCATGCAGCGCGCCATCGCCCTGCACATGAAGGACGCCCGTCCCAGCACCCCCTGAAGGGGCTGGGACGGGCGTCCCGCCGAACTGTCCGGAGACCTCAGACCCGCCGGTACTCGTCCCCCCACGCCTCCACCGTGTCGGCGGCGCGGTCGAACGCCTCGCTCCGCGTCAGGAAGTCGGCGTTGTTGTCGGTGAGCAGCGGCGGAATCGGCTCGCCCCCCTGACGTACGAGGATCAGCGCCTGCCCCTGGACCGTGCGCGGGAACCCGAGCCACCTCACCGGCTGTTGCACAGTACGGATGGCAGCGACCCGGTTCCACGGCACGGTGACGCTGGTGAAGAAGGCCACCCGGCGCACGCCGTGCCGGCTGACCCACGCACCGACCCGCAGCAGCCGCAGCGCACAGAAGATGATCGCGAGGGCGAGTCCCAGACATACCGCCGCGCCCGGCAACGCCCCGGCGAACGCGATGATCATTCCCGCGAGCAGGACGAAGGACGCCAACAGCAGCAGGAACGCCGCCGCCCCGACCCGCCAGGGGCCGGGGCGGTACGGTCGCCGCCAACTGTCGTGGTCGTCGAACGGCAGCGCGATGTCCTCGGCGCTGGCGTCAAACGCGTGGTCGGCCGTCAGGAAGGGCAGGGGCACGACTGATCCTCACTCACAAACACGCTCGATTGCTGTGCCCGGTGAGGCTACCGAGGAGGCCGCCGACCCGACCACCCCAGGGGGGCCGTACGAGTCAGTGCCCGTGGACGGCCTCGGTCTGCTCGGCGTGCGAGGCGCTCTGGGCGGGGCTCAGCGCGGGCAGGCCGAGAATCAGCGCCCCGACGAGGCCGCCGACCACGGTCAGCCCCACGAGGGAACGGCTGGCCAGCTGGGAGACGGTGGCGCGCTCCCGGGGCGGGGGAGTGACGTTACTGCGGAATCGGTCGCTCTCGGCCACGAACGAGAACGGGACGGATTCACGCCGGCGGAACATGAGGAAGGTCTCCTTGAACTCTGTTACGGATGCTGCTATTGAGTCAGACGCTCGGCAGGCCCGATCGGTGCCGCGAATCGCCGAATTCGTCGAAGAAATCCCTGGACGGCCCTTCCGGCCCGGTTGTCAGTGGTGGCCCGTAGAGTGGGCGCCGCCCGAGCGACGCAACTGGAAGGACCCCGCCGGTGACCGAGACCCCCGAGCCCGCAAAGCCCAGCTTCCGCAGCGATGTCACCGTTGAGCTGGTGAAACACGCCGCGGGCGACTCCGACGTCCTGTTCGCGGCCCGTGTCTCCACGGCCGGCGAGCAGTCCCTGGAGGAGGTCACCAAGGACCCCGAGCGCTCCAAGGGGCTCATCAATTACCTGATGCGTGACCGCCACGGCAGCCCGTTCGAGCACAACTCGATGACCTTCTTCATCAGCGCCCCGATCTTCGTGTTCCGCGAGTTCATGCGCCACCGCGTCGGCTGGTCGTACAACGAGGAATCGGGCCGCTACCGGGAGCTGGAGCCGGTCTTCTACGTCCCGGACGCCTCCCGCAAGCTCGTTCAGCAGGGCCGCCCCGGCAAGTACGAGTTCGTCGAGGGCACCCAGGCCCAGCAGAAGCTCACCGGCCGCGTCATGGAGGACTCCTACCGCCAGGCGTACGAGGCGTACCAGGAGATGCTCGCCGCGGGAGTGGCCCGAGAGGTCGCCCGCGCCGTGCTCCCCGTCGGTCTCTTCTCCTCGATGTACGCCACGTGCAACGCCCGCTCGCTGATGCACTTCCTCGGCCTGCGCACCCAGCACGAGCTGGCGAAGGTGCCGTCCTTCCCGCAGCGCGAGATCGAGATGGTCGGTCAGCAGATGGAGGAGCACTGGGCCCGTCTCATGCCGCTCACCCATGCAGCCTTCAACAAGAACGGACGCGTGGCCCCGTAAGCGGTGTCCGTATTGCGGCGTTTCGTGAAGTTCATCTAGGCTGATCAAACGGACCCGGCACTGCTTGAACCCCCGAGCAGGCAGTGCCGGGCTCCTATCGCTTGTCCCCCCGAGGGGGCATTGGGTCCTGAGCAGCGAGTAGCGTGTTACCCATGGCTCCGATCTCCACTCCGCAGACCCCCTTCGGGCGGGTCCTCACCGCTATGGTCACGCCCTTCACGGCGGACGGCGCACTCGACCTCGACGGTGCCCAGCGGCTCGCCGTCCATCTGGTGGACGCAGGCAATGACGGCCTGGTCGTCAACGGCACCACCGGCGAGTCCCCGACCACCAGCGACGCGGAGAAAGACCAGCTCGTCAGGGCGGTACTGGAAGCCGTGGGAGACCGGGCCCACGTCGTCGCCGGCATCGGCACAAATGACACCCGGCACAGCATCGAGCTCGCCCGTACGGCCGAACGCTCCGGCGCCCACGGCCTCCTCGCCGTGACCCCGTACTACAACAAGCCGCCGCAGGAAGGCCTCTTCCGCCACTTCACGGCGATCGCCGATGCCACCGGCCTGCCGGTCATGCTCTACGACATCCCCGGCCGCAGCGGTGTGCCGATCGACACGGAGACACTGGTACGGCTGGCCGAGCATCCGCGCATCGTCGCCAACAAGGACGCCAAGGGCGACCTCGGCCGAGCGAGCTGGGCCATCGCCCGCTCCGGTCTCGCCTGGTACTCCGGCGACGACATGCTCAACCTCCCGCTGCTCTCGGTCGGCGCCGTCGGATTCGTCTCCGTCGTCGGCCACGTGGTCACCCCCGACCTGCGCGCCCTCATCGAGGCCCACGTCGGCGGCGACGTCCAGAAGGCCACGGAGATCCACCAGAAGCTCCTGCCGGTCTTCACCGGCATGTTCCGCACCCAGGGTGTGATCACCACCAAGGCCGCCCTGGCGCTCCAGGGCCTCCCCGCAGGCCCGCTGCGCCTACCGCTGGTGGAGCTCACCGAGCAGGAAACGGCCCAGCTCAAGATCGATCTCGCCGCCGGCGGGGTAGAGCTGTAACCACAGACTTCACAACTGAATACGCGAAGAACACTCGCAAGAGCCAAGACACAGACAACAGCAAGTGCACGAATGACATGCGCGCCACGTGCCCAAGCGGTACGTGGCGCGCGTGGTAAGGAGAGTCTTTTGAGTCATCCGCATCCCGAACTCGGCACCCCGCCGAAGCTCCCGAAGGGCGGCCTGCGGGTCACCCCGCTCGGTGGCCTCGGCGAAATCGGCCGCAACATGACGGTCTTCGAGTACGGCGGCCGCCTGCTCATCGTCGACTGCGGAGTCCTCTTCCCCGAGGAGGAGCAGCCCGGAATCGACCTGATCCTGCCGGACTTCACCACGATCCGGGACCGCCTCGACGACATCGAGGGCATCGTCCTCACGCACGGCCACGAGGACCACATCGGTGGTGTCCCGTATCTGCTGCGCCTGAAGCCGGACATCCCCCTCATCGGCTCCAAGCTGACCCTCGCGCTGATCGAGGCGAAGCTCCAGGAGCACCGCATCCGTCCGTACACCCTCGAAGTGGCGGAGGGCCAGCGCGAGCGCATCGGCGTGTTCGACTGCGAGTTCATCGCGGTCAACCACTCGATCCCGGACGCCCTCGCGGTTGCCATCCGCACCCCTGCGGGCATGGCCGTCGCGACCGGCGACTTCAAGATGGACCAGCTCCCGCTGGACGGCCGGCTCACCGACCTGCACGCCTTCGCCCGGCTGAGCGAGGAAGGCATCGACCTCCTCCTCTCAGACTCGACGAACGCCGAGGTCCCGGGCTTCGTACCGCCCGAGCGGGACATCTCCAACGTCCTGCGCACGGTCTTCGCCAACGCCCAGAAGCGCATCATCGTGGCGAGCTTCGCCAGCCACGTCCACCGCATCCAGCAGATCCTCGACGCGGCACACGAGTACGGCCGCAGGGTCGCCTTCGTCGGCCGCTCGATGGTCCGCAACATGGGCATCGCCCGCGACCTCGGCTACCTGAGGGTCCCCGCCGGCCTGATCGTGGACGTCAAGACCCTCGACGACCTGCCGGACGACGAGGTCGTGCTGGTCTGCACGGGCTCCCAGGGCGAGCCGATGGCGGCCCTGTCCCGGATGGCGAACCGCGACCACCAGATCCGGATCGTCCCCGGCGACACGGTGATCCTTGCGTCGTCCCTGATCCCGGGCAACGAGAACGCGGTCTACCGCGTGATCAACGGCCTGACCCGCTGGGGCGCCAACGTCGTCCACAAGGGCAACGCGAAGGTCCATGTCTCGGGCCACGCCTCGGCAGGCGAGCTGCTGTACTTCTACAACATCTGCAAGCCGAAGAACCTGATGCCGGTCCACGGCGAATGGCGCCACCTGAGGGCCAACGCCGAACTGGGCGCGCTCACCGGAGTGCCCAAGGACCACATCGTCATCGCCGAGGACGGCGTCGTCGTCGACCTCGTCGACGGCCGGGCCAAGATCGTCGGCAAGGTCCAGGCGGGTTACGTCTACGTCGACGGCCTCTCGGTCGGCGACGTCACCGAGACCTCGCTCAAGGACCGCCGGATCCTTGGCGAAGAGGGCATCATCTCCGTCTTCATCGTGGTCGACAGCACCTCCGGCAAGATCACGGGGGGACCGGACATCCACGCCCGCGGTTCAGGCATCGACGACTCGGCGTTCAGCGCGGTCGTGCCGAAGATCGAGGAAGCGATCAACAGGTCCGCCCAGGACGGCGTGCTGGAACCGCACCAGGTCCAGCAGCTCGTTCGCCGCACGGTGGGCAAGTGGGTCTCCGACACCTACCGCCGGCGCCCGATGATCCTTCCGGTCGTCGTCGAGGTCTGACGCAGACCGGCGCGAACTCCGGAGCGGGGCCCCCGATTTGCATCGGGGCGCCCCGCTCCAGTACGTTTACGGCTCCGCCTGACCGGGAAGCACCGCGCACACTCGTGTGCGCTGAGCGCCCAGGATGGGGCGGGAATTCCGACTCAGAACTTCTGATAAAGTCGGATGCGCCGAAAGGTAAGGCCACTCCAAAGGTCACCAGAATTCAAATTCGGACCGGAAACGGGACGGAAAAGAGTCTGGTAAGGTTGGAATCGCCGGAAAGGGAAACGCGAAAGCGAAGAACTGGAAGGCGAAAAGCAGGATCTCGCTTCGACCGGGAATCGGACACGAAAGAGTCTGATAGAGTCGGAAACGCAAGACCGAAGGGAAAAGCCTGGAGGAAAGCCCGAGAGGGTGAGTACGAAGGAAGCGTCCGTTCCTTGAGAACTCAACAGCGTGCCAAAAGTCAACGCCAGATATGTTGATACCCC
>NZ_JBIWKI010000049.1:0-39759 GCF_044765565.1 Streptomyces sp. NPDC102437 | reverse complement strand
GCTCACGTGAACCGGAGGGCCCGATCAGGCTCTCACCTGCGGTTTCCTACTGTGGGCGCGGACGGTTTCGAACCGCCGACATCTGCTTTGTAAGAGCAGCGCTCTACCCCTGAGCTACGCACCCGTGGATGAAGCAACAGCGTACATGGACTACGGCCCGTGGTCACAAACGCTTCCCGGCAGCAGCGAACAGGAAGCCCCTCGACGTGCGGGGGCGGGGGTTATCCCCACCCCCGCACGGTGGCCGTCCGGATTCTGGTGGGGGCGGGGGCGTACGTACGGTGAGGGTCGCAGTATCGGAGCGTTCGCCGTACGACCTGGGGGAAAGATCATCGTGGCAGTCCGTACCCGCACACTCATCGCGTCCGGTGGCGCCGTGCTCATGGCTCTCGTTCTGTCCGGTTGTGGCAGTACGGATGTCGGCGACGCGCCGGCCGAGCACAAGTCGTTCGCGTTGAGCGGGAAGACGCTGACCATCCGTTCCGGGCAGTCCTCGCTGGAACTCGTGCCGGCCGATGTGCAGAAGGTCGAGGTGACCCGCCGGGTCGACGGCTGGGTCATGTTCGGGGACGGGCCCGACCCCCGGTGGGAGATGCGGGACGACACCCTCACGCTCGGGGTGAAGTGCGATGCGCTGATCAGTGACTGTGCCGCGGAGCATCAGGTGAAGGTGCCGCGCGGGGTGGCGGTGGTCGTGGAGGGCAACGACGGGAAGATCGTCGCCTCCGGGTTCCGTACGCCGCTCACGCTCACCGCCGACAACGGCAAGGTGACCGTCCGGGACTCCACCGGGCCGCTCGAGCTGGCCAGCGACAACGGTGCCATCGTCGCCGAGGGGATCAGGGCCGGGTCCGTGTCGGCGCGGTCGGACAACGGCAGCATCCGGCTGGGGTTCAGCGCCGTGCCGGATCTCGTGGACACCGTGAGCGACAACGGGGCGATCACCATCGGTCTTCCGGGCGGCTTGGTGAAGTACGCGGTGGACGCCGCCGCCGACAACGGGCGCACCTCGGTGGACGTGCCGCGCGGCAAGGGCAGCGCTCATGTGGTGAAGGCCCGGAGCGACAACGGCGAAGTCACCGTCCGAAGCGTGAACTAACCGGCCCGTGTGTTCGTCCTTACCTGGTGGGAGAATGTACCGGGCAGGGCGAAACGGCACGGGAGAGGGATGTGACGGCGACACACGCGCAGCCACGGGCGAGAGCGGGTGGGGTTTCCGCCGTCAGGGACGTCTTCGTGCTGATGCTGTTGCCGGTGCCGCTGCTCGCCGCCGCGTTGCCGGCCGCCTTCGCGGGTGGCGGTACGAGGCGCTGGTTCGGCGGGCGCGGGGAGAGTCAGCGCGCCGAGGCGCAGGCCGCGAAGGACGCCGCCGCCTCGGCCTTCTACGAGCTGGACACGGCCCAGCGCGATCTGCGGATCTCCATCGAGACGATCACCGCCGTGGACAGCTCGCCCGCCGCGCGCAAGGCCGTGGACGACTTCGGCGCTCTTGGGCGGCGGATCGACGAGGTCAGCCACACATACATCACGGCAGTCGACGCGCACGACCTGGACCGGGACGATCTGGAGCACTCGGTCGCCTCCCGCGCGCGGGCCGAGCTGACCACGGCCAAGGACGAGCTGGTACGGGTCAAGGCCGAGCTGGACCGGTTCGCGCAGGGGCTCGGTCCGCTGCTGGGCAGTGCGGAGACGCAGCTCGCGCGGCTCGCGCCCGCCGTGGAGCGGGCCCGGCAGGCTCTGCTGGGAGCGAGCAACGCTCTCGACGCGGTGCGCGCGTCCGGGCTGCGGGCGGATGATCTCGCCGCCCGGCTGGCGGCTCTCGCCCCCGAGCTGACCAAGCTCAACCAGGGCGCCGGCCGGCACGGCGTCGCGGAGACCCTGCAGCGGGCCGATCGGGTGCTGCGCGATGCCGAAGCGGTACGGGCCGAGGCGGCCAAGCTGCCCGAGCGGGCCGCGGAGATCGACCACCGGCTGGTGTCGTTGCGTACGCGCGCCCAGGCGTTGACGACCCGGGCGGGGTCGGTGGAGCCGGTGCTGAGCGAGTTGCGGCGGCGGTTCTCGGCGGCGTGCTGGCAGGACCTCCAGCCCGTTCCCGAGCAGGCGGCCGTCAATGTGCGGCAGGCCGAGGAGAAGCTGAAGGAGGCCGCCCAGGCGCGGGACGAGCAGCGGTGGGCCGATGCGACGTCCCGGCTGAGCACGGTCCGCGCCTTGCTGAACGCGACGGACGAGGCGGTGTCCGCGGCCGGTGACCGGCTGCACCAGCTGGACGGCGTGGCCAAGGATCCGCAGCAGGAGATCCAGCGGACCAGGTTCGCGGTCCGCGACGCGCAGCGCCTGGCCATGGACGGCCGGAGCACGCCCGATCCGCGCCATGCCCGGCCGCTGGACGATGCCGTGGCCCGGCTGGACCGCGCCGTCGCCGGGCTCGACGGGCGTCACCCCGACTACTGGCACTTCCTGACCGAGACCGACGCGGTGCGGCGGACGGCCGCGCGGGTGGTCTCCGAGATCCGTGAGGAGCGCGGGGCGGGCGCCTGAGCGGTGCCGGCCCCTCCGAGCCGAGCCGGTCGAGCAGTGCCGGCTGCGCGGTGCGGCCTGCGGGGCGCAGCAGCCGAGCCGAGCCGGCTGCGCGGTGCAGGCCGCCCAGCCGCGCTTGTCGTGGGGCTCTGGTGTGCGGTGACAACGCCTTGGGCGGATCCTGGTAGTACGCCCGAAGGAGACGACCGACATGGCCACCCACGTGCTGCACACCACGGGGCAACGGGCCCCCCGCCAACGCAAGGTCACCCGGCTCGACCAGCATCTGCCGGTCGATCACCGGCTCAGCCGCGTCTACCGGGTCGGAGCGGGGCTGATGGGGCTGGTGCTGCTCGCCTTCGGTGTCCTGGGGCTGATCAACAAGATCGGCTTCTTCAACACCGGCGGAGCCACCGTCGCGGGCCTCAACACCAACGGCGCGCTCAGCGTCCTGTCCATCTGCGTCGGCCTGCTCCTGTTCATCGGGATGGTGATCGGCGGCAACTTCGCCTCGACGCTCAACATGATTCTGGGCATCGCCTTCATCCTCAGCGGCTTCGTCAATCTCGCGCTGCTGGAGACCGACTACAACTTCCTCGCGTTCCACCTCCAGAACGTGCTGTTCAGCTTTGTGGTCGGCCTGATGCTGATGGTCTTCGGGATGTACGGGCGGGTCAGCGGCGGCCTGCCGCACGACAACCCGTACTGGCGGGCACGTCACCCCGAGGAGGCCGAACGGGAAATGCAGGTGAGCCGGAGGGCGACCACGCCGCCGATGCCGGTCGTCCGGCGCACCCCCTGAGCCTGCCCCCTGAGCTGCCCCTGAGCCCGCGGTCGCGGTTAGCCTGGGGCCATGCCTCGTTACGAATTCCGCTGCCGCTCCTGCGGAGACACGTTCGAACTCAGCCGCCCGATGGCCCAGTCCTCCGACCCGGCCTCCTGCCCAGCCGGGCACGCCGACACCGTGAAGCTGCTCTCCACCGTGGCCGTCGGCGGGTCGTCCGCCAAGTCCGCTCCCGCCGCCCCGTCGGCCGGTGGCGGGGGCGGCGGTGGCGGTGGCGGGTGCTGCGGTGGGGGCTGCTGCGGCTGAGCGCGGCGGGATGCGCCGGGCGGGCTGCTAACGCTTGCGGGAGAGGGTCAGGCCGTCGGACACGGTCAGCAGCACGCTGTCCATCCGCTGATCGGCGGCCACGTGTTCGTTGAACTCCTTGATCGCCGCCGCCGCGCCGGTCGCGTCCGGGTCGGTCACCGCGCCGTGGAAGAGCACGTTGTCCGTGACGATCAGGCCGCCCTGCCGCATCCGGGGCACCAGCTCCTCCCAGTACGGGATGTAGTTGCCCTTGTCCGCGTCCAGGTAGGCGAGATCGATGTGCGGCTCGGCCGGCATCGCCCGCAGGGTGTCGAGCGCGGGGGCGATACGGAGCTCGATCCGGTCCGCGACGCCCGCCTTCTCCCAGGCCTCCCGGCCGTAGGCGGTCCACTCCTCCGAGATGTCGCAGGCGATCAGCCTGCCGTCGGCGGGCAGGGCCTGCGCCATCGACAGGGCGGAGAACCCGGTGAACGTCCCGACCTCCACGATGTGCCGGGCCCCGGTCAGCCGGACGAGGAAGGCGAGCAGCGGCCCCTGTTCCTCGGCCGACTGCATGCCGGCGTGCTCGGGCAGGCGTGCGTACGTGGTCTCGACGAGCTCGCGCTGCACCGGGCCGAGCGGTGGGTTGTGCGCAAGCATGTACGCGTACAGCTCGTCCGTGATCCTGGTTTCGTTGCCCTTGGCCATCCTGCGCTCCTCGCAGCGTCGATCGGCCGGTGCGCGTGCGCCCGGTGTCAGGACGATCTTGCCTCGTCGGCGGCCCGGAACTCGTCAGCGCCCCGGAGCTCCTCGGCCGCCCGGAGGAAGTGCCGGAGGATCTCCTCGCCCGCCGCCACCCCTCGCTCGGCCGTCACCTCCGTGTGCGGGGCGCTCCAGCCGGTGTCCGCCAGTTCGCCGTGGGCCGGGCGCCAGGCGCGGTCGGCGGCGAGGAGCAGGTCGGCGTCCAGGAGGCTGTCGCCGGCGGCGAGGGTGAGCGTGGCGCCGGTGCGTCGGGCCACCTCGTTCATGGCGGCGCTCTTGGTGAGCGGGCCCGGAACGGCGTAGAGCTTGCGGCCCTGGAGGGAGATCGTCCAGCCGCGCGTCAGCGCCCACTCCCCCAGTTCCTTGACCCAGTCCTCGGGCAGCAGCGGGCGGTCCACCACGAGGTAGGCGAAGAGGTCCTCGGCGACCCGTTCCTTGAGCAGCCAGGCGGGGTCGGCCGCGGCCAGGAGGTGGGCGCGGACCTCGGCGAGGGGCGCGGAGTCCTCGGCGAGCCTGCGGGCCACCTGCCGCTGCCAGTGGGGGTCGGACTCGCCGTCGACGAGCAGGTGTCCGCCGTTGGCGCAGATCGCGAACCGGGATGCGGGACCGGGCAGATGGATGCGTCCGTACTGCTCGCGGGTGCGGGTGGTGGTCGGGACGAAGACCGTGGTGCGGGCCAGTTCGTCCAGCAGCGCCGCGGCCGTCTCCGTCAGGTAGGAGAGCGGCTTGTGGTCGTACACCTCCACGCAGAGCAGCTGGGGGGCCGCGGCGTCCGGCATGGCGAGCTGGAGCGCTGCCGTGGAGTAGATCAGGGTGCGGTCGAGGTCGCTGGCGACGAGCGTGACGGGGGCGCCGGCGTCGGCCGTCGCCGGGGGCGAAGGTGCGGGGGTGGTCACTTGGACTCCACCGCCTTGCCGTCCGCGCCCGTCGCGCCCCTGGTGTACTTCGGGTGGATCAGCCCGACGCAGCTGTACGGGAGTCCGTCGACCTCCTCCACCGGAACGCCCCGCTGCTCGGCCAGCAGACGGATGTGGTCGAGGTCCGCGCCCGCCCCTCGCCCGGCGAGGATCTTCCACGGGACGCGGCGCAGCAGTACGCGGGTCGTCTCGCCGACGCCCGGCTTGACGAGGTTCACGTCGTGGATGCCGTACTCCTCGCTGATGCGCTCCACGGCTGCCCAGCCCTCCCAGGTGGGCGCGCGATCGGCCGCGAGCAGCTCCTTGACCTCGGCGTCCACGGCGTCGACGACCTCGTCGAAGTGCGCGGCGACGGTGTCGAGGAAGTGGCCGGACACATCGGTGTCCGCGAGCTCACGGTAGAACTTCGCACCGTGGAAGTCCTCGGGGCCGACCAGGTCGGCGCGCAGGACGGTCCGCGAGATCAGCCCGGAGACGGTGGAGTTGAGGCAGGCGGACGGGATCAGGAAGTCCTCGCGAGTGCCGTAGGTACGGACACAGCCGCCCGGGTCGGCCAGCACCGCGATCTCCGGGTCGAACCCGTCGAACCCGTCGAGCGCCGCGGCCAGTTCGCGGGTGATCGCGCCCTTGCCGGTCCAGCCGTCGACGAAGACGACGTCCGCCGGGTCGTGGTGGGCGGCCAGCCAGCGCAGGGCGTTGGCGTCGATGCCGCGGCCCCGCACGATGGAGACGGCGTAGTGCGGCAGGTCGATGCCGTGCCGGTGCCTGGCCCAGCGGCGCATCAGTACGCCGACGGGCGTGCCGGCCCTGGCCAGCGAGACCAGGACCGGGCGGGGGCCGCGCTCGGCGAGGACCGTCTCGGTGACGGTGCCGACGGCGCGGGCGACCCGGGCGGCCGACAGCTCCAGTGCCGCTTTGAACAGCTCCTGGTACTCGGCGGACGGCTGGTACTCGACGGGCAGCGACTCGGCGTAGTGGGCGCCGCCGCTCTGTATCGCCTCCTCGCGCTCCTCCGTGGGCGCCTCCAGCTCGGTGTCCGAGAGGTCCTGGAGCAGCCAGCCGACCTCGTCGGGCGCGTAGGAGGAGAAGGCGGGGCCGCGGAGGGGCTCGGGCAGCACGGGGGGTTCCTGCCGTTCGGGGGCGCGCGGGTGGGGGCGCGACGGGACGTACGAGGGGACGACCGCGAGCAGGACGTGGTCGGTGTGCGCGGCGAGCTGCGCCAGCAGGCCGTCGGGGGCGTGCAGTTCGGGGGTGTCGGCGGCGGAGTCGACGGCGAGCACCACGGCGTCGAAACCGGCACCCGCGACGTTGTACGCGTACCGGTCGCCGGGCCCGTCGGCCGGGTTGTCGTGGGCCGGGAAGACCAGCCGGGTCCGTATCGCGTAGCCCGGGTCGTCCACGGCGAGGACGGGGGAACGCGTGGTGGTGGAGTAGCGCACCTCGGCGTCGGTGTGCTCCTCCAGGGCCGTGCCCAGCCGCAGGGGGGCGTACATCAGCTCCTCGAATCCGAGGACCAGTATGCGGCGCGCGTCGCCCAGGGCTCCGGCTATGCGGGCGGCCATGGCGGGGAGGGCTGGTTCCAGGGCGGCCCGGTGGGCGGGGGTGAAGCCGTGCCGTCCGCCGTCGGGCACACCGGCGGGCCACCGGAGGTCCACCCGGGTACAGGGCCCGAAGCCGGGGGCGGCGGGACCGGCCGCTCCGTGCGCCGTGGCACCCGCAGGCTCCGACTCGTGCGCGGCGACCAGCGCCTGGCCCTTCGCGAGCACGCCCTCCGGGAGGGTGACCGTGCCTGCGCCGCGCGCCACCAGGTCGACGCGGGCGCCGATCTCCGCGGCGAACCCGGCCAGCCGTCCCCGGTCGGCCGGCGACCTCATGTCCACCAGGGCGACGATGACGTAACGGCTCCGCGGATACCGCTCGTGCAGTGCGCGGATGGTGTTGAGCACGGTGTTGCCCGTGGAGAACTCGTCGTCCACCAGCACCAGCGGCGCGTCCGTGTTCGTGCCTGTCGGGCCGCGGTCGCCGGCCAGTAGTGCCGGGTCCTCCGGGAGCAGCAGGTGCGAGGTGGCGTGCGAGTGGGACTCCTCGAAGCCGCCCGCCCTCGCCACGCCCTCGACGGGGCGGCGGGTCGAGTGGAGGTACGGTGCCACGCCCAGCCCGTCGGCGACCGCGTGGCCGAGGCCGGTGGCCGTCTCCGCGTAGCCGAGCACGACGGCCCTGCGCGCCTCGGCGTCACCGAGAAGTTCGCGCACCCGCCGGCCGAGCTCGAATCCGGTGCCGTAGACCACTGAGGGCCTCTGCGGCACGTGCTTGCCGAGCACGTTCGACACGAGGAGGTGGGCCCGCTTGGGGTTGCGGCGCAGGGCGAGGCCCAGCAGGTCCTTCAGCTCTCGGTCGCCGTCGGGCCTCCCGTCGCCGACGAGTTCGACGCCCAGTCGCTCCGCCACCCAGCTGCCCGACCACACCACGTCCGCCGTCTCCTTCTCCTTGGCCGTCCTTGCCGGCTCTTGCGCTGCCCCTGCCGGCTCTCCCGCCGCCCTCGCCGGCTGCCCGTTCACTCCGCTTGCCCGCATCACTCCGCGAGGCCCGCGGCCAGCAGTTCCACGAAGCCGACGTCCTGCCTGGCCACGCCGAAGACGTCGGCCCGCAGCAGGGTCCGCTCGGCCCAGGCCCGGTGCGGCTTCACCTCGTTCATCTTGTTCGTGTACGCGGAGCGCATGACGCCCCCGCCGCCGCGCTCCGGCCGCAGGATGTCCTTCGCGTCGCTGTACTCCTCGTGGCTGACCACGGACAGCGCGTGCACGGGCGCGACGTGCGAGGGGTGGATGCAGGTCTTGCCGAGCAGGCCGTTGGCCCGGTCGAGCTCGATCTCGCGCAGCAGCCCGTCCAGGTCGTGCTCGATCAGCGCCGTGCGCAGCTCCTCGGCCCGGCCCTCCAGGAAGGGACTGCGGCGCAGCTGGGGCTTGAACATGCGCTCCTGGAGCCGGAAGTACTCCCATACCGGTCCGGTGATCGTGAAGCCGGTGCCGTCCGCCCGGCCCAGCACATTGACCACGTCGGCGATGACGGCGCCGACGATCTGGACGTCGTACGCCGTCATGTCGGGCGCCCTGCGCAGTCCGTACGCGGAGCAGAAGTCGGTGACGCCGAGCCGCAGCGCGAGCACCCGGTCGCGGTATTTGTCGACGGTGCGGGCTATTCCCTGGAGAGTTTCGCCCCGGGTCTCCAGATGCAGCAGTTCGGGCGATTCGAGAACGGGCATCGCGAACAGGCGCCGCCCGCATGCCTTTTCGGCGTCGGCAAGCGCTTCCATGAAGGGAACGCCACGCTCTTCATTGAACTTCGGAAGTACAAAACCAGACAACATGCGGACGGTGTCACCGAGGCGGTGCACCAGGTCGCCTATCTGGCCCGGCTCGCGGACCCGGATGAAGAGCAGCGGCACCTCGACGCTGCTCGCATCGAGATCGGCGAACTGCCTGACCAGGTTCTCCTCGGCACCGGCGACCTCGGAGTCGTCGATCGAATCCTCCAGGCACAGCACCATCGAGACGACACCGCGCCCGGCCTGCTTGACGATGTCGTCAGCGAGCCCGGGACGGGTGGCGGGGCTGTACAGGGTCGCGCCCAGGGCAGCCGACAGCACGCGGGCCGACGAATCCGGACCGAACTCGCACGGCTCCTGGAAGAACAGACCCTCCCTCGTAGCGGGCGCAATATGCCCGAAATGACGCATGTAACTCCCCCGAACTGACCGACCGGCCCGAAAACGCATGGCCGGTAATAGTACGTACGGACGGGTGTCAACAGTTCCCCACGTGCATGAATTCCGGGTAACTCGTCCATTTCCCGATGGTTCGGAGCGCCTCGGACCGTGTGCTTCCGGCGCGCCCCGAAGACATCGGGTACGACCCCCGCGTTGTCCGCGTGGGCAGCCAGCAGGCAGGATGACGGGCATGACGCACGCGATGGTGAAAGGCTCGAACGTCCCTCTGGACGCCATGGCCGTACGGGCCGTGCTGTGCTGGACCCCGGGCGCCGGAGTTCCCGATGTGGACGCCTCGGCCCTGCTGCTCGGAGCCGGTGGCCGCGTGCGCTCGGACGAGGACTTCGTCTTCTACAACCAGCCCCGCCACCCCTCCGGCCTGGTACGACGGCTGCCGAAGCGCAGTCTCCCCGAGGGACTCACGGACACCATCGAGGCTGATCTGGGCGGGCTGGACGCCTCGGTCGAGCAGGTGGTCATCGCCGCGTCGTCCGACGGCGCCGCATTCGCTCAGGTGAGCGATCTACGCATCCTGCTGTACGACTCGGCGTCGGCCGGCGGGGAGCCGCTCGCGGTCTTCGACGTGCGGCCGGAGACCGGCGAGGAGACGGCGATCATCTGCGGCGAGCTCTACCGGCGCGGTGATGGCTGGAAATTCCGGGCCGTGGGGCAGGGCTATCCGACCGGTCTGGTCGGTCTGGCGACCGCCTTCGGCATCTCGGTCGACGAGACGGCGGCCGAACCGGCCCCGTCACCCGGACCGTCGCACGCGGCGGCCCCCTCGCCGGCGCCGGTGGCAGCGCCCGGGTTCCCGCCCGCGCCGCAGTTCCCTCCGGCAGCGCCCGACCCCGACGCACAGGCCACGGTCCAGCACCAGCAGCCCGCGTACGGCTATCCGCAGCCCGCGGCGGCCCAGCCCGCTCCCCAGCCCGCGTACGGGTACCCGCAGCCCGCCGCCGCCCGGCCGGCCCACGGCTATCCGCAGCCGGCCGCCGCCGCGGCACCCGCCCCGGACCCGAATTTCGTGCTTCCGCCGCAGGGACCGCAGTTCGTTCGGTCCTGAGTCGCAAGCGAAACAGGGGAAGCGGAACCGGAGGAGCAGGAGAAGAGGGGAAGCGGAAGCCGGGGCCGGTCCGCTCAGGTCCGGGACTTGTAGCCGCGTCCCCACTGCATCCCGAAGCCGTACAGCCGGTCCAGCTCCGACTGGAATCCGTAGACGAACCTCACCTCGCGCCGCACGATCAGCTCGTCCTTGATGTTCTCCATCGTGAACACGGCGCAGGAGCGGGCCTCGGGGGCGTGCTCGTCGAGCTCGATCTCGATCCGCGGGCCGTTGCCCGGGTAGAGCGTCACCTTGGCGTGCGTACGGTCGAAGGCCGGTGTCTGGTCGTAGATGTAGACGAAGAACAGCAGCCGTTTGATCTGGTCGCGCTGGTCGAGATTGACGTAGACGGTCTCACCCGACGGAGCCCCGAAGCGGTCGTCCCCGCTGAGCCGGATGTACGGCGGCCCGTTCAGATCGCCCATGAGGTTGCCCAGCGGCTGGACCACGCCCTTGGTGCCGTCCTTCAGCTCGTACATGCAGCCCAGGTCCAGGTCGACGTTGACCATGCCCTGGGTGTGCGCCTGGACCACATCCGGCTTGAAGAGCTTCATCGGCCGCAGCAGCCGCCCGCTCTGTCTGGACCGGCCCATGATGTCCGACGTGCGCATCTGCCAGGAGAGGTTGACCCGCAGATTGCCGGTCAGCGCCCCCTGCTTGGTGAGCGAGACCGTGGCGTGCCGACGGGACAGCACGATGGAGCTGCTCGCCGCGCTGCCCGACTCGAACAGTGCCTCCCGCCGCGGCCACAGGCCGTCCCAGAACGCCATCCCCAACCCCCATGCATCTCGGTAGAAAAGTGCCCCGGTCCCGTGGCCGCCCGCCCTCGCCGTGAGGCCCACAGCGCTGCGGGGCGGCCGCGGGGCCGGGTCCGGATGTCTCCGGAGAACCGTTGCCTCACGGACCGCCCCGCTTGAGAGCGTTCCTCAATCCCTACCGGGTCACACCCCGGACGGGACTTCCGCCTTGGAACCCTCGCCGTCGCCGCCTTCGGCCTCCAGCGCCTTGTTGCGCCGGACCGAGGACCAGAAGGACCAGGCGATCAGCACGACGCCGGTCAGGCCGGTGATGAGCTCGTTGATCTGGTACTGGATGGTGACGAGCAGAAGCACGGCCAGCGCGCCGATGGCGTAGTGGGCGCCGTGCTCCAGGTAGACGTAGTCGTCGAGCGTGCCCTGACGGACCAGGTAGACCGTGAGCGAACGGACGTACATGGCGCCGATACCGAGGCCGAGGGCCATCAGCACGATCTCGTTGGTGACGGCGAAGGCACCGATGACACCGTCGAACGAGAAGGACGCGTCGAGCACTTCCAGGTAGAGGAACATGAAGAACGCGGCCTTGCCGGCGAGCACGACGGAGGAAACCTTCTTGCCGCTCTGCCTGGCCTCTTCCTCGGCCTCGTGCTCGCGCTCTTCCTCCTCCTCCAGCTTGTTCTCGAAGAAGCCGGAGAGACCGCCGACGATGAGGTACGTGACCAGACCGGCGATACCGGCGAGCAGGACCGTCTCCGCCTTGTCCACGTGACCGCCACCGTGCTGGTGCGCGTTGGTCGCGACGGTCATGGAGGCGACCAGCAGCACGATCAGCGCGATGCAGACCGACAGCATGTCGACCTTGCCGAGCTTGGCGAGCGGACGCTCGATCCAGCGCAGCCACTGGATGTCACGGTCCTCGAAAATGAAGTCGAGGAAGATCATCAGCAGGAACATGCCACCGAACGCGGCGATCGCCGGGTGGGCGTCGGTGACGAGTTCCTGGTAGCGCTCGGGCTGGTTGAAGGAAAGGTCGATCGCCTCGATCGGACCCATCTTGGCTGTGATGGCCACGATCACGACGGGGAACACCAGCCGCATACCGAAGACCGCGATGAGCACACCGACCGTCAGGAAGATCTTCTGCCAGAAGGCATTCATCTTCTTCAGGATTCCGGCGTTGACCACCGCATTGTCGAAGGACAGCGAGATCTCCAGGACGGAAAGAATCGCGACGACCCCGAAGGCTTCCCACCCCCCGTAGATCCAAGCTGCGGCAAGGCCGAGCGCGGTGACCGCGAACGACCAGCCGAAGGTTTTCAGAAGCACTGGCTACCCCATCGTGTATGTAACGGGTCTCCCCCGAGATGTACGGGGCTCCCCCGCGCCGTGCGCGGCTTTACGAAACGTTGACCCCGAAGTCTAGAGCGATGCCGCGCAGCCCGGACGCGTACCCCTGTCCCACTGCGCGGAACTTCCACTCGCCGTTGTACCTGTAGAGCTCGCCGAAGATCATCGCGGTTTCCGTCGAGGCGTCCTCGCTGAGGTCGTAACGCGCGAGTTCCTGGCCGTCCGCCTGGTTCACCACGCGGATGAACGCATTGCTGACCTGGCCGAAGGTCTGGCCCCTGTTGTCGGCCTCATGGATCGAGACCGGAAAAACGATCTTGTCGCAGTGTGCCGGGACCTGGGTGAGATTCACGATTACCGATTCGTCGTCGCCCTCGCCCTCACCGGTGAGGTTGTCACCGGTGTGCTCGACGGAGCCGTCGGGGCTCGTGAGGTTGTTGTAGAACACGAACCATTCGTCGCCGAGCACCCGGCCCGACTGGCACAGCAGTGCGCTGGCGTCGAGGTCGAAGTCGGCGCCCGTGGTGGATCGTGCGTCCCAACCGAGCCCGACCAGCACCTGGGTGAGGTTGGGTGCGGCCTTGGAGAGGGAGACATTGCCTCCCTTGGCGAGCGTGACGCCCATGGTGTGTGTCCTCCCCGAGTCGATGAACCGTCTGCCGGGCCCGTCGGGCTGTCCGGGCCCCCGAGCCGTCTGTCGAGCGCGTCCGGCGCCGCACGAGGGTGCGACGCCGGACGGGGTACTGCGTGGGCGTGACCCGGGCCGCGCCTCGGCGGCACGGCCCGGTCGCGCCTTCTCAGACGTTGACGCCGAAGTCCTGCGCGATGCCGCGCAGCCCCGAGGCGTACCCCTGACCGATGGCACGGAACTTCCACTCCGCGCCGTTGCGGTACAGCTCGCCGAAGACCATGGCGGTCTCCGTCGAGGCGTCCTCGCTCAGGTCGTAGCGGGCCAGCTCGCTGTTGTCGGCCTGGTTGACCACGCGGATGTACGCGTTGCGCACCTGGCCGAAGCTCTGCTGCCGCGTCTCGGCCTCGTAGATCGAGACCGGGAAGACGATCTTGTCGACGTCGGCCGGGACACCGGCCAGGTTCACCTTGATGACCTCGTCGTCGCCCTCGCCCTCACCGGTGAGGTTGTCACCGGTGTGCTCGACGGAACCGTCGGGGCTCTTGAGGTTGTTGAAGAAGACGAAATTCCCGTCGCTGCCGACCTTGCCCTCGGCGTTCGTCAGCAGGGCGCTGGCGTCGAGGTCGAAGTCACCACCGGTGGTGGTGCGGGCGTCCCAGCCGAGACCGACGACGACCGCCGTCAGGTTGGGCGCGGCCTTGGTCAGCGAGACGTTGCCGCCCTTGCTGAGGCTGACTCCCACGAGTCCTCCCATTGGTTTCCTTGGGGGCCGGCAGGTGCCGGCGCCTCCACTTGCGTTGGCATCCGATCAACGACTGGATCCTAGTGACCGGTTCCCGGCGAAGCAGGGCTTTTCACCGGGTCGCATGCGGATCCGCCGATGCCGGGTCAGAGCGTGCCGAGCGCCTTGACGTAGTCGTTGAGGTCGCGGGCGTCGGGCAGACCGTTGACGACGGTCCAGCGCACCACACCCTCCTTGTCGATGATGAAGGTGCCGCGCACCGCGCAGCCCTTCTCCTCGTCGAAGACACCGTAGGCCCGCGAGGTCTCGCCGTGCGGCCAGAAGTCCGAGACCAGCGGGTATTCGAGGCCCTCCTGCTCGGCGAAGACGCGCAGGGTGTGGATGGAGTCGTTGGACACGGCGAGCAGCTGGGTGTCGTCGTTCTCGAACTTCGGCAGCTCGTCGCGGAGCGCGCAGAGCTCACCCGTGCAGACGCCCGTGAAGGCGAACGGGTAGAACAGCAGCACCACGTTCTTCTCGCCGCGGAAGTCGGAGAGCTTCACGGTCCGGCCGTGGTTGTCCTTCAGCTCGAAATCCGGGGCCTTGGTGCCGACCTCGATCGCCATGAGAAGCGTCCCTTCGCTACGTACACCGGGCTGGGCTGTCCGGGTGGCTCCCACCCTACGCAGAGCCCGCAGCGGGCCACGCAGCGCCCGCACGGGGCAAGCCGACCCCGCTCGCACGGGGCGACGCCGGCCCCGGCCGCGCGGGACCCGGGCCGCACGGCCCCGGTCGTACGGAATCCGCGCAGCGCGGGACCCGGTCGCACGAAGGCCCCCGGCGGCTCGGTGCCGTCGGGGGCCTTCAGGGCGAATGCGGGGCGAGCGTGGTTCAGCGCTTGGCCTTGGCCGCCTTCGGCGTGACCAGGCGGCTGCCCGTCCAGTCCTTGCCGGCACTGATGCTCTTGGTCTGGGAGAGACCGGCCGTCTGTGCGGCCTCGTTGATGTCGCTCGGTTCGACGTACCCATCACGGCCGGTCTTCGGCGTCATCAGCCAGACCGTACCGCCGTCCTCGATCAGACCAATGGCATCCACCAGCGCGTCCGTAAGGTCGCCGTCCTCGTCGCGGAACCACAGCAGGACGACGTCTGCGACGTCGTCGTAGTCCTCATCGACGAGATCCTGGCCGATTGTGGCTTCAATGCCCTCACGGAGCTCCAGCTCGACGTCGTCGTCGTAGCCGATCTCCTGGACCACCTGTCCGGGCTCGAACCCCAGGCGTGCTGCCGGGTTGGTCCGCTCCTCCGCGTGGTCCGCGGTCGCGCTCACGGGTTGCCTCCTGATCATGTTTCGGAAAATGCTTGAGCCACGCGCGTGCGCGGGGCGTTGGCCGTAGTCCACACGGGAGCGGCGGATCGCGCAAGTACCCGGCGTGCGAGACCGCCTAAACGGTGACGTTCCCTGCCACGTCGCCGCACTGTCGGCAGATCCCCTCCGGGGGCCCGGCGCTACCGTCCACACCCTTTACGTCCTTCCACAGCTTATGCCGTTTCCATCCACCATTCGGAGTCGAACATCCTTTGGGAACGCTTGGACGGGTTGGGCGTATGGTTGCGGTTTGGTCCGACCCATCCCCGCACTCCGGCCGCGATGTCTCGCAACACGGCGGTTACCCCTCGGTAGAGATGACGTTTGCGCCCTCGCGGTACACGATGGTGTTGGCGTACTTGCATACATCCCGGGGGCATGTTCTCCCTCAATCAGGCCCCGTAGAGCACCACCGAACAGCGAAGGAACAGCGTGGCTTCCGGATCCGATCGCAACCCGATCATCATTGGCGGCCTGCCGAGCCAGGTCCCGGACTTCGATCCCGAAGAGACCCAGGAATGGCTCGACTCGCTCGATGCCGCGGTCGACGAGCGAGGCCGTGAGCGGGCCCGTTACCTGATGCTCCGGCTCATCGAGCGTGCGCGCGAGAAGCGCGTCGCCGTGCCGGAGATGCGCAGCACGGACTACGTGAACACGATCGCCACGAAGGACGAGCCGTTCTTCCCCGGCGACGAGGAGATCGAGCGCAAGGTCCTCAACGCGACCCGCTGGAACGCGGCCGTGATGGTGTCGCGCGCCCAGCGTCCGGGGATCGGCGTCGGCGGCCACATCGCCACGTTCGCCTCCTCGGCCTCGCTGTACGACGTGGGCTTCAACCACTTCTTCCGGGGCAAGGACGACGGTCTGGGCGGCGACCAGATCTTCTTCCAGGGGCACGCCTCCCCGGGCATCTACGCCCGCGCCTACCTGCTCGACCGGCTGAGCGAGGCCCAGCTCGACGCCTTCCGCCAGGAGAAGTCGAAGGCGCCCAACGGCCTGTCCAGCTACCCGCACCCGCGGCTGATGCCGGACTTCTGGGAGTTCCCGACCGTCTCGATGGGCCTCGGCCCGCTCGGCGCGATCTACCAGGCCCGGATGAACCGCTACATGGAGGCGCGCGGCATCGCCGACACCTCCAACTCCCATGTCTGGGCGTACCTGGGCGACGGCGAGATGGACGAGCCCGAGTCGCTCGGCCAGCTCTCCATCGCCGCCCGCGAGGGCCTGGACAACCTCACCTTCGTGGTCAACTGCAACCTGCAGCGGCTCGACGGCCCGGTGCGCGGCAACGGCAAGATCATCCAGGAGCTGGAGTCGCAGTTCCGGGGCGCCGGATGGAACGTCATCAAGCTGGTCTGGGACCGCTCCTGGGACCCGCTGCTCGCGCAGGACCGCACGGGCATCCTGGTCAACAAGCTGAACACCACGCCGGACGGCCAGTTCCAGACGTACGCCACCGAGTCGGGTGCGTACATCCGTGAGCACTTCTTCGGGGACGACCCGCGGCTGCGCGACATGGTCAAGGACATGACCGACGACCAGATCCTGCACCTGGGCCGCGGCGGTCACGACCACAAGAAGGTCTACGCGGCCTACGCGGCGGCCAAGGCCCACAAGGGCCAGCCGACGGTGATCCTGGCGCAGACGGTCAAGGGCTGGACCCTGGGGCCGAACTTCGAGGGCCGCAACGCGACCCACCAGATGAAGAAGCTCACGGTCGAGGACCTCAAGCGGTTCCGCGACCGGCTGCACATCCCGATCACGGACAAGCAGCTGGAGGACGGCCTGCCGCCGTACTACCACCCGGGCCGCGACTCGGAGGAGATCCAGTACATGCACGACCGCCGCAAGGGTCTGGGCGGTTACGTCCCGACCCGGGTGGTGCGTGCGAAGCCGCTGGTCCTGCCCGAGGACAAGACGTACGCGACCGCGAAGAAGGGTTCGGGTCAGCAGTCGATCGCCACCACCATGGCGTTCGTCCGGATCCTGAAGGACCTCATGCGGGACAAGGAGATCGGCAAGCGTTTCGTGCTGATCGCGCCCGACGAGTACCGCACCTTCGGTATGGACGCCTTCTTCCCGAGCGCGAAGATCTACAACCCGCTGGGCCAGCAGTACGAGGCGGTGGACCGCGATCTGCTGCTCGCGTACAAGGAGTCGCCGACCGGTCAGATGCTGCACGACGGCATCTCGGAGGCCGGCTGCACGGCCTCGCTGATCGCCGCGGGCTCCGCGTACGCCACGCACGGCGAGCCGTTGATCCCCGTGTACGTCTTCTACTCGATGTTCGGTTTCCAGCGCACCGGTGACCAGTTCTGGCAGATGGCCGACCAGCTCGCGCGCGGCTTCGTGCTGGGCGCGACCGCCGGCCGTACGACGCTGACCGGTGAGGGTCTCCAGCACGCGGACGGCCACTCGCAGCTGCTCGCCTCCACCAACCCGGGCTGTGTCGCGTACGACCCGGCGTTCGGGTACGAGATCGCGCACATCGTCAAGGACGGTCTGCGGCGGATGTACGGCGGGACCCCCGAAGAGAACGAGGACGTTTTCTACTACCTCACCGTCTACAACGAGCCGATCCAGCACCCGGCCGAGCCTGCGAACGTGGACGTCGAGGGCATCCTCAAGGGCGTCTACCGCTTCAAGGCCGCCGACCGGGGCGAGATCCCGGCCCAGATCATGGCGTCCGGTGTGGCGGTCCCGTGGGCGGTCGAGGCGCAGCGGATCCTCGCCGACGAGTGGAACGTCCGGGCGGACGTCTGGTCGGCGACCTCCTGGAACGAGCTGCGCCGCGAGGCCGTGGACGTGGAGCGGTACAACCTCCTGCACCCGGAGGAGGAGCAGCGCGTCCCGTACGTCACGCGGAAGCTCTCCGGTTCCGAGGGTCCGTTCGTGGCGGTCTCGGACTGGATGCGTTCGGTGCCGGACCAGATCGCGCGCTGGGTGCCCGGTGCGTACCAGTCGCTGGGAGCGGACGGCTTCGGCTTCGCCGACACCCGTGGCGCGGCCCGCCGGTTCTTCCACATCGACGCGCAGTCGATCGTCCTGGCGGTGCTCACCGAGCTCGCGAAGGAGAACCGGATCGACCGTTCGCTGCTGAAGCAGGCCATCGACCGGTACGAGCTGCTGGATGTGACCGCGGCCGACCCGGGCGCGGCCGGCGGCGACGCGTAGGCACGACCGGAGAGATCCGGACCGGACGGATCCGAAGGGCGGCGGGGCCAGGTGGCCCCGCCGCCCTTCGGCGTTTCGCGGCCGGTTCCTCCGTGCTACAGCCCGCGGTCAGTTCTCCCAGATCTTGAAGGCCCTGACCTGGTACGGGGACCGGGGCACCCAGGTGCCGCCGCCCGGGTAGGTCTCGAACTCGCCGGTCTCGGCGCATTCCGCCGACTGGTACGTGGTGACGGGGCGGCCGGTGCGGTTGGCGAGCGACTGGACCCTGCTGCCCTTCGGCAGCGGGACGCAGCTCTCGATGTCGGTCGTGGACAGCTCGTGGATCCGGCGGGTGCCGGTGAACTCCGGCTTGTCCCAGAGGCAGAGCTGACCGGCGGCGCAGGACCCGAGCGCGACGGGCGCGGAGTGGGCGTCGGTCTGCGGGATCAGCGCGGTGGCGGCCAGGGTGGTGGCGGCCAGGGTGGTGGCGAGACGAACGGTCGTACGCATGGAAATCATCCCCCGTGGTGGTGCGGATCAGGTGTGCGAATCAGTCGTGCGGATCAGTCGTATGCACTCTGACCTGCGCGGAAGTGCCCGGGGAAGGGGGTGCGGGAGCACACCACCCTGATAGGCGACAGCCCCGCCGGAAGGGTCCGGCGGGGCTGTCGTTCGCACTGTGTTGACGCGTGGGCGCGGGCCCGGGGCGGCGTCGTGACGTCCGGTCAGATGTGACCGGCGCCCGCTCCCGCCTCGGCGTTCGCACCGCGCTTGGTGAGCGTGGCGACCAGCGCGGCGACCACCGCGACGATGCCGGCGACCATGAACGCCGTGCTCATCCCTGACACGAAGGTGTCATGGGCGACGCCCGCGATCTTCCCCGCGATCTCCGGCGGGACCTTCCCGTCCACCGGCGGGATGCCGACCTCGACGGCCGAGGACGCCTTGTCCAGCTGCTCCGGGCTCAGCGGCGGGAGCTGGGCAGCCTTCCAGTTGTCGGCCAGCTTGGAGTCGACCTGGGAGGCCATGACGGCGCCGAGCACGGCCGTACCGAGGCTGCCGCCGACCTGCATGGCGGCCTGCTGGAGACCGCCCGCGACGCCGGAGAGCTCCATCGGGGCGTTGCCGACGATGACCTCGGTGGCGCCGACCATCACCGGGGCGAGGCCGAGGCCGAGCAGACCGAACCAGATCGACATGGTCAGGGTGCCGGTGCCGATCTCCAGCTGGGACATGCCGAACATGGCGACCGCCGTGCACACCATGCCGCCGACCAGCGGGACCCGCGGGCCGAACTTGGTGATCATGGCGCCGGCGAGCGGCGAGGCGACGATCATCATGCCGGTCAGCGGCAGCAGGTGCAGGCCGCTGTCGACCGGGCTCAGACCGTGCACGTTCTGGAGGTAGAAGGTGACGAAGAACAGCCCGCCCATGAACGCGAAGGCCATCAGCACCATCAGGACCGCGCCCGCGGACAGCGGCACGGACTTGAACATGGCGAGCGGGATCAGCGGCTCCCTGACGTTCTTCTGGGAGAGCGCGAAGACCACGAACAGGGCCACGGCGGCGCCCAGGAAGCCGAGCGTCCTATAGTCGCCCCAGCCCCATTCGGAGCCCTTGATGAGCGCCCAGATCAGGCAGAACATCGCCTGCGACAGCAGCACGATGCCGCCGATGTCGAAGGAGCGCGGCGCGTTCTCGGCGCGGTGGTCCTTGAGGATCACCAGGCCCAGCACCAGCGCGAGCACCCCGACCGGCACATTGATGAAGAAGACGGACTGCCAGTTGACGTGCTCGACGAGCACGCCGCCGAGGATCGGACCACCGGCGGTCGAGGCGCCGATCACCATGCCCCAGATGCCGATCGCCATGTTCAGCTTCTCGGCCGGGAAGGTGGCGCGCAGCAGGCCGAGCGCGGCGGGCATCAGCAGGGCGCCGAAGAGGCCCTGGAGCACCCGGAACACAATCACCAGGGCGACGCTGTCGGAGACGCCGATGGCCCCGGACGCCGCGGCGAAGCCCACGACGCCTATGAGGAAGGTCTGGCGGTGACCGAACCGGTCACCGAGTTTGCCCGCGGTGATCAGGGAGACCGCGAGGGCGAGCATGTAGCCGTTGGTGATCCACTGGACGTCTGCGAGCGAGGCGTTCAGGTCCTGCTGGATGGCGGGGTTGGCGATCGCGACGATCGTGCCGTCGAGCGCGACCATCATCACGCCGATGGCCACGGAGAAGAGCGTCAGCCAGGGGTGGCCGCGCAGCCCCTTGGCGGGTGCGGGCGCGGCGGTTTCCTGCGGCTCCCGCGACGCCTTGTCGACGGTGGTCTGACTAGTCATGCCGGGGACATTAATGTCAGTCTCTGACAGTTGACAAACCATTTCACAAGTCGGTAACTGTCACGTAGCTCACAGGTACGCTGAGCTGGACAAAGCAGGAGAAAGAAGGCCAGTTAAGTGACCGATGGGCAGCGGGCCACGCATCCGACCGGGCTGCGTGAACGGAAGAAGCGACGCACCCGGGACGCCCTGCTGCACGCCGCCCTCGAGCTCTTCACCACGCAGGGCTACGACGAGACCACCGTCGACGAGATCGTCGAGGCCGTGGAGGTCTCCCAGCGCACCTTCTTCCGCTACTTCGCCAGCAAGGAGGAGGCCGCCTTCGCCATCCAGGAGATGGTGGAGTCCCGCTTCCTCGCGGAGCTGCGCCGGCGCCCCGCCGCCGAGGCCCCGTTCGAGGCGCTGCGCAGCGCGGTCCTCTGCGCCTGGAACAGCATCGGAGAGACGATCGAGGAGATCGTCACGGTCGAACTCCACATGCGTACGTACCGGATGATCGAGTCGACGCCCTCGCTGCTCGCCTCCCATCTGCGCCGGTGCGCGGTCCTGGAGAACCAGATCGCGCTGCTGATCGCCGGGCGCGAGGGGCTCGATGTGGACGAGGACCCGCGGCCGAGGGTCGCCGTGGCCGCGTTCTGCGGGGTGATGAGGGTGAGCGGTCAGCTCTGGGGGCGGGGCCGGGACGCCGGCGTGGACTCGCTGCGCGCGCTGACGGAGGCGCATCTGGACCAGCTCGGACCGGCCCTGGCCGACGACTGGCGGGCGGACACCCGGACGGCGTGACGGCGGGAACCCCGCACGACGGCTTCCGCCCCATGTGCCGCATGCCTCACTTTTGCGGCATGACCGACTTCACAACAACCGTGCCCCGACGGCCAGATGCGATCTCCAGGAGGCACTGCGCGCGCCTGAGCGTGCGTGCGACAACCACACAGCGTGAAAAGCGGGCCACCGAATTCCCCGCAGCGGAGTGATGTGTGTCACCCTCTTCACGGCTGTGGTCGCGCGTCTCCTAATGTGGGCGGAAGTGACTTCCTTCGACTCCTCCCCCACGCTCACCGCATGGCGCGCGCTGCTCGCCGTCGCGGTCGTGTTCGTGATGCTGGCGACCACTGGCTGGACCGCCGTACGTCACCAACGCTCCGACGAGCCACGCACCGTCGCACTCGCCGCCTGGGCGCGGGGACAGGTAGCGGGTCATGCGCTGCCGGACGCCGACGCGCCTCCGTACCGACTGGCCCAGTTCTTCGGCACGCTCACGGCCGCGCAACGCACCGCGCTGGCCGACAAGTACCCCTTGGTCGTGGGAAATCTGAACGGCGCTCCGGTTACGCTGCGCTACCGCGCCAATCGGCTGGCCGTGGCGCAGGCGCGGAAGGTCGAGCGGCAGCGCATGCACGATGTGCGGCTCTCCCCCGACGGCCGCGCCGAGGCGGTCCGCCGGATGCACCGCTTCGATTCGATGCTCGCCCGCGGCCGCCACTTCCTCGCCTTCGACCCGTCCGGCAAGGGCCGTGCCGCGGAGGTGTTCGGCAGTCTCGACCGGGCCGAGCGGATCTCTGTGATCGTCCCCGGCGTCGACACCAACCTGCTGACGCTGGAGCGGACCGGGGCCAAGGTGAACGCCGCCCCGGTCGGCATGGCGAAGTCGCTGTACGCGGCGGAGCGCGCCGCCCGCCCCAGTACCCGTACCGCCGTCATCGCCTG
Source organism: Streptomyces sp. NPDC102437 (assembly GCF_044765565.1). NCBI lineage: Bacteria > Bacillati > Actinomycetota > Actinomycetes > Kitasatosporales > Streptomycetaceae > Streptomyces > Streptomyces sp. NPDC102437. The sequence goes on along the minus strand of NZ_JBIWKI010000049.1, from coordinate 17,605 downwards.
GGCCGACTACACCACGCCCGCCGGGGTCGGCATGGACGCGGCCCTGGGCAACCTCGCCGAGCGCGGGGCGGTGCGGCTGAACGCACTGCTGGGCGCGCTGCCCGGCAACGCCCCGGTCTCGCTGTTCTGCCACAGCTACGGCTCGGTGCTGTGCGGGGTCGCCGCACATGAACTGCCCGCCAGGGTCGGTGACATCGCGGTGGCCGGCAGCCCCGGCATGCGGGTGGAGAACGCCGCGCAACTGCGCACCGGAGCCAGGGTGTGGGCGATGCGCGACCGGGGCGACTGGATCGCGGACGTACCGAACCTGGAGCTCGGCGGCCTGGGCCACGGGGCCGACCCGGTCGAACCCCGCTTCGGCGCGCGGATCGTCGCGGCGGGCGACGCGGTCGGGCACAGCGGCTATTTCGAGCCGGGGACCGAGAGCCTCGGCAACTTCGCCGCCATCGGCGTGGGCGCCTACGACTCGGTGAGCTGCGCGGCCGCCGACAGCACCTGCGACGAAACAATCACCGGAAGCCGGGCCGTCTGAAAGCCGCAAGGCCTGAAGACCCTGGGTGCGCCATCGATCGCGGCCTGCGCCGAGGGGGGACGTGTGGGGCAAGTGCCGCATACGATGAGGCACATGGGTGATGTGCTGGCTGGAATTCATGCCACCTGGGAGTTCGACACCGACTCCGTGCTCATCCGCTTCGAACGGGGGATCCGCACGCCGAAGCTCTTCCAGAGCCTGCGTGAACGCCGCGTCCCGCACGCGGCGCTGTCGTCGGTGACGCTCACCCCGGGCAAGCGGGGCACGGTGGTCCTGCGTGCCGTGCCGAGACATGGTGCCGACCCACTGGTCGAGGCCGCGGCCGGGCAGTTGAAGGACGGCTGCGATCCGTACCGGCTGGTGCTGCCCGCCGAGCGCGAGACGCTGGCCGAGTACTACGCGGACGAACTGCGCGCCCGGCTCGGCCCCGACGCGGCGGAGCCCGCCGACCGGTTCCTGGTCGCGGCGCCCGAGGCGCCGATGCAGTTCAAGGCGTACGACGGCCGGGCCGGCTTCGACGGCCACCGGGTCTCCTTCCGCTGGTTCTGGACGGGTGCCTCCACGGCGAAGTGGAAGGCCGGCGACCAGACGTTCCCGGTGACGGAGCTGAGCGGTGTCGAGTGGCGCTCCCCGGAGGCGTTCGAGGGTTATCTGCGGCTGGTGCCCAGGGGCCTGGAGAACGCGGTCCCCAGGCCGGGCGCGGGCCCCGACCGGAGCGGTGGTCCGGGCCTGGTCGCGGATCCGGGTCAGGGCTCGGCGCACGGCCCGCAGCCGATGGCGCCCCGCCCCACCAGCGCCGATCAGGACCCGGCTGCGGTGGTCTTCGGCCTCGGCTACGGCCCGGTGCACGAGTCGCTGCCGTTCGCCGCGGCCGTGCTGGAATCGGTGCGCAGGAACCATTCGGCTGCCGTCGCGCCCGCCTCCGTCCTGGCGGGCGCCGGGCGGCGCGACCCCGCGGACATCGCGGAGCGGATCCGGCACCTCGGGGAGCTGCACCGGTCCGGCCTGGTGACGGACGACGAGTTCAGCGCCAAGAAGGCCCAGCTGCTAGCCGAGCTGTAGGGCCCTGCGGCCGGTCCGCCCGGCCGGTCGGTAGTACCCCCGTACGAGAGCCCGGCGGCGAACCGGAACCCAGGTATGACGCCACCGGGCAGCTCCGCTCCCTAGGCTGATCCGGCCATGACCACTTCCCCGCCCCATGCCCCGCCCGGGGCGCCGCCGCGCCCTCAGCCCGCCGCCGACGGCCTGGTGAGCGCCGCCCGCCGCAATCTGCGGGAGATCGTCCACGGGCTCGCCCACCCATCCCACCCCCCGGTCCCGCCGCTCGCCGACGCGTCCAAGCGGTGGCGGCGGCTGCTGCCGTACGTGGTCGTCTTCACCCTCGCGGCGGTATTCGTCCCGGTCACGCTCAGTATGCTGACCAACCAATACGGTATGGCCGAGGGGCTCGCGGGCCTGCTGACCGTCGCCCAGACGGCGCCGCTGCTGATGCTGGCGCACCGCCCGCTGCAGGCGTGGTGGATCGTCTTCCCCGCCGACATCGTGGGGGCGCTGGTACTGCTGGTGTACCGGGAGCCGCTGATGGACATCTGGCCCTGGCCCCCGCCCACGCTGATCTGCTACCTCTTCGTGATGCTGGCGGTGGCCCTGCGCGAGACCCGGCGGACCGTGGTCTCGGTCTGGGCGCTGACCGCCGTGGCGAGCCTGGTACTGCACCTGGGCGGCACGGACCGCAGCAACGGCACCTCGGCGCTGCTCCCGGCGTTCGGCGCGGTGTTCATGGTGATCGGTGCGGTGATCCGGGAACGGGGCGACGCACAGCGCCGGCTCGCCGAGCAGGAGACCATCAGCGAGGCCGAGCGGGCGCAGCGCACGCTGCTGGAGGAGCGCGCCAGGATCGCCCGTGAGCTGCACGACGTGGTCGCGCACCACATGTCCGTGATCACGGTCCAGGCCGACTCCGCGCCGTACCGGATCGGCGGCCTCCCCGAGCAGGCGCGCGAGGAGTTCGCGACGATAGCGGGGAGCGCGCGGGAGTCGCTGACGGAGATGCGGCGGCTGCTCACGGTGCTGCGCAGCGACGGCACAAAGGGCGAGCGGGCGCCGCAGCCGGGGCTCGACCGGGTGCAGCAGCTGGTGGAGGCGACGGTACGGGCGGGGCTGCCGGCCGAGCTGTCGCTCCCCACTCAACTGCCAAACGTGCCACAGACGGTGGACGTGTCGGCGTACCGGATCGTGCAGGAGGCGCTGGCCAATGTGATCCGGCACGCGCCCGGTGCGCGGACCCGGGTGTCGGTCGCGTCCGACGGCACGCATCTGACCGTCCTGGTGGTCAACGACCGGGCGGAGAAACCCGATTCGCCGCTGGAGACGACCGGGACGGGGCACGGGCTGGTCGGTATGCGCGAACGCGTACGGTTGACCGGCGGCACGCTGGACACCGGACCGCTGCCCGAAGGCGGCTTCCGGGTGGCCGCGCGGCTGCCGCTGCCCCCTGTTGCTCCCACGGTTCCGGAGGACTCGTGACCATTCGCGTGATCATCGTCGACGACCAGGCCATGGTGCGGGCGGGGTTCGCGGCGCTGCTCGCGGCGCAGAGCGACATCGACGTGGTCGGTGAGGCGCCGGACGGGCGCCGGGCCATCGACGTCAGCCGCAGCGTCCACCCGGACGTGGTCCTGATGGATGTCCGGATGCCCGAGATGGACGGCCTGGCGGCGGCCCGCGAGCTGCTGAACCCGCCGGTGGGGGTGGCGCACCGGCCGAAGGTGCTGATGCTCACCACGTTCGACGTGGACGACTACGTGTACGAGGCGCTGCGCGCCGGGGCGTCCGGCTTCCTGCTGAAGGACGCGCCGCCCGCCGATCTGATCTCGGCGGTACGGGTGGTCGCGGCGGGTGAGGCGCTGCTCGCGCCGTCCGTGACACGCCGCCTGATCGCGGACTTCGCCCGGCAGGGCCCGACCGGGGCCACCCGGAGCGGCCAGTCGCTGCGGCTGAACGGCCTGACTCCGCGCGAGACAGAGGTACTCGAGCTGATCGCGCGGGGCCTGTCGAACCAGGAGATCGCGGGGAAGCTGGTGCTGGCCGAGCAGACGGTGAAGACCCACATAGGCCGGGTGCTGGCCAAGCTGGACCTGCGGGACCGGGCGCAGGCGGTGATCTTCGCGTACGAGGCGGGGGTCGTGGTGCCGGGCGAGGGGTGAGGGTCCGGCCCCCACGCCCTACCCGGGTATGACCCCGTACTTGGCCCCCTGGTGTGACGTCCCTGGGCCCATCCCCTCCCTAACTTCCTCCCCGTCGCGCCGAACGGCGCACGAGGCCCGGAGCAGCCGGCTCGACCGGAGAGGGAGGACGATGGGATGCGTCGTTACGCGAGGACTCTGGTCGCGGTCGCGCTGGCCACCACCGTGATGGCGGGAACGGCCGGCTGGGCGTCCGGGAACGCACAGCAGGCCCTCACCGGGCCGCCCCCGGGCACGGCGGCCTGGCGCGCCGATCACGTACTGGGGCGGGAACTGCCTGATCCAGCGCGGAGCACGCCCGCCGAAGTGGCGCGCTTCTTCCGGGGGTTGACCGCAGCACAGCAACAGGCCCTGGCCGTACGCCATCCGCTCGTCGTCGGCAACCTGGACGGCGCTCCGGCCGAGCTGCGCTACCGGGCCAACGCCCTGTCCCTGCGGGCCGGTCACGACCCCCGGTACGCACACCTCAGAAAAGATCAGAAGCGGAAGATCCTCGCGTTCGACCCGCGCGGACGCGGTCAGGTCGCCGAGGTCTTCGGGGACCTGCGCACCGCACGCCATGTCGCGGTCGTGGTGCCGGGCTCGGACATCGACGCCGGGACCTTCGACCGTACGCACGATGTGTACGGCACTCCGGCGGGCATGGCGAAGGCGCTGTACGCCCGGACCGGGCCCGGCAGCGCCGTCGTCGCCTGGGCCGGGTACACCACGCCCGTGGGCCTCGGAGTCGACGCGGCGACGGGGTCGCTCGCCGAGGCCGGGGCCGGCCGGCTGACCCGGTTCACGGACGGACTCGCGGCCGACGGCGTGCCCGCGCCCGCCGTGTTCTGCCACAGCTACGGCTCCGTCGTGTGCGGGCTCGCCGCGTCCCGGCTGCGCGCCAGGGACCTGGTGGTGCTCGGCTCGCCCGGGATGCGCGCGGACGACGCCGCCGATCTGCGCACCGGGGCCCGGGTCTGGGCCGCGAAGGACGCCACGGACTGGATCGACGACGTGCCGAACGTCGAGGTGGCGGGGCTCGGCCACGGCCCCGACCCGACCGCCCCGCAGTTCGGCGCGCGGCGCGTCCCGGCCGACGACGCCCGGGGCCACACCGGCTACTTCGCCCCGGGCACGGACTCGCTGCGCGCCTTCGCCGCGATCACCGAGGAGAAGGCGCGGTGAGCGAAGCGGGCGGCGGCTACTCGCGGGCGGTGGCCGTCGAGCTCATGTCCGGGTACCGGTCCCCCGCCACCTGCCCGGCGATCGGCTCCAGCTGTGCCAGCTCCTCGGCGGTCAGGACGAGCCGGGTGGCGGCCACGTTCTCCAGCAGCCGGCTGCTCTTGCGGGTGCCCGGGATCGGCACCACGGTCAGCCCGTGCACCTGGGCCCGCTGCTGTACCCAGGCGAGCGCCACCTGCGCGGCCGAGGCCCCGTGTGCCGCCGCGATCTGGTGGACCGGTTCCAGCAGGGCGGCGTTCTTCTTCGCGTTGTCGCCGGTGAAGCGGGGCTGGTACTTGCGGAAGTCGCCCTCCGACAGCTCCTTGGCCGCGTCCGCGAACGCCCCGGTCAAAAAGCCCCGCCCGAGCGGCGAGTACGGCACGAGAGTCACCCCGAGCTCGACGGCGGCCGGTACGGCGCTGCGCTCGACGTCCCGGCTGAAGAGCGACCACTCCGACTGGAGGGCGGCGATCGGGTGCACCGCGTACGCCTCGCGCAGCTCCGCGCCGGTCACCTCGCTCAGCCCGAGCTGCTTGACCTTGCCCTGCTGGACCAGCTCGGCCATCGCGCCGACGGACTCGGCCAGCGGGACGGCCGGGTCGCGGCGGTGCATATAGTAGAGGTCGATGACCTCGGTGTCCAGTCGTCGCAGGCTCTCCTCGACGGCCTTGCGGATGTACGCGGGGTCGTTGCGCACGCCCCGGTAGTGCGGGTCGTCGTCCCTGCGCTCTATGGCGAACTTCGTGGCGAGCGTGATCTCGTCCCGGTGCGCCCCGACGAACGGGGCGAGGAAGGTCTCGTTGGCGCCGCTGCCATAGACGTCCGCGGTGTCGAAGAGGGTGACGCCCGCCGCCAGCGCCGTCTCCAGCGTCTCGCGGGCCGCGGCTTCGTCGGTGTCGCCGTAGAACTCGCTCATGCCCATGCAGCCGAGTCCCTGCACGCCGACCCGCGGTCCGCCGTTGCCGAGCTCCACGGTGGTGATCTTGTCGTCAGTCATCAGGCACTGGGCCTCTCCGGCGCCCGCCGGGCGCCCGCATAGAAGTCGATCTTGTAGTCGAGCACGGCGAGGGTGTCCTGGAGCTCCGCGATCCTCGTGATCACGTCGCGGCGGGTCGCCTCCAGCAGCTCCTGCCGTTCCTCGAAGGTGTGCTCGCCCTCGCGCAGCAGCTCCGCGTACCGCACCATGTCGGCGACCGGCATCCCGGTCAGCCGCAGCTTGCCGACGAACGCCAGCCAGTCCAGGTCGCGGTTGCTGAAGCGGCGCTGGCCGGTGTGGGACCGGTCGACGTGCGGCATCAGCCCGATCCGCTCGTACCAGCGCAAGGTGTGCGCGGTGAGCCCGGTGAAGGCGACGACCTCGCTGATGGTGTACCGGTCCTGGCCCTCGGGGCGCGGATGCGCCTGCGGGGCCGTGGCGCAGGCGTCCACCTTCACTGAAGTGCTCTCCATCACCGTCATGCCCTCCACGCTAGAACCTTGGAGTGCACTCGAAGCAAGCGCAATCGGGAACGGGTTCCGGCGACGGCCGGGCCATCCGGCGAAATCAGCCCGGAACGCCGGGCGCCTGCGGGTTCAGGAGGCGACGGACCGTGACGGTGTCCGCTTCGGCAACGAGGATTCTGATCCCTGAACCTTCGGCCGACCGGTAGTGCAGGACTACCAACCCACCTCGCCAGCTCGGTTCCGCCTTCACGAAGGTCGCTTCGGGAACGACGACCGGGCCGCGATATCGCCGCTCGAACGCGACGCCGGAGCGAGAGGCGGCCAGCTTCCCGTAGACCATGCCCTTCCTGCCCGTGACCTCCACCCACGCGACCCTGCAGGGCATCTCGAAGGACTCTCCCGCTTCGGCATCGGCCGCGCGACGCACTGCCCGGCGCCGCACGACCGCTCTCGCCGCCCCGCCCCCCGCGATACCCACCAACGCCAAGGACACCCACTCCACGATCACCGACATGCTTCAGCCCCCCACTCCGATCGCCGGCCACGCCAGCCCGAGAGTAGGCGCCACTGCCGCAGCCGTACACGCCCCCGTGCTGCCCTCGCCGACCGGCGACGTAGCGCACAACGCCCGCCCGTTACGCTCGTACGCATGCAGAGCCTGGCGATGATCGACAACTGGCCCGTCCCCACCGCGGCGGCTGCCGTCGTACGAGCGGACGGCACCGTTCTCGGTACGCACGGCCCGACCGCGCACCGTTTCCCGCTCGCCTCCGTCACCAAGCCGATCGCCGCCTACGCGGCGCTGGTGGCGTACGAGGAGGGGGCGGTCGAGCTGGACGAGCCGGCGGGACCGGAGGGGTCCACCGTGCGGCACCTGCTCGCACACACCAGCGGGCTCGCCTTCGACGAGCACCGTACGACGGCCGCGCCCGGCACCCGCCGCCTCTACTCCAACGCGGGCTTCGAGGTGCTCGGCGACCACATCGCCAAGGCCGCCGACATTCCGTTCCCGGAGTACGTGCGCCAGGCCGTGCTGGAACCCCTCGGGATGACGGCGACCACGATCGACGGCTCGCCCGCCAAGGACGGTGTCTCGACCGTCGACGACCTCGTCCGGTTCGCGGCGGAGGTGCAGGCGCCCCGCCTGCTCGACCCCCGTACGGTGCTGGCCGCGCAGACCGTCGTACACCCCGGCCTGAAGGGCGTACTGCCGGGCTACGGCCATCAGAACCCCAACGACTGGGGCCTTGGGTTCGAGATCCGGGATTCCAAGTCGCCGCACTGGACGGGCAGTTCGTCGTCGCCCGCGGCCTTCGGCCACTTCGGGCAGTCCGGCACCTTCCTGTGGATCGACCCGGTCGCGGGCGCGGCGTGCATCGCGCTCACCGACCGGGCCTTCGGCCCGTGGGCCGTCGAGGCGTGGCCCCCGTTCACGGACGCGGTACTGGCGGAGCTGGCCGCCGCCCGCTGACGCGCGGCACTGTCGCCGCCCGGCGCCCCGACTCGGACCGGCGAGTTCGTGGCCGTGTGCGTGGGGTGTGGCCGCCGAACGTGACACTCTCACCCTCATCTGTCACGTTGAAAAAGCACACCCGCCTTGGCGGGCATGCGCGATCCGCCGACGGAGCCGTACGAGACCTGTCCCGCCAGGGCTTCACGACCGCCCATGGACGGGTCGCCGTGCGGCGAGGTCGGCTCGGAGCACGATGAGACCTACCGTGATGCGTCCGGCTCCGATCCCGGGCCGGCGGCGGCCAGGCACTCGAACCACACGGTCTTGCCGCGGCCGTCCCGGCGCGGCTCCACGCCCCACTTGTCGGTGACGGCGTCGACCAGCACCAACCCACGCCCGCCCTCGTCGAGTTCGTCCCCCGTCACCACCCTCGGGACGTCGGGGCAGCTGTCCGCGACCTCCACGCGCACGCCGCCGGCCGTGAGCAGGAAGATGAACGTCTGACAGCGACGGCCGGGCACGTATCGCACGACGTTCGCGATCAGCTCGGTCAACGCCAGCTCGGCCGCGTCGGCCACTTCCAGCAGGCCCCAGCCCGTGAGGTAGAGGCGCAGAATGCGGCGCAGGTGCCGGGCCGAGTGCTCGCCCATCGCGAAGTCGGCATGGTAGTTCGGCTCCACCATGTCTCCGGCCCGCGGATCAATTACGTGATTCATGTCACCAGCGTGCAGCGGACTGATTACGCTCGGCTACGTACGGAAACGAACGCCGCGAGGCGTTGAACGCCGGAGGTGCCCCGCCGTGGCCAACATCCAGACGCTCGATCCCAACGCCTCCCCACTGGACTACTACGGCTGGGAATTACGTCGCCAGCGCGAGGCGCACAGCCTCAAGCAGGGCCAGCTCGGCGACATCATCTTCTGCACCGGCTCGCTGATCGGCCAGATCGAGACGACGAAGAAGATCCCCACCCGCGACTTCTCGGAGCGGGTGGACGCGGCGCTCGGCACGGACGGCGTGTTCTCGCGGCTGGTCGGCCTGGTCCTGCGCAGCCAGCTGCCGACGTGGTTCCAGCCGTACGCGGACATGGAGGCCAAGGCCGCGTACATCTCCACGTACCAGGCGCAGATGGTGTACGGACTGTTGCAGACGGAGGAGTACGCGCGGGCGCTGCTGGCCACCGGCATGCCGGACGACCTGGAGAGCCAAGTGGCAGCCAGGATCGAGCGCCAGCGCATCCTGGAGCGAGAACGGCCCCCGCTCACCTGGGTCGTCCTCGACGAGGCCGCACTGCACCGGCCGATCGGTGGCGACGAGGTCATGCGGAGGCAACTGATCCACTTGTTGGAATTCGCCGATCACCGCTGGATGCGAGTTCAGGTGCTGCCCTTCGTGGCCGGTGAACACGCAAGCTTGGCGGGGTCGTTCAACTTCCTGCGCTTCGACGACGACCACGACATCGTCTACACCGAGGACGTCATCTCCGGCCATATGACGGCCAGCCCCGACACCGTCAGGGAAGCCGCGCTCCGTTACGCTCATTTGCAGGCCGCAGCCCTCTCCGTCGAGGAGTCCGCGGCGCTGATCACCCGCGTGATGGAGGAGCGTTATGGAGACCGGCCACGACCTGAAGAACGCGCGGTGGCGTAAGTCCAGTTACAGCGGAAACACCGGCGGCGACTGCGTCGAATGCACCGTCACCGGCGGCGCGGCCTGGCGCAAGTCCAGCTACAGCGGCACCAACGGCGGCGACTGCCTCGAAGTGATCGACGGCCTCCCCTGCGCCGTGCCCGTGCGCGACAGCAAGAACCCGGACGGCCCCGTCCTGATCGTCGGGGCCGACGCCTGGCGGGCGTTCGTGGGCGGGCTCGTCTGACGGCACCGCCAGGAACCGTACGGCGAAGGGGCCGGGGCGACCGCTGGTCGTCCCGGCCCCTTCGTCTTCGTCAGACGAGCGGCTCGATCATGTGGGTCCGGTGCTGGGACCGCGTGGCGGCGTCGCCCGACCAGGCCGTCCGGTTCGGGTCGAGACCCACACCGTTGGCGAGGCCGAGACGGGCGATCACCGCGTTGTGCTCGACGCAGGCCTGCCGCAACGGATCGATGAAATCGCTCTGCAAGTCCGCCTGGGCGACCGCCGCTCCGGCGCTGACCTTCGCCTCGATGAAGTCGTAGACCCGCTCCAGCTGTTCGGAGCGGGGCGTGATGGCACCGTCCTCGGTGAAGTTGAGGTCCGCTCCGCTGCTGCCCGGGTCGTCGTTCCTGACCGCCGGTTCGGGGCCGAGCGCGAAGTTGGCCGGGACGTTCTTCAACGCCTTCGACACGGCGTTGAGTTGCGCGCTGTTGCTCGTGAACGCCGTCGGGGCGACCGGTGCCAGGGCCGTCACGACGTCGGTGAGCTGGGTCGCGGTGAGCAGCCCGGCAAACTTTTCGAGCAGCGACTTGGGCACGATGTGGTGCAGGGTGTGCACGAGTGCGTTGCCCGGGTTGGCCGCCTTCTCCGTGGCCAGCGCGTTCTTCGTCGGGTTGTTCTTCCAGTCACCGGCACGCTGGACCGGCGTCGGGCCCGCACCGTCGCCGGTGCCGGAGCCGGCGCCCTGGCGGAGCATCTGGACGACGGCGGCGTTGCCGAGGCTGCTCTGGAGGGCCAGCGGCAGGTGCTCGGGGAGTTCCTCCGTCTCCGGACGCCTCACCGGCGTACGCGCGCGAGCGGAGCCATGCGTGCGGTCGAAGTCGCGTGCGCGCATCAGAAGCCTTCCGGAGGGGTGCAGGGTGTACCACTCCATGCCTACGTCGAAGGCCCTGGTGCGGGCCAGGTACCCGAGGGCAGAAACGACCGGCCCGCCGGACAGAGCGACATGGCCGACCCGGCACCCGCTACTCTCCTCGGCCATGGCAGACATAGTCCGCGCCACCGCAGCCGACGTCCCCGCCCTCGCCGCCGTGCTCGCCAGTGCCTACGCCGAGGATCCCGTCTGGAGCTGGCTCATGCCGAGCGACCGTGACCGGCGGCTGCGGCTACTGTTCACCGCGCATCTGGCCCAGCAGGTCCCGGCCGGCCGGGTGTGGACCGATCCGGAGCGCACCGTCGCGGCGGTGTGGACGGAACCCGGGAAGTGGAAGCTGCCGGTGACGTACCTGCTGCGCAACGCGGGGCCGCTCGTACGCGCGGCGAGGACTCAACTCCCACGTACGGCAGGGCGGTTGTTCACGATGGAGCACCGCCATCCGGCCGGTCCGGAGCACTGGTACGTCGAGTACATCGGCACCCACGCCGACGCGCGCGGCACGGGGCGCGGAGCCCGGGTGCTAGGCGGGCTGCTGGAGCAGGCGGACGCGGACGGGCGGCCGGTCTTCCTGGAGTCCAGCAACCGCCGCAACCTCACCTTCTACCAGCGGCACGGCTTCACCGTGCACGAGGAGATGACGTTCCGGTCCGGGCCGCCGATGTGGTCGATGTGGCGCCACAGGGACGCGGGCTGACCTGGGTCGACGAGGCACGGTGGGGCATTGCGGGTCGCTGCTAGATTCGTCCGCCATGCGATCACGTGAGTACGACCTCGACTTCCGCGACCGGGCCACCCGGATACGGGCCTGGGGCATCGGTCTGCTGTCCCTCGCCGGGCTGCTGTGGGTCTGGTGCGCAGTGCTGCTGCTGACGCCGTACGAGGTGGACAGGAAGCCCGACGACAAGTACCCGGCGCAGTGCCAGGCGCGGCTGTTCACCGAGTACGGCACGGCCAACCAGGGCTTGCAGCGCGGGGATTACTGCGCGGACGAGCGCGACTGGCCCGAGGCGGTGGCCGTGCTCGCGCTGTCCCTGCCGGTGTCCATCATCGGTGTGGCGCTCCACACCAGCGGCAGCGTGAGCCGCCGGATGAGCGCCCACTCCGAGGCGATGCGCGAGCTGGACAGGCTCACCGGCACCCCGAAGGCGTAGCCCGCACCCCTGCCCGCCCTCAGGCGCCGAGCTCCCAGAGCAGCACCTCGGCCGCCCCCTCCGCCACCAGCTCCAGCCCTTCCTCGCCGGTGATCCGCACCGAGTCGCCCGGCTCCAGCTCCTCGTCGCCGAGCCGTACGCCGCCGGCCACCACATGGACGTACACCCGCGCCGCGTCCGGTACCGCAACCCGCTCCCCCGCGCCCGGCCGGCGCACATGGAGCAGCGCACCGGCCGCCGGGAGGGCGTACGGGGCAAAGTCGGCGATGCCGGGGACGATCGTGTACGAGGGTTCGCCGCCCGGTTCCAGCGGGGCCAGCCACATCTGGATGAACGTCAGCGGGGTGTCGCCGTCATTGCGTTCGACGTGGCGCACGCCGGACGCGGCACTGAGGTGCTGGAGGTCGCCGGGCCGTACGACCGTGGCGTGGCCGGTGGAGTCGCGGTGGGTCAGCTCGCCCTCGACGACCCAGGTGACGATCTCCGTATGGCTGTGCGGGTGTTCCTCGAAACCCGCACCGCTCTCCAGCCGCTCCGAGTTGCACGCCAGGATCGCGCCGAAGCGCAGATTGTCCGGGTCGTAGAAGCCGCCGAAGGAGAAAGCGTGCCGGGACAGGATGCCGGCGTCCTGGTCCCCGCCCTGGAAGCGGTCCTCGGCGCGGTGTACGGAAATCACCCGCCCACGGTAGCCGGGCCGGCGCGCGGCCCGATCTCCCGGCCGCTACCCGCCGGTACGACACCGGGGCCGCCCCGGCCCTCCGTGCACGTCGCCCGATAAGGCAATCTTGTCTCCGTGCCCCGACCCGATCCTGAGCAGCCCGCTGCGAACGCCGCCCACCTGCATGCCGCCACCCTGAAACGGCTGGAGCAGTCCTCCGGCCGGCTCGCCGCGAACGCGATCGCCCGCATGGACGAGTCGCTGCCGTGGTACCGGGCTATGCCACCGGAGAACCGGTCCTGGATCGGGCTGGTGGCCCAGGCCGGTATCGCGGCGTTCACCGAGTGGTTCCGGCACCCGGACACCCCGCAGGCCATCTCCACCGATGTGTTCGGCACGGCTCCGCGCGAGCTGACCCGGGCGATCACCCTGCGGCAGACCGTCGAGATGGTGCGGACGACGATCGAGGTGATGGAGGCCGCGATCGAGGAGGTCGCCGCGCCCGGCGACGAGTCGGTGCTGCGCGAGGCACTGCTCGTCTACGCCCGGGAGATCGCCTTCGCGACCGCCCAGGTGTACGCGCAGGCAGCCGAGGCGCGCGGCGCCTGGGACGCCCGGCTGGAATCGCTCGTCGTCAACGCGGTGCTGTCCGGCGAGGCCGACGAGGGCGCCGTCTCGCGCGCGGCGGCGCTCGGCTGGAACTCCCCCGAGCACGTCTGCGTGGTGCTCGGCACCGCCCCGGACGGCGACAGCGAGCTGACGGTGGAGGCGATCAGGCGGGCCGCCCGGCACGCCAAGCTCCAGGTCCTGACCGGGGTGCTCGGCAACCGCCTGGTCGTCATCGCGGGCGGCAGCGACAGCCCGATCCATGTCGCGAAGGCGCTGATCGGACCGTACGCGGCCGGCCCCGTCGTCGCCGGCCCGGTGGTGCCGGACCTGCTGGCGGCCACCCGGTCCGCGCAGGCCGCGGCCGCCGGGCTCAAGGCGTGCGGCGCCTGGCAGGACGCGCCCAGGCCGGTGCTCGCCGACGATCTGCTGCCGGAACGCGCGATGGCGGGCGACCCCGCCGCACGGGACCAATTGGTGGAGGAGATCTACAGACCGCTGGAAGAAGCGGGCTCCGCGCTGCTGGAGACACTGAGTGTCTATCTGGAACAGGCGAGCAGCCTGGAAGGCGCGGCCAGAATGCTCTTCGTCCACCCGAACACCGTGCGCTACCGGCTCCGACGTGTGACAGACGTCACCGGATGGTCGCCGTCCGACGTCCGCTCTGCATTCACTCTGCGGATCGCCCTGATTCTGGGGCGCTTGGCCGCGAGAGATCCTCAGTCCTAGACTTTTGTCGGACATCAACAATTCCCCATACGGTTCTTCGTCCCTGTCCCCACGGGTGTTCGGGACCGTTCACAAGAGAGAGTGTGAGGGTGCTCGTACTCGTCGCTCCCGGCCAAGGCGCTCAGACGCCCGGCTTCCTGACTCCCTGGCTCGACCTCCCCGGTGCCACCGACCGCATCGCGAAGTGGTCGGACGCCATCGGGCTCGACCTCGTCCACTACGGCACCAAGGCCGACGCGGACGACATCCGTGACACCTCGGTGGCGCAGCCGCTGCTGGTGGCCGCCGGCCTGCTCTCCGCCGCCGCGCTCAAGGTTTCGCCGGACGTCGTCGCAGGTCACAGCGTTGGCGAGATCACCGCTGCGGCCTACGCCGGAGTCATCGACGACGAGGCCGCGCTGCGTCTCGTACGTACCCGGGGGCTCGCCATGGCCGAGGCCGCCGCGGTCACCGAGACCGGCATGGCGGCGCTGCTGGGCGGCGACCCCGACGTGTCGGTCGCGCACCTGGAGAAGCTCGGGCTGACCCCGGCGAACGTCAACGGCGCCGGCCAGATCGTCGCCGCCGGCACCGCCGCGCAGATCGCCGCGCTGACCGATGACATGCCCGAGGGCGTGCGCCGCGTGGTGACCCTCAAGGTCGCCGGAGCCTTCCACACGCACCACATGGCCCCCGCCGTCGACCGGCTGCGCGAGGCCGCCGCGGAGCTGAAGCCCGCCGACCCGGCCGTGACATATGTCTCGAACGCCGACGGGAAGGCCGTCGCCACAGGCGACGAGGTCATCTCCCGGCTGGTCGGCCAGGTGGCCAACCCGGTCCGCTGGGACCTGTGCATGGAGACCTTCAAGGAGCTGGGCGTCACGGCGCTCATCGAGGCATGCCCCGGCGGCACCCTCACGGGCCTCGCCAAGCGCGCGCTGCCCGGCGTGAAGACGCTCGCGCTCAAGACCCCCGACGACCTCGACGCGGCACGCGAGCTCATCTCCGAGCACGCGGGCGTCTAAGGAGCCCGAGCATGTCGAAGATCAAGCCCAGCAAGGGCGCCCCGTACGCACGGATCATGGGGGTCGGTGGCTACCGCCCGACCCGCGTCGTGCCCAACGAGGTGATCCTCGAAACGATCGACTCGTCCGACGAGTGGATCCGTTCGCGCTCCGGCATTGCCACCCGCCACTGGGCCTCCGAGGAGGAGACCGTGGCCGCGATGTCCGTGGAGGCGTCCGGCAAGGCCATCGCGGACGCCGGGATCACGCCCGAGCAGATCGGCGCCGTGATCGTCTCCACCGTCTCGCACTTCAAGCAGACCCCGGCCATCGCGACCGAGATCGCCCACCTGGTCGGCGCGGGCAGGCCCGCCGCCTTCGACATCTCGGCCGGCTGCGCGGGCTTCGGCTACGGGCTGACCCTCGCCAAGGGCATGATCGTCGAGGGCTCCGCGGAGTACGTGCTGGTCATCGGCGTGGAGCGGCTCAGCGACCTCACCGACAAGGAGGACCGCGCGACGGCCTTCCTGTTCGGTGACGGCGCCGGTGCGGTCGTCGTCGGTCCCTCCAAGGTGCCGGCCATCGGCCCGACGGTCTGGGGCTCCGAGGGCGACAAGTCCGAGACCATCAAGCAGACCGTGGCGTGGGACGAGTTCCACGCCGAGCGCCCGGAGAAGTTCCCGGCCATCACCCAGGAGGGCCAGGCGGTGTTCCGCTGGGCCGTCTTCGAGATGGCGAAGGTCGCCCAGCAGGCGCTGGACGCGGCCGGAATCGCCCCGGAAGACCTGGACGTCTTCATTCCGCACCAGGCCAACATGCGGATCATCGACTCGATGGTGAAGACCCTGAAGCTGCCGGAGAACGTCACCGTCGCCCGCGACGTGGAGACCACCGGCAACACCTCCGCCGCCTCGATTCCGCTCGCTATGGAGCGGCTCCTGGCGACCGGAAAGGCGAAGAGCGGCGACACCGCGCTCGTCATCGGCTTCGGGGCGGGTCTCGTCTACGCCGCGACGGTCGTTACCCTCCCCTAGGCACACCAGGCCTTTTCGGCCCGCAAGCCCCAACCTGCAGATAAACATCGAAGGAGCGCCAACATGGCCGCCACTCAGGAAGAGATCGTCAAGGGTCTCGCCGAGATCGTCAACGAGATCGCCGGTATCCCGGTCGAGGACGTCCAGCTGGACAAGTCCTTCACCGACGACCTGGACGTCGACTCGCTGTCCATGGTCGAGGTCGTCGTCGCCGCCGAGGAGCGCTTCGACGTCAAGATCCCCGACGAGGACGTCAAGAACCTCAAGACCGTCGGCGACGCTGCCGAGTACATCCTCAAGCACCAGGGCTGATCCGGCCCGGCTCTGTGTCGCCACCCGGCGGTGGCGCCGCTGATTCACGACCCTCTACACGTGGAGAAGATTTTCCAGTGAACTCGACCAATCGCACCGTGGTCGTCACCGGTATCGGCGCAACCACTCCGCTGGGTGGCGACTCGGCGTCGACCTGGGAAGGTCTGATGGCCGGTCGTTCCGGCGTCAAGCCTCTCGAGGGCGAGCGTTTCGCCGAACTGCCCGTCCGGATCGCCGCCCTCGCGGCCGTCGACCCGGGCGACGTCCTGCCCCGCCCGCTCGCCCGCAAGCTGGACCGCTCGGCGCAGTTCGCGCTGATCGCGGCCCGTGAGGCCTGGGCGGACGCCGGTTTCACCGGCAAGGCCGGCGAGGACGAGAAGATCCAGCCCGAGCGGCTCGGCTCGGTCATCGCCTCCGGCATCGGTGGCGTGATCACCCTGCTCGACCAGTACGACGTGCTGAAGGAGAAGGGCGTACGCCGCGTCTCCCCGCACACCGTTCCCATGCTCATGCCCAACGGCCCGGCGGCCAACGTCGGTCTCGAGGTCAACGCCCAGGCCGGTGTCCACACCCCGGTCTCCGCCTGCGCCTCGGGCGCCGAGGCGATCGGGTACGCCGTCGAGATGATCCGCACCGGCCGTGCCGATGTGGTCCTCGCCGGTGGCACCGAGGCGGCGATCCACCCGCTCCCGATCGCCGCGTTCGCCAACATGATGGCGATGTCCAAGAACAACGACGAGCCCCAGAAGGCATCACGTCCGTACGACACCGGCCGTGACGGCTTCGTGCTCGGCGAGGGCGCCGGGGTCGTCGTCCTGGAGTCCGCGGAGCACGCCGCGAAGCGTGGCGCCAAGGTCTACTGCGAGGTGCTGGGCCAGGGTCTGTCCGCGGACGCCCACCACATCGCGCAGCCCGAGCCGACCGGGCGCGGCATCGCCGCCGCGATGCAGAACCTGCTGGACCAGACGGACCTCAAGCCGTCCGAGGTCGTGCACCTCAACGCGCACGCCACGTCGACGCCGCAGGGCGACGTCGCGGAGCTGAAGGCGCTGCGCAAGGTCCTGGGCGACGACCTCGACCATGTCGCGATCTCCGCGACGAAGTCGATGACCGGTCACCTCCTCGGTGGCGCCGGCGGCATCGAGACCGTCGCGACGGTCCTGGCGCTGCACCACCGGATGGCTCCGCCGACGATCAACGTGGAGCACCTCGACGAGGCGGTGGAGGCGGACATCGTGCGTGACGAGCCGCGTCCGCTGCCGGAGGGTTCGATCGCCGCGATCAACAACTCGTTCGGGTTCGGCGGACACAACGTGGTCCTGGCGTTCCGCAGCGTCTGACCTGCGAAATCAAGCCCCTCCGGCGATTGAGGAGTGGGGGTGCGGGGGCAACGCCCCCAGGGGGGGGGGGGGGGGGGGGGCGCGGCCGGGGGGGGGGGGGGGGCCGGGGGCGGGGGGGGGGGGGGTGGGG
>NZ_JBIWKI010000048.1:0-41848 GCF_044765565.1 Streptomyces sp. NPDC102437 | reverse complement strand
CCCACCCCCGAGGACTTCGCCAACATCGCCGGACTCGGCGTCCAGGGCGTCGTCGAGGGCCACGCCGTCCTCGTCGGCCGCGAGCAGCTGCTCGCCGAGTGGGAGATCCACCTCCCCGTGGAGCTGGCCCGGCGCAAGGCCGAGGCGGAGGCCGCGGGCCGGACGGCCATCGCGGTGGCCTGGGACGGCGAGGCGCGGGCGGTGCTCGAAGTCGCCGACGCGGTGAAGGACACCAGCGCGGAGGCCATCGAGCGGCTGCGGTCCCTGGGCCTCACCCCGATCCTGCTGACCGGCGACAACCGGGCGGTGGCCGAGGCGGTCGCGGCCGAGGTCGGGATCGAGGAGGTGTACGCGGAGGTCATGCCGGAGGACAAGGTCGACGTCGTCAAGAAGCTCCAGGCCGAGGGCCGTTCGGTCGCCATGGTCGGCGACGGGGTCAACGACGCGGCCGCCCTCGCCCAGGCCGATCTGGGCCTGGCGATGGGGACCGGCACGGACGCCGCGATCGAGGCCGGCGACCTGACGCTGGTACGCGGCGACCTGCGGGCCGCGGCGGACGCCATCCGGCTGTCGCGCAAGACCCTCGGCACCATCCGTACGAACCTGTTCTGGGCCTTCGCCTACAACGTGGCCGCTCTGCCGCTCGCCGCGGCCGGGCTGCTCAACCCGATGATCGCTGGCGCCGCGATGGCCTTCTCGTCGGTCTTCGTGGTCGGCAACTCGCTGCGGCTGCGGGGGTTCAGGGCGGCGGCGTAGGACGCCTGGTCCGTACCCCTCAGGGCCCGTCCGGCCGAGCACGGCCGGACGGGCTCTCGTCGTCGGGCGGCGGGCCCTGCAGCGACACCCGGACGGTGAGGCCCCCCTCGGGGTTGGGGATCAGCGCCAGGTCCGCGTCGTGGGCGCGGACGATGCTGGCGACGATCGCCAGTCCGAGGCCGTGGCCGCGCCGTGCCGGGTCCGGCTGGGCCAGCCGCCCACCGCCCCGCAGGAACGGTTCGGTGAGCCGGTCGACGGTGCCGGTCACCAGCGGTCCGGCGTTGGCGACGGTCAGGAGCGCGTGGCCGGGACGCGCCGGGTCGGGGCCGGTGGTCAGGGTGAGCGTTCCGTCCGTGGGCAGGTTGTGCCGTACGGCGTTGTGGAGCAGGTTCACGACGAGCTGGCGCAGCAGGACGTCGTTGCCGGTTGCCGGAGCCGGGCGGATGTCGGTGGTCAGGGTGACGCCCCGCGCACCCGCCTCCTCGCGGACGGCTTCGACGGCTCGCCGGGCGGTGTCGGCGAGGTCGAGGCGCTGGGTGGCGGGCGGGGTGTGGTCGAGCGCGGAGAGTTCCAGGAGGGCGTCGGTGATCTCGATGCCGCGCCGGTTGGTCTCGCTGAGCCGGGAGACGAGCTGCCGGTAGTCCTGGCCGTCGGGGTCGGCGACGGCCACGTCGAGCATGGTGCGGCTGACGGCGAGGGGGGTGCGCAGCTCGTGCGAGGCGTTGGCGGCAAAACGCTGCTGGGCCTCGAAGGACCGCTGGAGGCGGGCGAGCATGTCGTCGAAGGTGTCGGAGAGTTCGGTGAACTCGTCTCGCGGGCCGGTGAGTCCGATGCGGTGGTCCAGGGAGCCGTCGGCGGCCCGCCCGGCCGCCCTGGTGATCTCCTGGAGGGGGCGCAGGACACGGCCCGCGATGAGCCACCCGCCGCCGAGCCCGAGCAGCGCCAGGAGCAGCAGGGTGACGCCGGCGGCCGCGAACAGGGCCTGAAGGATGTCCGGCCGGGCGGCGAGGTCCGCGGCCTGCGGGTTCACCGCGGTCAGCGGGTAGTTGGGCAGGAAGCGCATGGCCAGGTAGACCACGATCAGGCTGAGTGCCCCCGAGCCGAAGACGAACAGGGCGTAGGTCAGGGTGAGTTTCATCCGGGCGGTCAGCCGCCGCGGCCGCGCGGTCCGCGCCGCGCCCCGCTCCGTGTCCCCGGCTTCCTGGCCGGGTGCCGTGCGGCGGTTCACCGTACGGGCCCGGTCGGCCCGTCGAGGCGGTAGCCGACGCCCGGCACGGTGTGGATGGCGGAGGGTTCACCGAGCCGTTTGCGGAGGGTGGAGATGGTGATGCGGACGGCGTTGGTGAACGGGTCGGCGTTCTCGTCCCAGGCCCGCTCCAGCAGCGTCTCCGCGCTGACGACGCCGCCGCGCGCGGTCATGAGGACCTCCAGGACGGCGAACTGCTTCCGGGTGAGCGCCACGTACCGCCCGTCGCGGAAGACCTCGCGCCGGAACGGGTCCAGCCGGATTCCGGCGCACTCGATGACCGGGGGCGTGCTGTCCTTGGGCCGGCGGGCCAGTGAGCGCAGCCGTACGACCAGCTCCTTCAGGTCGAAGGGCTTCGTCAGGTAGTCGTCGGCACCGATCTCGAACCCGGTGACCTTCTGGTCGAGGAGACCCGCCGCGGTCAGCATGAGCACCCGGCAGCCCAGGCGCCGCTCCACGATGGCCCGGCACACGTCGTCGCCGTGCGTCCCTGGGATGTCGCGGTCGAGCACGACGACGTCGTACTCGTTCACCTCCAGGCGCTCCAGGGCGGTGTCGCCGTCCCCGGCGATGTCGGAGGCGATGGCTTCGAGCCTCAGACCCGCCTGCACCGCCTCGGCGAGATACAGCTCGTCCTCGACAATCAGCACCCGCATGCGGCCTCTCCTGCTCTGCTTTTCACTTCGGACCTCTCGCGTGGATCAGGCCGGGCCCATCGAAAACGTAGCGCTTCGGGCCTATCGAAAACGTATGGGGAAATCGAGACGGTCCCACAACACGGCCCGCTCTTCACTCGGTGCATCGGCCCGCGGCACCCGCCGCCCGCCCCGACCGGGATTTCCGGAGGCCACCATGCACGACGACCCGACAGCGAGCCCTTCTGCCACGGCGGCGCGCCGCTTCCCCGTCCGGACGGCGGCGGGGGTGTGCGCGGTCGCGGGGCTGGCGCTCGCGGCGGCATGGGGCATGACGGCCCGGAGCGAACCGGCCGCGCGGGCCGTCGCGACGGCGGACCGGGGGCTGCGCGGCGCGGCGACGGCGGGTGTCGCGCCGGAGAGCACCGACGGCGGCGACCTCCCGCAGGACCGTCACCTCACGCCCTTCGACACCCGGTACCCGGCCATCGACCGGCTGGACAAGAACCTGCTGAAGGCCGTGCAGAAGGCGGCCCGGGACGCCCGCGGGGACGGCATCGAATTCCGGGTCACCTCGGGATGGCGCAGCAGGGAACACCAGCAGCGCCTGCTGGACGAGGGCATCCAGAAGTACGGGAGCGCGGAGAAGGCGCGGCAGTTCGTGAACACCCCGGAGAAGTCGACCCACGTGTCCGGGAAGGCCGTCGACATCGGCCCCACCGATGCCGACGACTGGCTCATCCGCAACGGCGCCGACTACGGCCTGTGCCAGGTCTACAACAACGAGATGTGGCATTTCGAGCTGCTGACCAGCCCTGGTGGCCACTGCCCGACGCCGCGGACCGACGCCGCCGGCTGACCGGCGCTGCGACCGGCGGCGCGACCTGCACCGGTCGGCGACGCGCCTTTCAAACCCGTGGGCCCTTGCCGCGCCCCTCCCTGCTTCCGAAGGACATGTCATGGCCGATCTGCGCGAGGACCCCTATCCGGATGTACACATCGGAGGCGGATTCTCCGACCCCACCGATCTCTCCGGCCCGGAGCCGATGGCCGGTCCCCCGCACGCCCCGGCACGGCAGGAACCGGACCGGCCGGGGCGCGAACCGGACCGGCCGGGGCGGCTCCTGCGCCGGTGCGGCCCGGTGCTCCGTACGGGCTGGACCACGAGCGCCGTCGCGGCGGGGGCGGCGCTCCTGATGGCCGGCCACCCGCTCGTGCCCAACCGGCCGGGCAACATCGGCAGCCTGCTCGAAACCCTGCTGCCCTGGACCGGCCTGGTCGTACCGGCGCTGCTCCTGGCCGCCCTGCTCCGCAGGTCGGTACCGGCCGTCATCGCCGCCCTTCTCCTGGGGGCCGTGTGGATGGGCGTGTTCGGACCCCTGTTCTTCGGCGGAGAGAGCGACACGAAGCCGAACCTGACCGTGGTCACCCACAACGTCGGCGCCACCAATCCCGACCCCAAAGCGACCGCCCGTACGCTGCTGGCCGCCGACCCCGACCTGGTCGCCCTGGAGGAGATCACCGACGACGCCCTGCCCGCCTACCGCGAGGTGCTGGACCGCCGACTCCCGCACTCCGTGCACATCGGCACCGTCGCCCTGTGGAGCCGCCACCCCCTCGCCGAATCCCGCCGCGTCACCATCGACCCCGGCTGGAGCCGCTCCCTGCGCGCCCGGGTCCAGTCGCCGGACGGCCCGCTCGCCGTCTACGTGGTCCACCTGCCCTCGGTACGCGTCGGCGCCTCCGGCTTCACGATCGGGCGGCGCGACGCGGCCCTCACCGCCCTCGACCGCATGCTCGACCACGAGCGGCAGCAGAAGGTCCTCCTGCTGGGCGACCTCAACGGCGCCACCACCGACCGCCGCCTCGCCCCGTTGATGTCCCGGCTGACCTCGGTCGAGGACGAGGCGGGCAGCGGCTTCGGCTTCAGCTGGCCCGCGGCCTTCCCGATCGCCCGGGTCGACCACATCCTCGTCCGGGGCCTCACCCCCACCGACGCCTGGACCCTGCCCGCCACCGGCAGCGACCACCGTCCCGTCGCCGCCGCACTCAAGACGTAGCGCGGGGCGAGCCCTTAGGGTCGGTGCCATGACCGACAGCTCGCGTGCGAACAGTGCCCCCGGCGCGGGGCGCGACGACTCCCTCCGCGAGCGCTGGCGGACGGCGCTCGTCGGTGCGCGGGCCGGCGCCCCCGGCCCCGACCCGCTGCCGTACGCCGACAACCTCCTGGCACGCTGGGCCGAGCCGCAGCGGCGGTACCACACCACCGCGCACCTGGTCGCGGTGCTCGATCACGTCGACACGCTCGCCGGGTACGCGGCCGACCCGGACGCGGTACGCCTCGCCGCCTGGTTCCACGACGCGGTGTACCGGCCCGACCGGTCCGAGAACGAGGAGCGCAGCGCCGCGCTGGCCGAGCGCGCCCTCCCGGAGGCCGGGGTGCCGGACGGCGTCACGGCGGAGGTGGCCCGGCTCGTACGGCTCACCGTCACCCACGACCCGGCGGACGGCGACAGCGACGGCGAGGTGCTCTGCGACGCGGATCTGGCCATTCTCGCGGCGCCCCCGGGCCAGTACGCGGCTTACGCGGCGCAGGTGCGCGAGGAGTACGGCTTCGTGCCGGACGACGCGTTCCAGGAGGGGCGGGCGACGGTGCTGCGCCAGCTGCTCGGGCTGCCGCGGCTGTTCCGTACGCCGTACGGGGCGGAGCACTGGGAGCCGCGGGCCCGGCAGAACCTGATGACCGAATCGGAGCTGCTCGGCCACTGATCCCCGGCTCGCCGGGGAATGCCGGGGACGCGGCCGCTGTTGGCAGCTGTCATGCCCGACTCTGCCGCTCGCCGCTCCCGCATGCCCCTGGCCGTGTACATCCTGGGTCTCTCGGTCTTCGCCCTGGGAACCAGCGAATTCATGCTCTCCGGGCTGCTGCCGCCCATCGCCGACGACATGAACGTGTCGATACCCCGTGCCGGACTCCTCATATCCGCGTTCGCGATCGGCATGGTGATCGGCGCCCCGCTGCTCGCCGTGGCCACGCTCCGGCTGCCGCGCCGCACCACGCTGATCGCCCTGATCTCGGTCTTCGGCCTCGGTCAGGTCGCGGGCGCGCTGGCCCCGACGTACGAGGTGCTCTTCGCGTCGCGGGTGGTGAGCGCGTTCGCCTGCGCCGGGTTCTGGGCGGTGGGGGCGGCCGTCGCCATCGCGATGGTGCCGGTGAACTCTCGGGCCCGTGCGATGGCCGTGATGATCGGCGGTCTGTCCGTCGCCAATGTGCTGGGTGTGCCGCTGGGCGCGTTCCTCGGTGAGAACTTCGGCTGGCGGTCGGCGTTCTGGGCCGTGGGCGCGGCGTCCGCCGTGGCGCTGGTCGGAGTGACGACGCTGATCCCGCGCATCCCGCTGCCGGAGCAGAAGCCCCGGCTGAAGCAGGAGATGAGCATCTACCGGGACCGTCAGGTGTGGCTGTCGATCGTGATCACGGCGCTCGCCGCGGGCGGGGTGTTCTGCGCGTTCAGCTATCTGGCGCCGCTGCTGACGGATGTCGCCGGGCTGGACTCGGGCTGGGTGCCGACCGTGCTGGCGCTGTTCGGGATCGGGGCGCTGGTCGGTACGACGATCGGCGGCCGGATCGCGGACGCGCATCTCTTCGGGGTGCTGATGAGCGGTATCGCGGCCTCGACGGTCTTCCTGGCCGCGCTGGCCCTGTTCGCGTCGAACCAGGTCGCGGCGGTCGGGCTCTCGTTCCTGCTGGGCCTGTCGGCGTTCTACACGGCCCCGGCGCTGAACGCCCGGATGTTCAACGTGGCGGGCGCCGCCCCGACGCTGGCCGGTGCGACGACCACGGCCGCGTTCAACCTGGGCAACACCGGCGGCCCCTGGCTGGGCGGCACGGTGATCGACGCGGACTTCGGTTTCACGGCGACCGCCTGGGCCGGGGCGGCGATGACGGTACTGGCGCTGGTGGCCGTGGTGTTCTCGCTGCGGCTGCAGCGCAGCCGCGCCTCGTCGTCCCGGCTGGTGGCGGGCGCCCCGGCCGCCGCGCCGCAGGACGCGCCTCAGGAGTGCGCGTCCTCGACGACCGCCTGAGCGGCCTCAGCCCTGTGCGGGACGCCCCTGCACGGGGCTTTCCCGCACGGGGCCTTCCTGCACGGGAAGCCTCGGTGCGGGTCGCCCCTTGGGCCGCCGCAGCCCCGCCTGCGTGATCCGGCGGACGAGCTCCTTCGAGCCGATCTCCCGGGCCCCGGCCCGCACCGCGTCCTCGTACCGCGTCTCCGGTACGTCGTAGTGGTCCCGCTCGAAGGCGCGCGGTGGGCAGCCGATGGACGCCGCGAAGGCGTGCAGCTCCTCGAAGGAGACATCGCTGACCAGGTGCGACCAGAGCCGCCCGTGCCCCGGCCACTCGGGCGGGTCGATGTAGACGGTCACCGCCGCAGTATCCCGCTCAGCGAACCGACCGGCGCCACCGCCACCGCGGCCTTGGTGCACACCCAGTGCGGGTCCGGACCCAGTTCGGGTTCGACGTCGAGCGCGTGCGGGTCGCCCGCGTCACAGACCGGGCAGAGCGGCCACCGGCCGTACCGTTCGAGCAGCGCGTCCTGCACGTCCTGGGCGACGAGGCCCACCACGAACGCGGCACCGTCGGGCCACTGCTCGACCCACCAGCGGCGGTGCGTCACCGCGTCCTCGACCAGCGAGACGATCCCGGCCTCGGCGACGTCACCTGCGGCGAGATCGGCCATGACCAGCGCACGGGCCGTATGCAGCGCCTGTTCCAAGGGGTTCATCTCCATGGGCCCATTGTCACCTGCCCGCGAACTCGCCTCGCCCGCCCGTCGGCACCGTTTCCGCGCTGTCGGAGGGGGTGGCCGCGGACCGGTGAAGACGGGACGAGGGGGGGGTTGACGGCCAACCCGGTTGAAAATACCTTTCAAATGTGACCCATGACCTGAAGGAAAGTTTCAACGCCGACTCCCCGCCCGCCCCGGCGGCCCTCGCGGCCAAGGTCCGCACGCTCGCGCCGTCCATGACCCGTTCCATGCAGCGCGTCGCCGAGGCCGTCGCCGGTGATCCGGCCGGCTGCGCAGCCCTCACGGTCACCGGTCTCGCCGAGCTCACCGGCACCAGCGAGGCGACCGTGGTCCGCACGGCCCGCCTGCTCGGCTACCCCGGCTATCGCGATCTGCGCCTCGCCCTCGCCGGGCTCGCCGCGCACCAGCAGTCCGGCCGGGCCCCTTCCGTCACGGCCGACATAGCGGTCGACGACCCGATCGCCGACGTGGTGGCCAAGCTGGCCTACGACGAGCAGCAGACCCTCGCCGACACGGCCGCCGGGCTCGACACCGTCCAGCTCGGTGCCGCCGTGGCCGCCGCCGCCACCGCCCGGCGCATCGACATCTACGGCGTGGGCGCCTCCTCCCTCGTCGGCCAGGACCTCGCGCAGAAGCTGGCCCGCATCGGCCTGATCGCGCACTCCCACACGGACCCGCACCTCGCGGTGACCAACGCCGTGCAGCTGCGCTCCGGCGACGTCGCCATCGCGATCACGCACTCCGGCTCCACGGTCGACGTGATCGAGCCGCTGCGGGTCGCCTTCGACCGGGGCGCGACGACGGTCGCGATCACCGGCCGCCCCGACGGCCCGGTCACGCAGTACGCCGACCACGTCCTGACCACGTCCACCGCCCGGGAGAGCGAGCTGCGGCCCGCCGCCATGTCGAGCCGTACGAGCCAGCTCCTCGTCGTCGACTGCCTGTTCATAGGCGTCGCGCAACGTACGTACGAGACGGCCGCACCGGCCCTCGCCGCCTCCTACGAAGCCCTGGCCCACCGCCACACCCCACGCCCGCGCTGACCGGCCCCGCCGATCCGCGATCCCTCCGCACCCGCTGACCGGCCCGCCGGTCCGCGAACCCCCCGCACCCGCTGAACCGCACGAGACCGAGAAAGCAGAGCCGCCCTCCATGACCTCCACCACCGACGCCGACCCCACCGCCTCCGACGGCTACGGGGAGCTGCGCGCCCAGCTCGCGACGCTCACCACCGAGGCGTTCCGACCCGAGCTCGCCGAGATCGACCGGCTCGGCACACTTGAGATCGCCCGCATCATGAACGGCGAGGACCAGTCCGTCCCGGCCGCCGTCGGCGCCCGGCTGCCCGAGATAGCCGCCGCCATCGACGGCACGGCGGAGCGCATGGCGCGCGGCGGCCGGCTGATCTACGCGGGCGCGGGCACCGCCGGCCGGCTCGGCGTGCTCGACGCCAGCGAGTGCCCGCCCACCTTCAACACCGACCCCTCCGAGGTCATCGGCCTGATCGCGGGCGGCCCGACCGCCATGGTCAAGGCCGTCGAGGGCGCCGAGGACAGCAAGGAGCTGGCCGCCGCCGACCTCGATGCCCTGGATCTCACCGCCGACGACACCGTGGTCGGCATCTCCGCCTCCGGCCGCACGCCGTACGCGATCGGGGCCGTCGAGCACGCCCGCGGCAAGGGCGCACTGACCATCGGCCTCTCCTGCAACGCGGACTCCGCGCTGGGTGCCGCGGCGGAGCACGCCATCGAGGTCGTCGTCGGCCCGGAGCTGCTCACCGGCTCCACCCGGCTCAAGGCGGGCACGGCCCAGAAGCTCGTCCTCAACATGCTCTCGACGATCACGATGATCCGCCTCGGCAAGACGTACGGAAACCTGATGGTCGACGTCCGCGCCTCCAACGAGAAGCTGCGCGCCCGCTCCCGCCGGATCGTCTCGCTCGCCACCGGAGCGTCCGACGAGGAGATCGAGGCCGCCCTCGCCGCGACCGACGGCGAGGTGAAGAACGCCATCCTCACCATCCTCGGCCAGGTCGACGGCCCCACCGCCGCCGACCTCCTGACCGCGTCCGGCGGCCATCTCCGCGCCGCCCTCGCCGCCGCCCCCCGCACCACCTGAACCACCGGCTCCATCCCCGCACCCCCGCACAGCAAGGCACCACGCACCATGGCAACAGAAGACAAGAGCCGCGCCACCGCCGCCGCGATCCTTCCGCTCGTCGGTGGCGCCGCGAACGTCAGCACCGTCGCCCACTGCATGACCCGGCTCCGGCTGGGTCTGCACGACCGCTCCCTCGTCGACGACGAGGCCCTGAAGGCGGTCCCCGCCGTCATGGGGGTGGTCGAGGACGACACGTACCAGATCGTCCTCGGCCCGGGGACCGTCGCCCGGGTCACGCCGGAGTTCGAGCGACTGGTTGAGGAGGGCGCAAAGGGCCGGGCAGCAGCCCCTGAGCCGGGCGGAGCCGCACCCTCGGCATCCGCCTCCGCGTCCGCCTCCGCGGACGAGCTGGCCGCCCATGGTGCCGCGATGAAGGCGGCCCGGAAGGCGAAGAACGCCACCCCGTTCAAGCTGTTCCTGCGCCGGATCGCGAACATCTTCGTCCCGCTGATCCCGGCTCTCATCGGCTGCGGCATCATCGCCGGCCTCAACGGCCTGCTGGTGAACCTGGGCTGGCTGACCTCGGTCACCCCCGCCCTCGCCGCGATGGCGTCCGGTTTCATGGCGCTGATCGCCGTCTTCGTCGGCTACAACACGGCGAAGGAGTTCGGCGGTACGGCGATCCTGGGCGGTGCGGTCGCCGCGATCATCGTCTTCCCGGGCGTCGCGAACATCGAGGCGTTCGGCCAGAAGCTCTCCCCCGGGCAGGGCGGTGTGCTGGGCGCACTCGGGGCGGCGGTGCTCGCGGTGTACGTGGAGAAGTGGTGCCGCCGCTGGGTGCCCGAGGCACTGGACGTGCTGGTCACCCCGACCCTCACGGTCCTGGTCTCCGGCCTGGTGACGATCTTCGGCCTGATGTACGTGGCCGGCGAGGTCTCCACCGCCATCGGTACGTTCGCCGACTGGCTGCTCTCCAACGGCGGTGCGGGCGCGGGCTTCGTGCTCGGCGGTCTCTTCCTGCCCCTGGTGATGCTGGGCCTGCACCAGGCGCTCATCCCGATCCACACCACCCTGATCGAGCAGCAGGGCTACACCGTGCTGCTCCCGATCCTCGCGATGGCGGGCGCCGGCCAGGTCGGCGCGGCCGCGGCGGTCTACTTCCGCCTCCCGCGCAACGAGTCGATCCGCCGCACCATCAAGTCCGCCCTCCCGGCCGGTCTGCTGGGCGTCGGCGAGCCCTTGATCTACGGCGTCAGCCTCCCGCTCGGCCGCCCGTTCATCACGGCGTGCGTGGGCGGCGCGTTCGGCGGCGGCTTCATCGGCCTGTTCAACCAGCTCGGCGACAAGGTCGGCTCCACGGCCATCGGCCCGTCCGGCTGGGCCCTGTTCCCCCTGCTCGACGGCAACCACGGCCTGGGCACCACGGCCGCGATCTACGGGGGCGGCCTGCTCGTCGGCTACCTCGCCGGGTTCCTCGCGACGTACTTCTTCGGCTTCAGCAAGGACCTGCTGGCGGAGTTCAACGTCTCACAGGAACCCGCCGGGTCCACGGCCACCGCAACGGGCGCCCCGGCGTCCCCTGCGTCCCCTGCGTCGAAGGAACCGGCCGGAGTCTGACCCCGGGCACCCGGACATGACCGAGGGCGGCACCCGACGCGGGTGTCGCCCTCATCCGTATCCGCTTGGTCCACTCAGACCGATCAGGCCGCTCAGACCGGGAACTCATCCGTGAGCAGCGTCGTACCGAACGGCTCGGGCAGGGTGAGCGGCTTCCCGAACGGCACCGGGTCGGAGTGCTTGTACGTCCCGTCCTCATTGGGCTGCGTGAACAGCGTGACCATCGCCCCACGCGTGTCGAACCGGTCGATGAGCAGATACATCGGCACGCCCGCCCGCGCATAGGCGCGGTACTTCTTCGTCCGGTCGTCCCGGGCATTGCCCTTCGACGTGATCTCTACGATGAGCAGCGCGTCCGCCGCGTCCATCGGGTCACTGGCCTCCGAGTCGGCGGCCATGATCAGTTCGCGCTCCATGATGACCAGATCGGGCACGTAGAGCCTGTCGAGGGGCACGACGTGGACGCCGAGAGTCTGGTAGATGCCCAGCTTTTCAGGGAGTGCCCGATACAGGCGATGCTGCACCATTTCGGCGATGCCGTTGTGATGCGCATGAGGCGGAGGTACCAAGACGATCTGCCCTTCGTCGATCTCGGCGCGCCACCCCTCGGGCACGTCCAGTTCACGCCACGTCTGCAGCAGGTAATCCCACGGGCGGCCCTCAGAGGTCCGGTCGTTCTCGACCATCGCGGCAGTCATCGCGAGTCCCTTCTCCCGTGGCCTGTCAGAGGAGCGTAGATCGACGGTTCCGCGGCAGTTCGCCGCTTCCATCAGCGTCCCACGATCGTGTGAGAAAGGCAGCGACCCTCCGCCCGCCGCGGGCCACCGCCCCGCCGCCGGTTCTCTGTACCGGTTTTTCCGGCCGGGTAATACTGACCCAGTGACCGCAGCACGCGTTCTTGTCGTCGAGGACGACCACGGCCTGCGCGATGTCCTGGCCCGTGGCCTGCGTGACGAGGGCTTCGACGTCGTGACCGCCGCCGACGGCGCCACCGCGCTGAAGGCCGTCGACACGTCGGTGCACGCGGTCGTGCTCGATGTGGGGCTGCCGGACTCCGACGGGCGCGATGTCTGCCAGGCGATGCGCGCACGTAGGAACGCGCCCGGAACTGGAAGACCAGGGTGACGACCAGCAGGGCACCCATCAGGTACGAGGTGTTGATCAGCCCCATGCCGAGGTTGTCGTTGAGCAGATCGGCCGCGGTCTCGCCCACTGTGGTGCACAGCACCTTGATCACCCAGAAGTAGAGGGTCACTTCCGGGACCTTGTTGAGCATCTGCCGCGCCCGCGTGCGCCCGCCGGGTGCGTACGTGTCCGTCGTGTCGGTTGTCATGGAACGGCACGCTCGCAGGGGCTCCCTGAAATTTTCCTGACTGCGTTCCCCTGGGCCCCGTCTCCCCGATCGAAGGGCGGCACCCGACCCGGGTGTCGCCCTTCCGTGTATCAAAAGCCGGGTCCCACCCGGCGCAACGACGCCTTCACGGCAGCCTCCCCTCCCTGTTGACCTCCCGGACCCGGGCCCGCAACACCTCCCCCAGCGGCGCCGGGCGCACCGAATCCGGCGGGCAGTCCCACTCCGCCCCACCGCCCGGCGCCCGCAGCTGTACGTACGGTCCGACGCGCCCCATCACGCGCCCCACCCGCCCGTCCCGGGTGTCCACCGCGAACGAACCCGGCTCCGGCGCGCTCGACTCAGGTCCTTCACCGTTCATGACCGGCCAGTCCCTGCGCCTCCAGCACCACACTCAGCATCAGCGCCGTGTCGAGATTGCACCGTCCGAGGTCCACCAGCGGCGTCCCCGCGTCGCTCCCCGCACATGACACCGGGTCGATCCGCAGCGACGGCAGCGTGATCCCGACACCCGAGAACCCCTCCTTCAACCGCGCCACCGCGTCCTCCGCTGCCCGCACTCTGCCCTCCGTCGCCCTGCGCCGTTCCTTGATCGTCATGAGCCATTCCTTTCCACGCTGAGTAATGACAATGCATACCCAGCGTGTCCAACGCGTCGCTAACCTGGAAGAGGCGCAGAACCAACAACCGCACGTGTGCCACAGGAAGTTGTCATGCCGGGGCCCAAGAAGCCCGATCCCTCCTCCTCTCCACGCGCCCTGCTCGGCGTGGAGCTCCGCCACCGAAGAGAGGGGCGGCCCTCTCACAGGAGGCGCTGGGCATCCCGCTGTTCGTGAGCGGTTGTGGCCGAAAGGGCCGACGCTCGTGTTCCGGGACGCCGCGTGGACGTCGTTCATCGCGGACCTCAAGGGCGTCCAGGCCTGAGAAACGGGGCGGATCGACCGAGGCCGTCGGCCGATCCGGCCCACGTCCGGTCCGGTGGTCAGGCCCTGACCCGGCCGCCCAGCGGTGCACCCACTCGATCGAGTGGTGGTTTCAGGCCATATATGCGGTTTGCGTGAGGAATGCCCTCGGCTGACGCAATCATTCGGCGGTGAACTCAACATTCCGGACGGCCCACCGTCCCAAGTCACTGCGTGCGGCCGGATTCGGCGCGCTCGCCGTACTGACCCTGCTTCCGGCGATCCCGGCCGCCGCCTCCACCGCGAAGGAAGCCTCACCGCGGCCCGCGGCGCAGGCGATGCACCGCCCCGTCACCCGGGCCGAGGCCAGGACCTCCGAGCGCCTCGACTCGTTGCAGGGCAGGCCGGAGAAGCTGACAGCGTTCTTCAAGGCCCTGCCCAAGGGCGGTGACCTGCACAACCACCTGTCGGGGGCGGTCACCACCGAGTACCTGATCCAGCTCGCGAGCGAGGCCGGGCTGTGCATCGACGCGACGGACACGGCCGTGGCGCCGCCGTGCGGGCCGGGTACGAGGCCGGCGGCCGAGGCGCAGCACGACGCCGCGTTCCGGCAGCGGATCATCCGGGCCTGGTCCATGCAGGACTTCCCGGCCGACCAGTCCGGGCACGACCACTTCTTCGACACGTTCGGCAAGTTCGGCATGGCCACCTGGTACACCCGCGGCAAGATGCTCGCGAACGTGGCCAACACCGTGGTCGAGCAGAACCAGTTCTACCTGGAGACCCTCGTCACCCCCGCTTCGGACGCCGGCAGGGCGCTCGCCGACAAGGTGGGCTACGACGCCGACCTGGCCGCCC
Organism: Streptomyces sp. NPDC102437; assembly: GCF_044765565.1. Lineage (NCBI taxonomy): Bacteria > Bacillati > Actinomycetota > Actinomycetes > Kitasatosporales > Streptomycetaceae > Streptomyces > Streptomyces sp. NPDC102437. Next base: position 27,578 of record NZ_JBIWKI010000048.1, on the reverse strand, counting down.
TCCACGCCAAGCTCGTGGCCGGTGGCCAGCTCGACCGGGTGGTGGACGAGGCGGTCCAGGAGGCCGACGACACCGACGCGCAGTTCCGTGAGGCCGCGCACTGCGACACGCCCCGCCCCGACCCGGGCTGCAAGCTCCCCGTCAGGTGGATCTCCCAGGTGTCCCGGGGCAGCTCCCCGGTACGGGTGTTCACGCAGATGGCGGTCGGCATGCGACTGGCCGAGCGCGACCCGAGGTTCCTCGCGGTCAACCTCGTACAGCCGGAGGACGGTGAGAGCGCGCTGGCCAACTACAGCCTCCAGATGCGGATGCTGAAGTACCTGCGCGGCCAGTACCCCGACTCCCACCTCACCCTGCACGCCGGTGAGCTGGCCCCCGGCCTGGTCAAGCCCGAGGACCTGACCTTCCACATCCGTGAAGCGGTGCTCGTGGCCGGAGCCGAGCGCATCGGCCACGGCGTGGACCTGGTCCATGAGGACGACTGGCGGCAGCTGGCCCGCACGATGGCGCGGCGCAACGTGGCCGTCGAGGTGCCGTTCTCCAGCAACAAGCAGATCCTCGGCATCGCGGGCGACGACCACCCGTTCAACGCCTACCGCCGCTACGGCGTCCCGGTCGTCCTGGCCACCGACGACCCGGGCGTCTCCCGGATCGACATCAGCCACGAGTACCAGTACGCGGCCAAGACATACGGCCTCGGCTACGTCGAGCTGAAGGACCTGGCCCGCGCCTCGCTGGAGTACGCGTTCCGCGAGGGCCGCAGCCTGTGGGCCACCGGCTCCGCCCCGTCCGGCTACCGCCCGGTCTCCGCCTGCCAGGGCAACCGGCCGGGCACCGACCGCCCGAGCTCGCGCTGCGCCCGCTACCTCGCCGACAACCCGAAGGCGGCGACCGAGTGGCGTCAGGAGGCGGCCTTCGCCGTCTTCGAGCGCGACAACCGCTGACCCGAGCCCCCGGGCCGGGTACGGGGCTTGGGCCCCGAGCCCGGTAAGGGGCTTGAGCCCCGGGCTCGGGGCGCTCTTCGTACGGGCGTCAGGCGTTACTCGCCTCGATCTTCCTGCTCCGCCACCCACAGATGGCCGAGCGTCCCGAGGACCAGACGGCAGACGTCGTCCGGATCGGCCCCGGCCAGGGGCTCCCGGGCGACAACCGTCCGCATCAGGCCGATTCCCAGCAGCCAGGCCATGGCGAGATCCGCACGCAGCGCACCGTCCTCGGCCCCGGACAGCCCGGCCAGCGCGCTCTGGTACGCCTCGCCCAGCTCCCGCAGGGTTCCGGCCGCCTCGTCGCCCCGCCCGACCGACCGCAGATAGACCTCCAGGGAACGGTCCTCCGGCCCCTCCGCGCTCCGGGTCAGCATCGAGCGCAGGGCGGTCTCGAACAACTCCTCCGGCGGCGTCGCCCGCAGCTGCTCCAGGCCGCCGAGCGCCACGACCTCCGTCAGCAGCCCCCGCTTCGAGCCGAAGTACCTGAACAACAGTGCCTGGTTGACCCCGGCGCGCGCCGCTATCTCCCGGACCGTCGCCCCCTCGTAGCCACGCTCCGCGAACAGGTCCCGGGCCGCCTCCAGCAAGCGGCGGCGGGTGGCCGCGGCGTCCCTGCGGCGCTCTTCGGGCTGCGGGGCGGAAGCGGTCTCCATGGCGGCTTTCCTCTCGAACGGCCCGTCAGGATAACGGCCTTAAAGCGTCGTTGACTGCCCGGGAAGACCGCTCCTACCTTTGTAAGCAGCTGCTTACATCCGGGAGGCCGCAGTGACCACAGCAGATGCCGCACCCCTCGCCTACCCCTTCAACACCCCCGAAGGGCTCCAGCTGGCCGAGGCCTACGAGCATGTACGCGAACGGCCGGGGCTCTTACGGGTCCAGATGCCGTACGGCGAACCGGCCTGGCTCGTCACCCGCTACGCCGACGCCCGGCTCGTCCTCGGCGACCAGCGCTTCAGCCGGGCCGCCGCCGCCTCGCACGACGAGCCCCGGCAGTCCGAGGGGCAGCGCGACGGGGGCATCCTCGGCATGGACCCGCCGGACCACACCCGGCTGCGCTCCCTGGTCGCCAAGGCGTTCACCGTCCGCCAGGTCGAGAAGCTGCGCCCCCAGGTCCGGGAGCTGACCGCCGGTCTGCTCGACGAACTGGAGACCGCGGGGCCGCCCGCCGACCTCGTCGACCTGTTCGCGCTGCCGCTGCCGGTCGCCGTGATCTGCCGGATGCTGGGCGTACCCACCGAGGACCGGCCGCGCTTCCGGGTGTGGAGCGACGACGCGCTGTCGACCAGTTCCCTCACCGCCGAGGAGTTCGACGCGAGCCGCGAGGAACTGCGCGCCTACATGGCCGGGTTGATCGAACAGCACCGCCGCGCACCGCAGGACGACCTGATGACGGCGCTCATCGAGGCACGCGACGGCGGGGACCGGCTCTCCGAGCTCGAACTCGTCGATCTGTGCGTGGGCATCCTGGTCGCGGGGCACGAGACCACCGCGTCCCAGATCCCCAACTTCGTCCTCACCCTGCTCGACCACCCGGACCAGCTGGCCAGGCTCAGGGCCGAACCCGAGCTCGTCCCGAACGCGGTGGAAGAACTGCTGCGCTTCGTCCCCCTGGGCAGCGGAGCCGGTCAGCCCCGGTACGCCATCGAGGACATCGAGGTCGGCGGGACTCTCGTACGGGCGGGCAGCCCGGTCCTGGTCGCCGTCGGCGCCGCCAACCGCGACGCACTGCGGTTCACCGCCCCAGGGGTCCTCGACATCGCCCGCGAGGGCAACCAGCACCTCGGATTCGGCCATGGCGTCCACCACTGCCTGGGCGCCCCGCTCGCCCGGCTCGAACTCCAGGAGGCGCTGGCCGCCCTCATCGCCCGCTTCCCGGAACTGCGGCTGGCCGGGGATGTGACCTGGAAGTCCGAGATGCTGGTGCGCGGCCCGCGCGTCATGCCGGTGGAGTGGTGAGCGCCATGGCCTGGAACGTACGCGTCGACCCCCAGCTCTGTCAGGGCTCGGGCATGTGCGCCGGGACGGTCCCCGAGGTGTTCGTCCTGGACGGTGAGCGCGCCCGTGTCCGGTCCGAGGGGATCGAGCCGGACGAACGGGTCCTGGACGCCGCCGGCATCTGCCCGGCCCTGGCGATCACCGTGCACGACGGGAACACCGTCATCGGCCCCCGCCGCGACTGACCCGTCCCCCGCCGGTATCGGCCTGACTTCTCAGTGGCCGTCCGGTGTGCGGTGAGGTGCCCACAACTGGTCGGCGTCACCGGCGGCGAGGTCTGCCCCGGTAGACGTCGACCTTGTGGGCGACGAGCTTCAGGTACACGACCGGGCCCGGAGCTCAAGCCCCGGGCCCGGCCACGGAAGATGAGGCGGATTAGCCGACCGGTACCAGGACCCATTCGCGCTCGCCCTGGCCGCCCAGCCTCGCGCGGTCGTCCTGCGGGGTGAGCGTGCCCAGGTTCGGGGCGCCGTCGAGGCTCAGGGCGACGCCCTCGCCGTTGGACGGGCCGTGGATCAGCCACTGGTCCGGAGAGGTGTTGCACTCGCGCTCGGCCACGGCGGGCGGGTAGATCTTCAGCGGCGACAGGGCCAGGCAGCGGCTCTCGTCGTTCGCCTCGCGGAACTGCACGGCCCCGCCCGGCAGGTTGATCGCGTGCCAGCCGGAGCGGCGGCCGCAGTCGCCGAGCTCACCGCCGAACATGCCTCCGCCGGAGTTCAGACACTGGCCGCTCTCGGCGTTCTGAATCAGGTAGTAGCCGTTGTCGACGGCGTGGGCGGGGGTGGAGAGCGCCACGACCGCGACGGCGGCCGCCGCGGGCGACAGGATGGATCGGATACGCACGGGACTCCTCGTACGACTGGAGTGGGGGATTCCGGGCCAATCCGCCCGGTGCGGGCCGATTCGACCGGCCCGGCACCCAAGATCACAGGGGCCCGCCGCCCCTCTCCTCTGTCCCGCGGCGCGCCCCCTCGGTCCACCCCGTCAGCCGCGGCGCATTTGGAGCGTGCTCGGCGCATTCGGAGCGGGGCGCGCGCCCCCTCTCACCAGGGGCGTTCCGCCCGGGGCTCAATCCGCGAAGTCCGAGCGCTCTTTCGGCGGAATGGGAGGTGGGCCACTGCCCACCCACCCCGAGCGACGAGTTGACATCTTGGGACCGACTTGCCACCGAAAGTGGTGGCGCTCTGGCGTGCCGAATGCGGAGCGATCCTCCGTGACGCAGATCGACCCCTGCCGGTGGTGGAACACCAAACAGGGGCCTGACCACTGCGACCGCTTACACAGGGAGCGATCTGAGGGCTGTCGGCAAGCTCAGTGCCGCCCCGTGCGCCCCGCACTCATGAGGCCGTGAGGCCGAGCCGTCGCCCGGTGTCCGAAAGCGGCTCCTGCCTGGGGGTGGTTTGAATCGCCTTCTCCGACCGCTCGCTACGTTCCGTGTTCCTCTTGGCGCGCATCGTAATCAACTGGCCCAAAGGGGAACGAACCATGTCCGAACCCACCCATGAGCAGATCGTCTCCGGGCTCCACGACCGGCCCCCCATCGCGCTGGCCCCCGGCCCCCGCCTGGACGCCGAGAGGCCCAGCTCCCTTCCGTTGCCGCCCAGCGATATGTGGGAGCTGCCGGGCGGTACCGCCTGGGTCTACTTCGGCGAGGGGAACCCCGGACTCGTCCGGCCGGTGATCTTCTCCGACGGCTTCAGTACGGGGCCGAGCGAGCTGGAATTCTCCTGGCAGATCATGGAGTTCGGGGACTACGCGCTGATCAGCGAGCTGCGCCGCCGTGGCCACGATGTCGTCCTGCTCGGCTATCACGAGCGCAGTGCGTCGATTCTGGACAACTCCCGTACCGCGCAGGCCGCGATCGCGCGGGCCATCGCGGAGCGGCTGGGCGACACGCCGCTGGCGGTCGGCGGGTTCAGCGTGGGCGGGCTCGTCACCCGGCACGCGCTGGCCAAGATGGAGAGCCAGGGCATCGACCACCAGACCTCGCTGTACTTCTCGTACGACAGCCCGCACCGGGGCGCCTGGATCCCGATCGCGCTCCAGGCGTTCGCGCACTACATCAAGGACCTCGACAGCCGCTTCTCCGACCAGATCAACAGCCCGGCCGCCCGCCAGCTGCTGTGGCGGCACATCGAGAAATGGGACAGCACTCCTGACCAGAGCGACGAGCGCGGCGCGTTCCTGGCCGAGATGCAGACGGTCGGCGAATGGCCGCGCAGGCCCCGGCTGATCGGTGTCGCCAACGGGACGGCCGACGGAACCGGCACCGATGTCCGGGCGGGCGAACTGGCCCTGGAGAGCCAGGGCCTGACGGTTGCGGGGACCAAGCTCTACACCCAGGCACCTGGGCTCGACGAGCTCGTCGCGAAGCTGCGGGTGGTGACGCTGAAGACCAACGAGGTCCGTACGAAGGGGCTCCCGTCGATCGACGGCGCGCCCGGCGGCTCATTGGAGGGCTTCGGCATCCTCGCGGACGCCTTCAATTCCCTGAACCCGTTCCTCGGCTTCAAGACCGATGTACGTATCCGGTCGCACTGCTTCGTACCGTCCGTCAGCGCGGTCGATGTCGCCGACCTGGACACGGACGACGAGCTGTACAAGAACATCTCCTCGCTCCCGGAGGGCACCGGCGGGCTGGACGAGTTCAAGCTCGCTTCCCGGAACGAGGGGCACACCCTCGTGACGGAGGAACTCTGCACCTGGCTGCTCGACCGCCTGCCGTAGGAAGGTCCGTGGACGGGACGGCGGCGCGGCGTACGGTGCTCCGCCTCGTACCGGGGAGCCCTCATACCGGGGAGCCGGCCCAGAACGCCGCCCAGGACGGCTGCTGCCGGTAGTCGCCCGAGCCCTCGCTACCCATCAGCAGCAACGGCCGGTCGAGCCCGTCCAGGGCCACGCCGCTCAGGTGGGTGCCGTCGGGCCTCTGAGTTGCCCGGCCCGGCGGTCGACGGGCGCGTCCTCGTGCGCGTGGGTGAGCGTCGCACCCCAGTCGACACTCCCGGGTGACATCCGAACACCCGTGGCTGGAAGGCCGATGTGACGCTGACCGGGTCGCTGCATGCCTCGTACACGGACGCCGGGGTGCTGCTGCCCCGGCTGGCCCGGCAGGGCGCGGTGCCGGAGGGCGGGCTCGCCGGGGCGGTCGGGACGGTGCCGTCGCACCGCGCCCTGGCCGCGAACCGGGCGTACGTCGCGTCGTTCTTCGGCCGGTGGCTGCGCGGGCACGACGACCATCTGCTGGACGCGCCCTCGGAACGCTTCCCGGAAATGGTGTTCGCCCGGTAGGGCGGCGGCCCCGGGCGGTGGGCGGCGGCCCCGGATCATCGGCACCGAAAGCGTCGGCCCCCTGGACCAGCTGGTCCAGGGGGCCGACACCGTAAAGCTGTACAGGAACTACCGATCCGTCAGGATCAGAAGTCCATGTCACCGCCCGGCATGCCGCCCGGGGCGGCCGCGGCGGCCTTCTCCGGCTTGTCGGCGATGACGGCCTCGGTGGTGAGGAAGAGCGCGGCGATGGACGCGGCGTTCTGCAGGGCGGAGCGCGTGACCTTCGCCGGGTCGAGGATGCCCTCGGCGATCATGTCGACGTACTCGCCGGTCGCGGCGTTCAGACCGTGGCCGACGGCCAGGTTGCGCACCTTCTCGACGACGACGCCGCCCTCAAGACCGCCGTTGACGGCGATCTGCTTGAGCGGGGCCTCCAGCGCCAGCTTGACGGCGTTGGCGCCGGTCGCCTCGTCACCCGAGAGCTCCAGCTTCTCGAAGACGGCCGAGGCCTGGAGCAGAGCCACGCCACCACCGGCGACGATGCCCTCCTCGACGGCGGCCTTGGCGTTGCGCACCGCGTCCTCGATGCGGTGCTTGCGCTCCTTGAGCTCGACCTCGGTCGCGGCACCGGCCTTGATGACGGCCACGCCGCCGGCCAGCTTCGCGAGGCGCTCCTGAAGCTTCTCGCGGTCGTAGTCCGAGTCGGAGTTCTCGATCTCGGCGCGGATCTGGTTGACCCGGCCCTGGACCTGGTCGCTGTCACCGGCGCCGTCGACGATGGTCGTCTCGTCCTTGGTGATCACGACCTTGCGGGCGCGGCCGAGCAGGTCGAGACCGGCGTTCTCCAGCTTGAGGCCGACCTCCTCGGAGATGACGGTGCCACCGGTGAGGATGGCGATGTCGCCGAGCATGGCCTTGCGGCGGTCACCGAAGCCCGGGGCCTTGACGGCGACGGACTTGAAGGTGCCACGGATCTTGTTGACGACCAGGGTCGACAGGGCCTCGCCCTCGACGTCCTCGGCGATGATCAGCAGCGGCTTGCCGGACTGCATGACCTTCTCCAGCAGCGGAAGGAGGTCCTTCACGTTGCTGATCTTCGAGTTGACGATCAGGATGTACGGGTCGTCCAGGGACGACTCCATGCGCTCCATGTCGGTGGCGAAGTACGCCGAGATGTAGCCCTTGTCGAAGCGCATACCCTCGGTGAGCTCCAGCTCCAGACCGAAGGTCTGGGACTCCTCGACGGTGATGACGCCTTCCTTGCCGACCTTGTCCATGGCCTCGGCGATGAGCTCGCCGATCTGGGTGTCGGCGGCGGAGATGGAGGCCGTCGAAGCGATCTGCTCCTTGGTCTCCACGTCCTTGGCCTGCTCCAGGAGGGCGGCGGAGACGGCCTCGACGGCCTTCTCGATACCCCGCTTGAGGGCCATCGGGTTGGCACCCGCGGCGACGTTGCGCAGGCCCTCGCGGACGAGAGCCTGGGCGAGAACGGTGGCGGTGGTCGTACCGTCGCCGGCGACGTCGTCCGTCTTCTTGGCGACCTCCTTGACCAGCTCCGCACCGATCTTCTCGTACGGGTCCTCCAGCTCGATCTCCTTGGCGATGGAAACACCATCGTTGGTGATCGTGGGGGCGCCCCACTTCTTCTCAAGGACGACGTTGCGACCCTTGGGGCCAAGGGTGACCTTGACGGCGTCGGCGAGCTGGTTCATGCCGCGCTCGAGACCGCGCCGGGCCTCCTCGTCGAACGCGATGATCTTGGCCATGTGAAGTGGTCCTCCCGGACAGGGGTGGATTTCTCCGGACCGAGTGGCGCCCGCGACGGACGGCCTGCGTGAGCCGGTGGTTCCTTGCCCCACCGGCCCGCGGGCCTCACCGGCCCGGTCCAAGTTCTGTCACTCTCACCTGGAGAGTGCTAACGCCAATGATTAGCACTCGACCCCCTCGAGTGCAAGCGTCCCCCTCGGGATGTGGACAACCCGGGAGGGTCGCGGAGGGGTGTGGAGGGCTGTGGAAAACGTCCGGCGGCGCAGGCCGGGACGGCGTGCGCCGCCTTGTGTGCGCGGGGGGCGCACCGTCGCGCGCAGGGCGGCCGCGACGCACCGAGGGCCCGTACCCCCTGGGTACGGGCCCTCAGCGCGTGAGTGCAGTGCGTGAATGGTGTCGTTGGCCGACCGTTCGAACTCAGCCGACGGCGAGCTTGACCATGTCTGCCTGCGGCCCCTTCTGGCCCTGCGAGATCTCGAATTCAACTCGCTGACCCTCTTCGAGGGTGCGGTACCCGTCCATCTGGATCGCGCTGTAGTGGACGAAAACATCCGCACCACCGTCGACCGCGATGAAGCCGTACCCCTTCTCCGCGTTGAACCACTTGACGGTGCCCTGAGCCATGCCTAACTCCCCTATTACTGGCCCTTGCGCAGGACCGCACTTCGCGGACCCGGGTCAGAACTCACCCTCCGACAGGAGAGGGTGTGTGCGCCGGAACGCGTCGACCGCGGCTGAATGTATCTGCCCAACTGCCCTCTGCAACAGGTCAATCGGACGAGAATTCTCGGCCGCACCGAACGCCCGAATATGAGGAATTCATAAGATTCCTGGGCAAGTCGGGCCAGGCAAAGGCGACTTATGCCGCAAGCACATCGCACACTTTGGCTGCATCTTGTCGCGGCCGGGCGCATTCTCATATGCGGGCGGCACGGGCAACTCGGGGGACTTCCCACACTCTACCGCGCTCAACCATGCAGAATTGCCCCCTCACGATAGAAGCGGAGGGGGCAATTCGATAACGCGGTGGGGTCGGACGGGGCGTCAGCAGCCGCCGGCCACGGCCGGGATGATCGAGATACCGGCGCCGTCCGGCGTGGCCGTCTCCAGACCGCCTTCAAAGCGCACGTCGTCGTCGTTGACGTACACGTTCACGAAACGGCGCAGCTTGCCCTGGTCGTCCAGGACGCGGGCGGCGATGCCCGGGTGGTTCTGCTCCAGGGACTCGATGACCTGGGAGAGGGTCGAGCCCTCGGCCGGGACCTCGGCCTGGCCGCCCGTGTAGGTGCGGAGGATGGTGGGGATGCGGACCTTGACGCTCATGGTGGGTGCCCTTCCTGGAGTCTCGGGTGGTCAGCTGGTGGCGAGGCCGGCGGCGCGGAACGCGTCCAGGCTGGGACGGATCGTCGCGGTCGCCTGAGAGGTTTCGGCCACCGCGTCGAGGGTCTTGAGGCCGTCACCCGTGTTGAGTACGACGGTGGTCAGCGACGGGTCGATCAGACCGGCCTTGATGAGCTTCTTCGTCACGCCGACCGTCACGCCGCCCGCCGTCTCCGCGAAGATGCCCTCGGTGCGCGCCAGCAGCTTGATCGCGTCGACGACCTGCTCGTCGTTCACGTCCTCCACGGCGCCGCCGGTGCGGCGGGCGATGTCCAGGACGTACGGGCCGTCGGCCGGGTTGCCGATGGCGAGGGACTTGGCGATCGTGTTCGGCTTCTGCGGCCGGACGACGTCGTGGCCACCCTTGTACGCGAGCGAGACCGGCGAGCAGCCCTCGGCCTGGGCGCCGAAGAGCTTGTACGGCTTGTCCTCGACCAGGCCGAGCTTGATCAGCTCCTGGAGGCCCTTGTCGATCTTCGTGAACTGCGAGCCGGACGCGATCGGGATGACCAGCTGGTCCGGGAGCTGCCAGCCCAGCTGCTCGCAGATCTCGTACGCCAGGGTCTTGGAGCCCTCGCCGTAGTACGGACGCAGGTTGACGTTGACGAAACCCCAGCCCTCGCCGAGCGGGTCGCCGATGAGCTCGGAGCAGAAGCGGTTGACGTCGTCGTAGTTGCCCTCGATGCCGACCAGTTCACCGCCGTACACCGCGGCCATGACGACCTTGCCCTGCTCCAGGTCGTGCGGGATGAACACGCAGGAGCGGAAGCCGGCCCGGGCGGCGGCGGCGCCGACGGCACCGGCGAGGTTGCCGGTGGAGGAGCAGGACAGGGTGGTGAAGCCGAAGGCGCGGGCGGCCTCGATGGCCTGGGCGACGACGCGGTCCTTGAAGGAGTGCGTGGGGTTGCCGGAGTCGTCCTTGACGAAGAGCTTGCCCTGCTCGACGCCGAGCTCACGGGCGAGGTTGTCGGCCTGGACGAGCTTGGTCCAGCCGGGGTTCAGGTTCGGCTTCTCGGCGACATCGGCGGGGACCGGCAGCAGCGGAGCGTAGCGCCAGATGTTGGCCGGCCCGGCCTCGATGCGCTTCTTCAGCTCCTCGGGAGAGCCGCTCGGCAGGTCGTACGCGACTTCGAGCGGCCCGAAACAGGACGCGCAGGCGAAAATGGGGCCGAGTTCGAATCGCTCGCCGCACTCGCGGCAGGAAAGGCCTGAGGCGGGGCCGAGGTCGACGGATTCAGCGTTGACGGCTTCGGCGTCGACGGAAGAATCGGTGCTTACTGCAACGGTCTGCGCAGCCATGGTGGCGAGGCCCTTTCTCCTCATCTTCCTCGCGGCGCGTTTCGCCACGAGACGGAATTGGCACCTTCCTCACCGGACCTCACGGTCGGTGGGGGGGTTGCCGGGACTTCAACGGGCCGTTCCCTCAGTCCCTCTGGATGAGCGCTGTGGCACCGGATCTTCGATCCGGGCATTTATCGGCGGACGTACCCCGGCATGCGATGGTCGTCCGCGTTGTTCAAGACTGTAACCGAAGCACCGGACTCTTGAGATAGTCGTCCGAACCGCGAGATGGATCACATACAGGGAGTATCGACCGTGCTGGAAGAGGTCGAATGCTGGCTGGCCAGGCGTTCCTGGTCGGCCGCCGACCGCCCGCTGGACAGCCTGCTGGCCGCCAGGGCCAGGGCCGGGGAATCGAGCCGCGGGAGCGTCAGTGTCGTACTGCCGGCACTGAACGAGGAGGCGACGGTCGGCGAGATCGTCGCGACGATCCGGCGCGAGCTGATGGAGAAGGTCCGGCTGGTCGACGAGCTCGTGGTGATCGATTCCGGGTCCATCGACGCCACCGCGGAGGTGGCCCGGGAGGCCGGTGCCCGGGTCGTGCACCGCGACGCGATACTTCCCCGGATACCGGCCGTGCCCGGCAAGGGCGAGGTGCTGTGGCGGTCGCTCCTGGTGACCGGTGGCGACATCGTCTGCTTCATCGACGCCGACCTGAAGGACTTCTCGGCGGACTTCGTCTCCGGCATCGTCGGCCCGCTGCTGACCGACCCGGACGTGCAGTTCGTGAAGGCGATGTACGACCGCCCGTTCGGTGACACGGCGGGGCAGGGCGGCCGGGTGACCGAACTCGTGGCCCGCCCCCTGCTCAATCTGCACTGGCCGCAACTGGCCGGTTTCGTGCAGCCGCTGGGCGGTGAATACGCCGTACGCCGCTCGCTGCTCGAACGGCTGCCCTTCCCCGTCGGCTACGGCGTGGAACTGGGCCTCCTGGTCGACGCGCTGCACACGGTGGGGCTGGACGCGCTGGCCCAGGTCGATGTGGGGGTGCGCAAGCACCGGCACCAGGACGGGCAGGCGCTCGGCCGGATGGCGGCGGCGATCTACCGGACCGCGCAGCTGCGGCTCTCCCGCGGCCACCTGACCCGCCCGGCGCTCACCCAGTTCGAACGCGGCGAGAACGGCTTCGTGCCACGCACCCATGCCGTGGACACCGAGGAGCGGCCGCCGATGTGTGAGATCGAGGAGTACGTTTCGCGCCGCGCGGCCTGATGCGGTCCGGCCACGTGGTCCGGCCACGTGGCCTGATGTGGTCTGACTTCGCACGTTTGGGCGGTTCGTGATCGGGCTAGATTCCGCAACATGGTCTCCGAGCACGATGCCCAGCCCGCTGCCCGGTCCGGCGTCCGGTCCGATGCCCAGGTCCTCGTCGCGTCCAATCGCGGCCCGGTCTCGTACACCCTGGGCGTGGACGGATCGCTCGACGCGAAACGGGGCGGCGGCGGTCTCGTCTCCGGGCTGAGCGCCGTGGACGACAAGCTGTGGGTGTGCGCCGCGCTCGGTGACGGGGACCGGGAGGCGGTCCGGCGCGGGGTCACCGAGCAGGGCGTACGGATGCTCGACATCGACGCGCGGGTGCACGCCGACGCGTACAACGGGATCGCGAACTCGGTGCTCTGGTTCGTGCACCACATGCTGTACCAGACGCCGCTGGAGCCGGTCTTCGACGCGGAGTTCCGGCGGCAGTGGGCATCGTTCGAGACCTACAACCGGGCCTTCGCCGAAGCGCTCGCCGAGGAGGCGGGGCAGGGTGCGGCGGTGCTGGTGCAGGACTACCACCTGGCGCTGGTGCCGGGCATGCTCCGCGCGCTCCGCTCCGACCTGCGGATCGGCCACTTCTCGCACACCCCGTGGGCGCCCGTCGACTACTTCCGGCTGCTCCCCGACGACATCGCCGAGCAGTTGCTGCACGGCATCCTCGGCGCGGACCGGGCGGCGTTCCTGACCCGGCGCTGGGCGGACGCGTTCATCGGCTGCTGCACCCAGATCCTGGGCGGCACCGGGCATACCAGGATCGGGGTGCACGGGCTCGGCGCGGACGCGGACTTCCTGCGCCGCCGCGCCCACGAGGCGGATGTGGACGAGCGGATGGCGGCGCTGCGCGAGCAGACCGGCCCCGGCCGGAGGACGATCGTGCGGGTGGACCGCACGGAACTGTCCAAGAACATCGTGCGCGGCCTGCTCGCGTACCGCGCACTCCTGGACGAGCGGCCCGAGTGGCACGAACGCGTCGTCCATGTCGCTTTCGCCTACCCCTCGCGGCAGGACCTGGCGGTGTACCGGGACTACACGGCCGAAGTGCAGCGGCTCGCCGACGACATCAACGCCGTGCACGGCACGGAGGGCTGGACTCCGGTGGTCCTGCACGTCAAGGACGACTTCGCCCGCTCGCTCGCCGCGTACCGGCTGGCCGACGTGGCGCTCGTCAACCCGATCCGTGACGGCATGAACCTGGTCGCCAAGGAGATCCCGGTCGTCTCCGACCACGGCTGCGCGCTGGTGCTGTCGCGGGAGGCGGGAGCGTACGAGGAGCTGGGCAGCGACGCGGTGGTGGTGAATCCGTACGACGTCTCCGCTACGGCGGCGGCGCTGCACGAGGCGCTGACCATGGCGGAGGACGAACGGGCCGCGCGTACGGAACGCCTGGCCGCGGCGGCGGTCGCGCTGCCGCCGCAGCAGTGGTTCCTGGACCAGCTGGACGCGTTGCGGCGGGGCTGACAGCGTCCGGGGCGGCCGGGTCCGGTCGGATCCGTCGGGGCGCTCAGAGCTGCTGGGCCAGTGTCGCCAGGAAGGCGACCACGTCGCCCGGTCCGGCCAGCAGCAGATCGGCCCGCTCGGCCAGTTCGGGCACCTCCGCGCTGCCGCTGCACACCAGCAGGCCGGGGATGCCGTCGGGACCCTCGGTGCGGAGCTTCTCCACCGCCGAGTACGCGGCGAGGTCGCCGAGGTCGTCGCCCGCGTACAGCACCGACTCGGCGTCCGTCTCCCGTACGTACTGGGCGAGCGCCACGCCCTTGTCCATGCCCGGCGGGCGCAGCTCCAGGACCAGCCGGCCCGGCTCGACGATCAGTCCGTGCCGGGCGGCGAGTTCGCCGAGCGGGCCGCCCAGCGCCTCGAACGCGGCCTGCGGGTCGGCGGCCCGGCGGGTATGTACGGCGATCGCCCGGCCCTTCTCCTCTATCCACGTGCCGTGCCAGGAGCCGGACCGGTCGAGCACGCCGGGCAGTTCGGCGCGGACCGAGGCGATGCCGGGGTGCGGGGCGGGGGCGTGGACGGTGCCGGACACCGCGTCCCAGCGTTCGGCGCCGTAGTGGCCGAGGACGACGAGGTGGTCGAGGCCCGGGACTCCGGCGAAGCCGCCGTGGCGGACCGCGACGCCGGCCGGGCGGCCGGTGATCACGGCGATGGAGGCCACTTTCGGGGCGAGCGCGGCGAGGGCCTCGACGGCGCCGGGGTGGGCGCGGGCCTGTTCCGGGTCCGGGACGATGTCGGCGAGGGTGCCGTCGAAATCGAGCGCGATGACGGCGCGGTCGGGGCGCGCGAGGATCGCGGCGAGGGCCTCGCGGCCGGGTCGGCCGGCGGGGGTCGGGAGCTCGGACGGGGTTTCGCTCGACGCGGGTGCGGGCACCTGCGCGGATGCGTGTGTGGGGGCGGGTTCGGGTGCGGGTGCTTCCGGGTTGCTGCCCATGGGGCGAGCCTATAGCGGCGGGCCCGGAGCCGGCTCTCCTGCGGCGTGACGGGCGAGGCACAGCCGACCGCCCCGCGAGCATGAGGTATCGAACGAATGAACGGCACCGGCCTGGCGTGTGGTGCCCGTGGGGTGCGGACAGCGATCAGGGCGACCAGTCCCCCACGATCGGGAGCGGCCCTGATGCGCAGGTCTCTTGTCCTTTCCACGGTACTGGCGGCTCTCCTCGCGGGTTCCTCCCTCTCCCCCGCCCCGGCTCAGGCCCGGCCGGCCGGGCCGAAAGCCCGGCACGCGGCGGACGCCGGCCTCTTCTACACCAACGGCGACCACGTCCACGTCTCCAGTACGCCCCCGGCGACGGCGTCCGGACACGGCTGGTGGGTGCGGGTGAGGGGAGGGAAGCCCGGCGAGAAGGCCAAGGTCACCATCTGGCTTCAGGCGAAGGACCGGCACGGCAAGTGGAAGTCCGTGGCCAGCGGGTCGAAGAAGGTGAAGCCGACCAAGGGCAGGGCGAGCAGCACCCATCGGGCCAACGCCCGTAAGACGTGCGAGGGCCGGAAGAAGACGCAGTGGCGGAGCCTGATCGACGTGGACGTCATCGGCGAGGCCGACTCCCCGGAGAAGGCCGTCACTGCCACGATGACCTTCAACTGCGGCGCGGGTGTGTAGGGAGAGGCAATGGGTGATGTGGTGCGGGACGCGACCCTGCTCATGGGCGTGCACGGAGTCCTCACCCGGCATCCCTGGCTCACGCCGCCCGAGAGCGCTTCGGCGTCCGGCCCACCCGAGGACCCCTCGGATTCCGGTTCCGCCGTGGCCGAGGACGCCTCGGAAGCCGAAGACGTCGACGTCTTCGGCCTGGCGGTGAGCCGGGCCGAGGCCTACGGGTGGAGCAGCACCCTGTTGGGCGCCGGCATGGAGCTCGGCGGAAGCCGGTGGGGGCACAACGACGCGGGGGAGGACTGGACGCAGGACGGGCGCGTCCGGGAGATCGGCTGGCTCCAGGTGGACGTCGCCTCCTGCCTGAACCGGCAGCGACTGCCCGTGCTGCCGGTGGCGACGGTCCTCGGCGATGTGCTGCGGCAAGTGGGCGATGTCCGGGTCACCGGAGTGCACACCGTGGCGCCGGTGCATCTGGCGCCGGATCCCGCCGCCGCTCTGCTGTACGCCGCGCATTGGTACGAGCTGGCCGATCCGGGCGCGGCCAGGGACATCACCGTGACCGTGTCGGGCCGCGATGCGGGGCTGCCGGGCCGGGGCGGGCGCGTCCGCGAGGAGGCGCTGGCGTGCGCCTACGGCCGGATGACCGTCGAACCGGAGAGCACCGCCGTGAACCTCACGGGTCTGTCCCGGTCACCGACCGGGAAGGTGCAGACCGAAGGGATGCGCCGGGCCCTGGCCTTCCGCTGCCGGGTGCCTGTGTGGTCCCTGGACGCGGCGGCCTGGACCACGGAGGTCTTCGTCGAGGCGCTCCGTGCCACCGGCACCGCGGAGCCCGTCCTGATCACCGTCTCTTACTGAGCGGACGCCGGTCCCAGCGCCACCCCGCCGCGTACTTCGGCCTCAGCGCCGTTCGCGTTTCGCGTCCCGCACCCGGCGCAGGCGGTTCACCGTGACCGGGTCCTCCTCCAGTGCGCGGCGGTCGTCCAGCAGGGCGTTCAGGAGTTGGTAGTAGCGCGTGGGCGAGATGCCCAGCTGTTCGCGGATCGCCCGCTCCTTCGCTCCGGGGCCGGACCATGACTGCCGTTCCACTGCGAGCACGGCACGGTCCCGGTCGGAGAGGCCGTCCGTGTCGTCGGGGCCATGCGTGGGGGCGGTCATATCAGCCAACATATCGCCCGTCCGGAGGGCCGCCACCCGCTACTTGGTGCGCTCCGCCGCCGCCGAGTCGCGTGCGATCTTCCCCAGCACGCTCTCGGGGCTGCCGCCGGGTGCGACCGCCTTGCCGATGTTCTCCTTGATCGACTCCCTGGACCGGGCCCAGGACGTCTTGCCGAACGGGTAGAACTGCGAGTCCGGCAGCGCGGCCAGGAACTTCCACAGCGGCTTGAACCTGGCGTCGGTCTCCATCGCCGCGGAGGCGCTGTCGGTGACCGGCAGCAGGTCGTACTCGTCGGCGAAGTCGATGACGTTCTTGTCGCTGAACATGTAGTCGAAGAACTTGCCCAGCGGCACCCTGTGACCGTTCTGCTTGAAGCCCATGATCCAGTCGGCCACGCCCAGCGAGCTCTTGCTCGGGCCGTCGATGCCGGGCAGCGGCACCATGCCGACGGAGACACCCTTCCGCCCGGCCTCCCGCATCAGCGTGGGATGGCCGTTCAGCATGCCGACCTTGCCGTCGGTGAACGCGTCGAACGCCTTCTGGCGGTCGAGCTTCCCGGGGGCGACGGGGCCGACGAGGCCCTTGTCGACCAGGTTCGATTTCAGCCAGTCGAAAGTCCGGATGTTCTCGGCCGAGTCGATCGCGTACGAGCCGCTGTCGTCGGTGAAGCCGCCGCCCCCGCCGAGCAGCCACATCGCTGTCTCGGCCTGCGGTTCCTCCGGGCCGAGCGGCAGCGCGTACGGGTAGGCCACCCCGCGCTGCCTGAGCACCGTCGCGTCGTCGCGTATGTCGTCCCAGGTCTTCGGGGCGTCGAGGCCCGCCTGCGCGAAGAGCTGCTTGTTGTAGAAGAGCAGCCGGGTACTGGCGACGAACGGCAGCCCGTACTGGGTGCGGTCCACGCTGCCCGCCTCGGCGAGGGACGGCAGGAAGTTGGCCTGGGTGCGGATGGAGAGCATCTGGTCGGCCCGGTAGAGCTTGTCGGCCTTGGCGTAGTCGGCGTACGCGCCGATCTGGGCGATGTCGGGGGCCTGCCCCTTCTTCACCATCGCGGCGACCTCTCGGTCGACCTTCTTCCACGAATGGACGGTGACGTCGACCCTGATGCCGGGGTGGGTGGCCTCGAAGCCCTTGACCAGCCTGTTCCAGTACTTCTCGGAGCTGTTGGCCGGGCCGGTGCCGTAGTCGGCCGCTACGAGCTCGAGGGTGATGTCCTCCGGGCCGCCGCCCATGCTGCCGCAACCCGACAACGTCGCTGTCATGCCCAGCGCGGTCACTGCCGCGATCAGTACCCGGTGGCGCAGCTGCACAGCCCAGTCCGTCCTCGTCCATGGCGTCGTCCGTGCCGGCCACTCCGTCGTGGGGCGCTCCGGACGAGTTGCGATCCTCCCCCAGGCCGTTGCCGATGGTCTACACCAGAGCGATATCGCTTTCGCAACGTAACCGGGCCGGCACCCGGTCGTATCCGGCCTGGGAACTGCCTGGAGGCGTCGGGCCCCCTGCCGGCCGGGGTGAAGACGGTGGCCGCTGCCGCGGTGGACGCGGAGCTGGCGGTGACGGAGCCGCTGGACGAGGCGGTGGTCGCGGCCGAGCAGTGGATGTTCCTGGGGCGCGGCTGGACCTACCGGCTGGCACAGGAGGCCGGGCTGAAGATGCGCGAGGCGGCGGGTGCCTGGACGGAGTCGTACCCGGCGATGGAGTACCGCCACGGCCCGATCTCGATCACCGGGCCGCACCGGGTGGCGTGGGTGTTCGGCCGGTTGCCGGAGGGGCTGGCCGGGGATGTGGCACGGGTGGGCGGCACGCTGGTCGCGCACGCCACGGCGGATCCGATAGCGGATCTGATCCGGGTGCAGCGGCTCGCGGTGGAGCTGGCGGAGTCGAAGGGGTACGGCCCCGACCGGCCGCGCAACCTCTCACGCAGCGTGATCCTTTCCTCCTGAGACCGACCGGAAAGGCCCGGGTCTTCTGCCGCGCGATCTTGGCCACGATTTTGTATGTATCCGCAACAAACCGGGATAGTGGACTAGACCTTTTTCATTCCTCGGGCGAAACTGTTTCCCGTGAAACACGTCATCGCCCTCGATGTGGGCGGCACCGGAATGAAGGCCGCACTGGTCGGGGCCGACGGCACCCTGCTGCACGAGGCGCGGCGGGCCACCGGCAGAGAGCGCGGCGCCGAAGCCGTCGTGGAATCGATCCTCGCCTTCGCCGCCGATCTGCGGGCGTACGGCGAGGAGCACCTCGGCGAGAGCGCGGTCGCGGCCGGCGTCGTCGTGCCCGGCATCGTCGACGCCGAGAACGGGGTCGCCGTCTACGCCGCGAACCTGGGCTGGCGCGACGTGCCCATGCGGCAGTTGCTCGGCGAGCGGCTCGGCGGCGTCCCCGTCGCGCTCGGCCACGACGTACGCTCCGGCGGGCTCGCCGAGGGCCGGATCGGCGCGGGCAAGGGCGCCGACCGCTTCCTCTTCGTACCGCTGGGCACCGGCATCGCCGGGGCCATCGGCATCGCGGGCACGATCGAGGCGGGCGCGCACGGGTACGCGGGCGAGATCGGGCACATCGTGGTCCGGCCGGACGGGCCGGACTGCGGCTGCGGACAGCGCGGCTGTCTGGAGACCCTGGCCTCCGCCTCCGCCGTCAGCCGCGCCTGGGCCGCCGCGTCCGGCGACCCCGAGGCGGACGCGGCGGACTGCGCGAAGGCCGTCGAGTCCGGCGACCCGGCGGCGCTGGAGGTCTGGCGGAACGCCGTGGACGCGCTCGCCGCCGGGCTGGTCACCGCACTGACGCTGCTCGACCCGAGCACGCTCGTCATCGGTGGCGGTCTCGCCGAGGCAGGGGAAACCTTGTTCACACCACTCCGTGCGGCCGTCGAGGAACGCGTCACGTTCCAGAAGCTGCCCCACATCGTCCCGGCGGCCCTCGGGGACACCGCCGGATGCCTGGGCGCAGGGCTGCTCGCCTGGGATCTTCTCTCCACGGAGGTATCCGCCTGATGGCCGGACGCGCAGACAGCACAGTTCTCGCAGGCGCCCGGGTGGTGCTCCCCACCGGGACGGTCGAGAACGGCCGGGTGATCGTCGAAGGCACCCGGATCGCGGGCAGCGCGACCGAGGACGCCCGGACCCTCGACCTGAGCGGCCACTGGGTGGTCCCCGGCTTCGTCGACATGCACAACCACGGCGGTGGCGGCGCGTCCTTCACCTCAGGCACCGTGGACGAGGTCCTCACCGGCATCCGGACCCACCGCGAGCACGGCACCACCACGCTGGTCGCCTCCACGGTCACCGGCGAGATGGACTTCCTCGCCCACCGGGCAGGCGTCCTGTCCGAGCTGGTGGAGCAGGGCGACCTGGCCGGCATCCACTTCGAGGGACCGTTCATCTCGCCGTGCCGCAAGGGCGCGCACAGCGAGGAGCTGCTGCGCGACCCGGACCCGGCCGAGGTCCGCAAGCTGATGGACGCGGCGCGCGGCACCGCGAAGATGTTCACGCTCGCCACCGAACTGCCGGGCGGCATCGACTCGGTGCGGCTGCTCGCCGAGCACGGCGTCATCGCCGCGATCGGACACACCGACGCCACGTACGAGCAGACCGTCGAGGCGATCGACGCGGGCGCCACCGTCGCCACGCACCTCTTCAACGCGATGCCGCCGCTCGCCCACCGCGAGCCAGGCCCGATCGCGGCGCTGCTGGAGGACGAGCGGATCACCGTCGAGCTGATCAACGACGGCACCCACCTGCACCCCGCGGCCCTGGAGCTGGCCTACCACCACGCGGGCGCCCACCGCGTCGCGCTGATCACCGACGCCATGGACGCGGCCGGCTTCGGCGACGGCCTCTACCAGCTGGGCCCGCTCGCGGTCGAGGTCGAGGACGGCGTCGCACGGCTGGTCGAGGGCGGATCGATCGCCGGCTCCACGCTCACGCTGGACACCGCCTTCCACCGGGCCGTGACCATCGACCGGATCCCGGTCGGTGACGTCGTGCAGTCCATCTCCGCCAACCCGGCCCGGCTGCTCGGCGTGTACGACAAGGTCGGCTCGCTGGAACCGGGCAAGGACGCCGACCTGGTGGTCCTGGACGCGGACTTCGGGCTCAAGGGCGTCATGCGCAAGGGCGAATGGATCAAGGAGCCTCAAATCGGCTGATCCGTCCCAATATTGACGACCGGTCGAATAAGTAACGAAGAGACGGCGGTTGGTCCACAGCTCTGGGCCGACCGCCACCTCTTTGGCATGATCGCCTGGAAAACAGCTGGAGAAAGCGCATTCCATCCAAGGTCTCGCGCTTCGGAGCAGGGATCGAGGGAGCGGCCGCGGTGATCCTCACGGTCACACTGAATACGGCACTCGACCTGACGTACGGCGTCCCGGAACTCGTCCCGCACGCCAGTCACCGCGTCAGCGAGATGTCCGAGCGACCCGGCGGCAAGGGACTGAACGTGGCCCGGGTGCTCTCCGCACTCGGCCACGCGACGGTGGTCACCGGCTTCGCCGGAGGCTCCACCGGGGCGGTGCTCCGCGAACTGCTGGCCGGCCTGCCCGCCACGGACGCACCCGGCCCCGGAGCCCCCGGGCCTGAAGCCCCCGGCACCACCCCCGTGCCGACCACCCCCGCATCCATCGCCCCCGCACCGATCACCGACGCTCTCGTCACCGTCGCCGGGAACACCCGCCGCACCATCGCCGTCGTGGACCGGGCCACCGGCGACACCACCCAGCTCAACGAACCCGGACCGCTCGTCACCGCCGACGAGTGGACCGCCCTCCTCGGTCGGTACGAGGAGCTCCTCGCCGGGGCCGACGCCGTCGCGCTCTGCGGCAGCCTGCCGCCCGGCATCCACGTCGGCGCCTACGCCGAACTGGTGCGTGCGGCCCGCGCCGCCGGTGTCCCCGTGCTGCTGGACACCAGCGGCGAACCGCTGCGACGCGGCATCGCCGCCCGCCCCGACCTGATCAAGCCGAACGCCGACGAGCTCGCCCAGCTCACCGGCTCCCGGGAACCGCTGCGCGCCACCCGCGACGCCCGCCGCCGCGGCGCGCACGGGGTCGTCGCCTCGTTGGGCCCGGACGGCATGCTGGCGGTCACCCCCGA
Source organism: Streptomyces sp. NPDC102437 (assembly GCF_044765565.1). Classification (NCBI taxonomy): domain Bacteria; kingdom Bacillati; phylum Actinomycetota; class Actinomycetes; order Kitasatosporales; family Streptomycetaceae; genus Streptomyces; species Streptomyces sp. NPDC102437. Next base: position 6,236 of record NZ_JBIWKI010000048.1, on the reverse strand, counting down.
CGGAATCTGGCAGGCAGCGCCGCCCGCCAGGGTCCTGGGCAATCCGACCGGCGCGGGCGACTCCGCGGTGGCCGGGCTGCTCTCCGGACTCGTCGAGGGGCTGAGCTGGCCGGACCGGCTGCGGCGGGCGGTGGCACTGTCGACGGCGACCGTGCTCTCCCCGACAGCCGGTGATTTCGACCGCGCGGCCTACGAGGAACTGCTGCCGCGCGTCGGAGTCGAGGAACACACACCGGCGGCCCGATAGGCCGCGCCCGTCCCGAACCGGCCCGACCGCTGGTTCGAAAGAAGTAGCAAGAGGTCAGCATGCCGCTCGTCAGCACCGGTGAACTCGTCTCCGCCGCCCAGGCCGAGGGACGCGGGATCGCCGCCTTCAATGTCATCACGCTGGAGCACGCGGAGGCCATCGCGGCCGGCGCGGAGCGCGCCGGCGCCCCCGCCATCCTCCAGATCTCCGAGAACGCCGTGAAGTTCCACGGCGGACGGCTCTCCGCGATCGCCGCCGCGGCCGCCGCCGTCGCCCGCACCTCCGGCGCTCCGCTCGCCCTCCACCTCGACCACGTCGAGTCCGTGGAGCTGCTGCACCAGGCACACACGGAGGGCTTCGGCTCCGTCATGTTCGACGCCTCCAAGCTGCCGTACGAGGAGAACGTGCGGGCCACGGCCGCCGCGGTGGCCTGGGGCCACGAGCACGGCATCTGGATCGAGGCCGAGCTCGGCAAGGTCGGTGGCAAGGAGGGCGAGGCCCCGCTCGACGCCCACGCCCCCGGCGTCCGTACCGAACCGGCCGAGGCCGCCGCGTACGTCCGCGACACCGGGGTGGACGCCCTGGCCGTCGCGGTCGGCTCCTCGCACGCCATGACCGAGCGCACCGCCGCCCTGGACCACGAGCTGATCGGCCGGCTCCGCGACGCCGTCCCGGTCCCGCTGGTGCTGCACGGCTCCAGCGGCGTCCCGGACGAGGAGATCCGCCGGGCCGTCGCCGCCTCCGGCATGGTCAAGATCAACGTGGGCACGGCGCTGAACACCGCGTTCACCGGTGCGGTACGGGCGTACCTGGCCGAGAACACCACGGGTGTCGACCCGCGGAAGTACATCGCCCCGGGGCGCGAGGCGATGGCCGCGACGGTGGCCGGCTTCCTGGCCCTGATGGGCTGACCGGCCGGGCGACACGCAGTCGAAAAACGGTCCGGCCCCCATCGCCTCGCTCGGGCGATGGGGGCCGGACCGTTCTCGTCACACACTCAGCGCTTCACGTGACCGGCCTTCAGCGACAGCTGGTCCAGATTGGCGTCGCACTGGTCGCCCTCGTTGCAGGAGATCATCAGGGTGTTCGCACCCTTGTTGAGATTGACGTAGGCGAACGTGTTCGTCCAGCCCTTCTCCAGATCACCCTCGGGGGCGTTCGCGTAGTTCTTCATGTTGATGCCGCGGGGGGCCTCGGAGTTGACGGTGAGGGACGTCTTGGCGTCCTTGCCCGGCACTCCGTACGTCACGAACAGCGTGTACGGGCCGGCTTTCGGCACCTCGACCGACCAGGTCGCGGACCTGCCGACCTCGTTGAGGTTGATGTACTGGCCGTTGGAGCTCTCGGCACCCTTGACCGTGTTGTCCAGCTGGGCCGTGCCGCCGAGCTTCAGCGTCGCCGCGTCCTGCTCGGGGAGCTCGACCGGGGCCTCGGAGCTCGGCGACTGCTGGGGCTTCGGGGACTCATCGACCTGGCTGCCGGGGCCCGCCGAGGAAGTGGCCTCGTCCTTCTTCTTGTCCTTGTCCGGGTCACCGGTGAGCAGCGCGGCTCCGATCCCGATGAGCACCACCAGCACCACCGCGACCGCGGCGATCAGCAGGCCCTTGGTGTTCGGCCCGCCACTGGAGCCGCCGGACCGGCCGCGGCCGCCCTGCTGCGGAACCTGCGCGGTGGAGGCGCCGGGGTACGTCTCGGGGGCGGCGTACTGCGCGTTCGGCTGGCCGTACACCTGCTGCTGCGGCACCTGCTGGCCGTACTGGCGCTCGCCGACGGTGCGCACCTGGTTGTACGAGGTCCGGGGCACACCCGGCTGCGGGGCCGCCGGTCCCGGGTAGCCGTAGCCGCCCTGCCGCGGCGGCTGGGCACCCGCCGCCTGTCCGTCCTCGTACAGATAGCCGAACGGATCGTCGTCCTCGGGCTTGTTTGCGCCGTTGTTGCCGGCCGTCATCCCTGGGTCACTCCTCACCATGTCGCCAGCCGTCGCCGGATATCGCCAGCCGTGGCCGACCGGCCGAGCCTACCCCGAACGAACGGCACCGAGAATTGCCGTCGGCCGTACCGGAAGTGCGGCGGAGCACGAGGACCGCGCCCCCGTGAACGTCAGCCGGCCCTGCGGTGAACCTTCGACCGCGACCGCTTCTCCACGTACATCCGCTGGTCGGCGGAGCGCAGCACCTCTTCGGCGGTCATGCCGCAGGTGGCCCAGCCGATGCCGAAGCTCGCCCCCACGCGCACCGCCCGGCCGTCGACCCGGATCGGCGGAATGATGGCGTTACGGAGGCGTACCGCCAGGTCCGCGGCGTCCGCGTTGCCGAGCCCGTCGGCCAGGACGACGAATTCGTCACCCCCGAGCCGGGCCACGGTGTCGCCGTCGCGGACACAGGTGGTGAGCCGGCGGGCGACCTCGATCAGCACGGCGTCACCGGTGTGGTGGCCGAAGCGGTCGTTGATCGACTTGAAGCCGTCGAGGTCGCAGAAGAGGACCGCGAGCCCCTTCGCCCCGTCGTCGTGCTCGGTATCGGGTGCGACACAGTGCACATGGTGGTCGTACGGGCCGCCGGGCGCCGGGTCCACCTCGTAGCCGTGCGCCATCCGCGCGTCCGGGTCGTCGACGTCGCCGTAGGCCGCGTCCAGCGCCTCCACCGGGGTGGTGGCCGTGGAGTCCGGGCGTTCGCAGAGCCGGGCGCTCAGCCGCGAGCGCAGTTCGGCGCTGTTGGGCAGGCCGGTGAGCGCGTCGTGCGAGGCGCGGTGCGCCAGATGCAGCTCGTGGCGCTTGCGCTCCTCTATGTCCTCGACGTGGGTGAGCAGGAAGCGCGGGCCGTCCGCGGTGTCGGCGACGACGGAGTTGCGCAGCGAGACCCAGAGGTAGGTGCCGTCCCGCCGCCCGAGCCGCAGCTCGGCGCGCCCGCCCTCGGCGGAGGTGCGCAGCAGCGTGCCGATGTCCTCGGGGTGGACGAGGTCGGCGAAGGAGTAGCGGCGCAGAACGGACGCGGGCCGGCCGAGCAGCCGGCACAGCGCGTCGTTGGTGCGCAGCAGCCTGCCGTGCTGGTCGCCGCCCATCTCGGCGATGGCCATGCCGCTCGGGGCGTACTCGAAGGCCTGGCGGAAGGACTCCTCGCTGGCCCGCAGCGCCTGCTGCTCCCGTTCGAGCCGGACGAGCGCCCGCTGCATGTTGGCCCTCAGCCGGGCGTTGCTGATCGCGATGGCGGCCTGCGACGCGTACATCTGGAGAGCCTCGCGGCCCCAGGCACCGGGGCGGCGGCCGTTGCGCGGGCGGTCCACGGAGATGACGCCGAGCAGATCGGCATCGCCGCCGGACGCGTACATCGGGGCGTAGAGGCGGTCCTGGGGATGCCACTCGTCCTCGAACCGGGGGTCGGGCCCGTCGGTGTGCCACTGCGGTACGTCGTCGTCGAGGAGGACCCAGCCGTCGGTGTGCGGTATGAAGCGGAGCTCGTCCCAGGCCCGCCCCATCGACAGCCGGCGCTCCCAGGAGGTGCGCGAGCCGACCCGGCCGGTGATCAGGGCCTCGGCCGCGCTGTTGCCCGCGAAGGCGGCGACGACGAGGTCACCGTCGGCGCGGACCAGGTTCACACAGGCCAGCTCGTAGCCGAGACCGTTGACGATTCCGTCGGCCACGGTCTGCAGCGTGTCGGCCAGGCTCCGCGCCGTATTGAGATCGGCGACGGCCTGGTGCAGCTGCCGCATCGTCGCAAGGCGGACGTACGGCTCCGACTCGGCCTCCATTGCTCGCACTCCCCGAGACCTCGACAGCACTCCAGGTTTCATATCGACGTACTTACTGCAGTGTCACCGCAACTGAATCACAGTGAGCTGTGCAGTCGGTACACAGGGTCAACAAATATTGCACTCTGTGACTCAAGTCACAACAGATGGTAAAGGGTCGCGAGTGCCGTACGGATCCGCTCCGTACGTTCCTTGAACGCGGATCCCGGCTCTCCCTGAGCGCGGGTCCTAGGACCGGGCTGGTCCCCTGGCCCGATGCGGAGGCACGCGCCGCGCGATTAGCGTGCCCGATGTGTTGCAGACGAAGACCCCCGACCCGCACCCCCGGCCCATCCCCCATGCTGAGGGGGTGAGCAACGATGAGTTCCGAGGCGCCCTCGCCCGGCTGGCCGCCGGCGTCGTGCTGATCACCGCCCAGGAGCCGCCGCTGGACGAGAACGGGCGCGGCGAGGACGTCGGCATGACTGCGACCGCCTTCATGTCGGTCTCACTGGATCCGCCCCTGGTGATGGTCAGCCTGCGCAACGACTCCCGGATGGACGACCTGCTGTCCGAGCAGCCGCTGTGGGCGGTGTCGGTGCTCGCCGAGAGCCAGCGGCACGTCGCCGGGCGGTTCGCGATGAAGGGCCGGATCAGCGACCGGCTGCTGTTCGAGGACATCCCCTACAAGCGAGGGGAGGTCACCGCCGCGCCGTTGATCTCAGGGGCTCTGGCCACGCTGGAGTGCCGGACCGAGCAGCGGGTCGTGGCCGGTGACCACACGCTGGTGATCGGCCGGGTCCTGAGCGCGGCGCTGCCGAGCGGGGAAGGGTCGCCGCTGACGTACTTCCGGGGTCGGTACCGGCAGCTGGGGTAAGGACGGGGGCGGAAGCGGGCATCGGCGCAGGCATCCGGGCCGTCGCGGTCACCGAGCCGCCGCAGGTACCCGGGCCGTCACCAGTCGCGGCCGGAGCGGCCCCGCTTGGTCTCGCCGCGCTGCTTCTTCTCGCGCAGCCGGCGTTCGTTGATGCCTCGTGGGATGCGCGTCTTGCGGCGCGGCCTCGGGGGCGGCGCCGTCGCCTCGGCGAGCAGCGAGGCGAGCCGTACGAGAGCGGTCTCGCGGTTGCGCCACTGGGAGCGGTGCTCGGAGGCGCGCACCGAGAGCACCCCGCCCACGAGCCGGCTCTCCAGGCGCTGGAGCGCCCGCTCCTTCCACACCTCGGGGAGCGACTCGGTCGCCGCGAGGTCGAAGCGGAGCTCCACCTGGGAGTCGCTGGTGTTGACGTGCTGCCCGCCGGGCCCCGAGGACCGCGAGAAACGCCACATGAGCTCGGCCTCCGGCAGGGAGACCGAACCACGGATGACATAGGGCCCGGACATGGCACCCATGTTCCCCGGACCGAGGGGTGTTCGTCACCTTCTTTTGCGGTACCGCCCGTCCGGCCGACCGAGGGATTTCGGTAAAGAAAGTAAAGGGGTCAGGAACCTCCTGACCCCTTGCCCGCGTTATGGCCTGTGACGGTAGCTTCGTGATGGCACGAAGCCCGCGATCGACGATGAAAGGGACTTCCCATGGCTGTAAGCCTGTCCAAGGGCGGCAACGTCTCCCTCACCAAGGAGGCCCCGGGCCTGACCGCCGTCACGGTCGGCCTCGGCTGGGACGTCCGCACCACCACCGGCACCGACTTCGACCTCGACGCCTCGGCGATCGCGGTCAACCCGGCCGGCAAGGTCGTCTCGGACGGCCACTTCGTCTTCTTCAACAACAAGTCGACGCCCGACCAGACCATCGTGCACACCGGCGACAACGTCACGGGCCAGGGCGAGGGCGACGACGAGCAGATCAACGTCAACCTGGCGGGTCTGCCGGCCGACGTCGACAAGATCGTCTTCCCGGTCTCGATCTACGACGCCGAGACCCGCAGCCAGAACTTCGGCCAGGTGCGCAACGCGTTCATCCGCATCATCAACCAGGCCGGCGGCGCCGAGATCGCCCGCTACGACCTGAGCGAGGACGCCGCCACCGAGACCGCCATGGTCTTCGGCGAGCTGTACCGCAACGGCGCCGAGTGGAAGTTCCGCGCCGTGGGCCAGGGTTACGCCTCCGGCCTGCGCGGCATCGCCCAGGACTTCGGCGTCAACCTCTGACGCACCGGCACCCCATCGCGAAAGCCCCAGGCCAACCTTGAGTTCTAGTGGTCGTCGCAACACCCCAGCTCAGGGGATGCGATGGACTTCGAGATCCGGGAGGACCGTCACCGGA
>NZ_JBIWKI010000047.1:0-42224 GCF_044765565.1 Streptomyces sp. NPDC102437 | reverse complement strand
CACCGTCCGGTACACCCACTCCCGCGCCGCATCCCCCCGAGCCCGCGCAAACCGGGCCAACGCCTCCTCGTCCGAGAACGCACAGATCCAACGGAACCCGCCCTGCTCCGCCGACCACAGATCCCCCGAACCATCCAGCGGCACCAGCACCGCCGTGCGACGGAACTCGCCGAGCAGTACCGCGAACTCCCGGCGAGCAGCCGCCAGCTGATCGCCCGCGGCGCCAGTCAGCAATGCGGAAGGCTCTGACGCTTCCGGTGTCAGTGGTGTCCCGGGGCCGGTCAAGTCGGCCAGTCGTGACGGTCGCTGTCGGTTCGACGTCTTGTCCCCACCCGTGGTCATAGGTGAGATCATCACACGCTCGAATTTTCGATTGCAACGTTGCACTGTTCATTGACCGAAAAGCGACGGATGCGGTCGAGCAGCAGATGCGGCCGTCTCTCGTTCAGCTGAGGCCGGCGTCGCCGGCCTTCACTGCCAGCACAAGCGCATGGAGTGCGGCTCGGTTCGTCGTGACGATGTGCTCCGGGCTTTCGCTCTCGCGGGTCGCGATGCTTGTGCCCTCTGCTGCGGCGACCTCGACACAGTTGTTGCCTCCTGCATCGGAGAAGGATGGCTTCGGCTAGTGCAGGCCGGACACGTGAGACACCTCTACAGCTCTCTGACGACTGAGCGGATGAATACCTGGACTCGACGAGAGCCAACGCCACCTTCTCGACCATGTCCAGCCTGGTACGAAAGTTCGCCGACTGCGTGGGGGAGTCGAGGGGCCGGCTGCCGCGCGGCTCCAGTGGCGGCACCCGGTGCTCCGGGGCCAGCGTCTGGGGCATGAGCCCGGACCTGTCCAGGCCGTACGCGCCGCCCGTCGCCCCCATGCCGAAGCCGGGCGGGGCATGGCCATCCTCGAACTCGTCGCGGACCGACGGGGCGGGTGCGCCATGGGGGAAGGGGCGCTCGGGCCGGGCGGCAGGACCGTCCGGTTCGAGCTCGCGCTCGGCGCCCGAGCCGCGGATGCCGTGGGACGCCCCGCGCGGTCGCGTCCGACCCCCGTACGGGCGGGACCGCGCGGGGCGGGTCGTGGGTCAGGAAGCCTGACGCAGGGATGCGGGCCTGGCGAAGAACTCCGCGAGCACCGGGGCCACCGCCTGAGGTGCCAGGTCGCGGGTCTGGCCGGTCAAGGTGCGGTGGCGGGCGCGGGGGAGCGCGTCCGCCAGGGCGCGGGTCGACAGATGTGCGCCGGTGGGACTGGAGCCGCCGCAGATCACCAGGGTGCGGGCCGTTACGGAGGCGAACCGGGCGGCCGGGATCGCGCCGTTGCCGAGGATCGCGTCGTCGTACGCGAGGGTGTGGGCCATCGCCAGCAGGTCGCTCCACAGCGGGGCGCGGCGCATGCGGGCGATCATGTCGGCCGGTACGCCCGTCACGGAAAGGAACAGCTCGACGGCTCCCGCGCGGTCCCCGGTGGACAGCAGCCGGTACAGGCGCGAGGTGCAGCACGCCTTGTACTGAAGGCCCGCGGCGCCCGGCGTGTAGGGCGGTTCGTACACCGCCAGCAGGTCGACGGGGAGGCCGGCGGCCTGTGCCTCCAGAGCCAGGGCCCCGCCGGCGCCCATGCCGAAGACGGAGGCCCGGCCGCCCGTCGCGGAGACGAGCGCGGCCAGGTCCTCGATCTCGCGCTCCACCGCGTACGGGCCGCTGTCGCCGCTGGAGCCGCGGCCGCGCCTGTCGTACGTGACGACATGGAAGTGCGGCGCGAGCAGCCGCGCCAGCGGCGCCTCGGTCGCCGCCGTGCCCAGCGAGCCGCCCACCAGGATCACCGGCGGACCTTCACCCCGGTGCCGGTACGCGATCACGGTGCCGTCGCGGGAGAGAATCTTGTCCATACGAGGGTGGACCGCTGGGCCCGGAGAAACTCATCGCTCTGGCCGAAGTTTTTTTGAACTACTTCGAAGTACCAGGTCAGGGGCGTACTTGACGATCAATCGGTGACTGTCTCTGTTTCGTAGAAGCAGAAGTGGTCCTTGATCACGGCGACTTCGGGCTTCGGGTCCGGGTAGGCCCAGACGAGGTCCGCGGCGTCCGGCAGTGACCAGTAGGCGGCATCTCCCTTGAACGGGCAGTGGGTTCGGGCGTCAGAGGGCGTCAGGAGGTCCGTACGGACGTCCTCGGGAGGCAGGTAGTAGCGGACCGGACAGCCGGTCTCGCGCAGGACGATCGGGCGTCGGCTCTCGGCCAGCACCTGTCCGTCGCGGACCACACGTACGTGCTCGGTGCCGGGCTCGACCGTGATGCGGTGTCCTGGTGACGTAGTCATACACAGGTCAGCTGTTTCGGGGGCGGGATTCTTCCCCGGCTGGATTTTCGGCCGGGTGCCGGGGTCTGTCGGTGGTGGCCTTTACGGTTGGTCCATGAAGATCTGCGTATTTCTCTCCGCCGCCGACCTCGACGAGTGCTACACCAGGCCCGCCCGCGAATTCGCCGAACTGCTCGGCAAGGGCGGACACACCCTGGTCTGGGGAGGCTCGGAGAGCGGGCTGATGAAGGTCGTCGCCGACGGGGTCCAGGAGTCGGGCGGGCGGCTGGTGGGAGTGTCGGTGGACTTCCTGGCGGCCAGGGCGCGGACCAACGCGGACGAGATGGTGATCGCGCGCGATCTTGCCGAGCGCAAGGCGCTGCTCCTGGAGAAGGCCGACGCGGTCGTGATCATGGTGGGCGGGACCGGGACGCTCGACGAGGCGACCGAGATCCTGGAGCTGAAGAAGCACGGCAAGCACGACAAGCCGGTCGTCCTGCTCAACACGGCGGGCTTCTACGACGGGCTGCGCCAGCAGTTCCAGCGCATGGAGGACGAGGGCTTCCTGCCCCTCCCGCTGGCCGACCTGGTGTTCTTCGCCAAGGACGGCGTGGGCGCGCTGGCCTACCTGGAGGAGTGGTCCGGCCTCCAGTGACGGGGCGGCGGAGTGCGATCATGGGGCGCATGCCCACTCATGTCATCACCGGTGCCGGCTCCGGCATCGGAGCCGCCGTCACCCGCCGCCTGCTGGAGCGCGGTGACGAGGCCGTGCTGCTGGCCCGCGACGCGGGCCGTGCCAAGGAGCTGGCCGGGATGCACCCCGGCGCCCGTACGCTCGTCGGTGATCTCTCCAATCCGGACCGGCTGTCGTGGGCGCTCGCCCAGCAGTCGATGCCGGAGCAGGTCGACTCTCTGCTGCACATCGCGGGCGTGGTCGAGCTCGGCAGCGTCGGGGACCTCACGCCCAAGGCGTGGCACTTCCAGCTCAACGCCAATCTGGTCGCGCCCGCCGAGCTGACCCGGCTCTTCCTGCCGCTGCTGCGCGTCGCCCAGGGCCACGTCCTCTTCGTGAACTCGGGCGCAGGTCTTGCCGCGCACGCCGAGTGGAGCGCGTACGCCGCGAGCAAGCACGGCCTGAAGGCCCTCGCCGACTCGCTGCGCCACGAGGAGCACGCGGGCGGCGTCCGGGTCACCTCCGTCTACCCGGGACGCACCGCCAGCCCCATGCAGGCCAAGGTCCACCAGCAGGAGGGCAAGGAGTACGACCCCTCCCGGTGGATCGACCCGGAGTCGGTGGCCACCACGATCCTGATGGCCATCGACCTGCCGCGCGACGCCGAGGTCAACGACCTCACGGTGCGCCCCGGACGCTGACCCCCGCAGGCCGGGCGGCGCCGCTCCCGCAGCAACGCCCTAGGCTTCCGGTGTGAGCGAGAAGAGCGAGTTCAGGGGTTGCCCGGCCACCGGGATCGGGTCCATGCCCGGGGGAGACGCACGGGAGGCGGCGAAGACCGTCACCGGTTCCTTCGCGGGCGGCGAGGGCCTGCCGTATCTGGCGGAACTGCCCGCCCGCGGGCCCGGCGCGGACATGATCGGGCGGACGATCGGCCTGCTCGTCGACCTGTACGGGCACGTCGAGCCCAGCGGCTGGCGGATCAGCGACCGGCCAGGACGGGACACCCGCCGGGCCAGGTCCTGGCTCGGTGAGGACCTGGACGCCCTGGAGGAGTTCACCCAGGGGTACGAGGGGCCGCTCAAGGTCCAGGCCGTCGGGCCCTGGACGCTGGCCGCCGCGCTGGAACGCCGGGGCGGCGAGGCCGCGCTCGGCGACCCGGGGGCCTGCCGCGACCTGGCGGGCTCGCTGGCGGAGGGGCTGGGCACCCACCTCGCCGAGGTGCGGCGCAGGGTGCCCGGCGCCCAGGTGATCCTCCAGCTCGACGAGCCCTCGCTGACCGCCGTGCTGCGCGGCCGGGTCCGGACGGCCAGCGGCTACCGCACCTACCGGGCCGTGGACCGCCAGATCGTCGAGGGCACCCTGCGCGATGTCCTGGCGACGGCCGGGGAATCGGCGACGGTCGTGCACACCTGCGCGCCCGAGGTGCCGTTCGCGCTGCTGCGCCGGGCCGGGGCCGACGCCATCTCGTTCGATTTCTCGCTGCTCACCGAGCGTGAGGAGGAGGCGATCGGGGAAGCCGTGGAGGGCGGTACCCGGCTCTTCCTCGGAGTGGTGCCGGGCACCGACCCGGCCTCGGGCGGATTGTCGGACCCGGGCGGTAGCGTCATGGGTGTCAGGACGTTGTGGCGCAGGCTGGGGCTGAATCCGGGGACTCTGGCGGAGTCCGTGGTGATCACCCCGTCGTGCGGGCTCGCAGGTGCCTCGCCCGCGTACGCGCGCGCCGCGCTCGCCCACTGCGTCCGGGCCGCGAGATCGCTCGCAGACAACCCTGAGTAACGGGGCAACGGGTAACGGGAGGACGAGACGATGGCCGGCGAACAGCAGATGACGGTGCCCGCACAGGCCCAGGAGCAGCACGCGCTCCTCGCCGAGCAGGTCGAGGAGCACCGCTTCCGGTACTACGTGAGCGACCAGCCGGTCGTCAGCGATGCCGAGTTCGACCGGCTGATGCGCGAGCTGGATGCGCTGGAGGAGACGTACCCCCAGCTGCGTACGCCGGATTCGCCGACGCAGAAGGTCGCGGGCCCGTACCGGACGGAATTCACCTCCGTCGAGCACCGCGAGCGGATGCTCTCGCTGGACAACGCCTTCGACGACCTGGAGCTGGCCGCCTGGGGCGAGCGGATCGCCAAGGAGGTCGGTACCACCGACTATCACTTCCTGTGCGAGCCGAAGGTCGACGGCCTGGCGGTCAACCTCACCTACGAGCACGGGCGGCTGACCCGGGCCGCCACCCGGGGCGACGGCCGCACCGGCGAGGACATCACCCCCAACGTCCGTACGATCGCCGAGATCCCGCACCGGCTGAAGGGCGACCGCATCCCGGCGCTGGTCGAGATCCGGGGTGAGGTCTTCTTCCCGATGGAGGCCTTCGAGGAGCTCAACGCCCGGCTCGTCGAGGCGGAGGACAAACCGTTCGCCAATCCGCGCAACGCGGCGGCGGGTTCGCTGCGCCAGAAGGACCCGAAGGTCACCGCCACCCGCCCGCTGCACATGGTGGTGCACGGCATCGGCGCCCGCCAGGGCTTCGACATCGACTGCCTCTCGCACGCCTACGAGCTGCTGCGCGAATGGGGCCTGCCCACCGCCAAGTACAACAAGGTGGTGGATTCCCTCGACGGGGTACGGGAGTTCATCAGGTACTTCGGTGAGAACCGGCACTCCGTGGAGCACGAGATCGACGGGGTCGTCGTCAAGCTCGACGAGATCCCGCTCCAGGGCCGGCTCGGCTCCACCTCGCGCGCCCCGCGCTGGGCGATCGCCTGGAAGTACGCCCCGGAGGAGGTCAACACCAAGCTGGTCAACATCCGGGTCGGCGTCGGCCGGACCGGCCGGGTCACGCCGTACGCCCAGGTCGAGCCGGTCGAAGTGGCGGGCTCCGAGGTGGAGTTCGCCACCCTGCACAACCAGAACGTGGTGAAGGCGAAGGGCGTTCTCATCGGGGACACGGTGGTGCTCCGCAAGGCGGGCGACGTGATCCCGGAGATCCTCGGCCCGGTCGTCGACCTCCGTGACGGCACCGAGCGGGCGTTCGTCATGCCCACCGAGTGCCCGGAGTGCGGTACGGAGCTGCGGCCCATGAAGGAGGCCGACATCGACCTCCGCTGCCCCAACGCCCGTTCCTGCCCTGCTCAGTTGCGGGAGCGGATCGCCTATCTCGCGAGCCGCAAGTGCCTCGACATCGACCATTTCGGCTACGTCGCCGCTGCGGCCCTGACCGAGCCGCTGGAGCCCGCCGAGCCGCCGCTGCGCGACGAGGGCGATCTCTTCGGGCTGACCATCGAGCAGCTGCTGCCGATCCGGGCCTATGTCCGGGACCAGGACAGCGGGCTGCCCAAGCGCGACCCGAAGACCGGCGAGGAGAAGACCGCCTGGGTCTTCGCCAACCAGCAGGGCGAGCCGAAGAAGAACGCCCTCGCCATGCTCGACGCCATCGCCGCGGCCAAGGAGGCACCACTCGCCCGGATCCTCGCCGGGCTGTCCATCCGGCACGTGGGACCGATCGCCGCCGCGGAGCTGGCCCGTCAGTTCCGTTCCATCGACCGGATCGACGAGGCGACGGAGCAGGAGCTGGTCGAGGCCGACGGGGTCGGGGCCGTCATCGCCGCGTCGGTGAAGCAGTGGCTCGCCGAGGACTGGCACCGGGAGATCCTGCGCAAGTGGCGGGAGGCCGGGGTCCGGATGGCCGACGAGGAGGCGGGGCAGGACACGGGGCCGCGTCCGCTCGAAGGGCTCATCGTCGTCGTCACCGGCACGCTGGCCGGCCACACCAGGGATGGCGCGAAAGAGGCGCTCCAGAGCCGTGGGGCGAAGGTGACGGGTTCCGTTTCGAAGAAGACCTCCTTCGTGGTCGTCGGTGACAACCCCGGTTCGAAGTACGAAAAGGCCATGCAGCTGAAGGTGCCGGTGCTGGACGAGGACGGCTTCGCCGTGCTCCTCGAACAGGGTCCGGATGCGGCGCGCGAGGCGGCGGTGCCGACCGAGGTACCGGCGGAGTAGGGGGATTCCTGCCTGGTTCCCTGCCCGGATCCCTGTCCGGGTCGGGGATCGGGTGAGGACCGGCCCGGGGCCGGGGCGGGTATCCGGGCGGAGCGACAGGAGTACGCAAAGGGGGCGGGCGAACGGTGAGCAAGAGGGCGATAAAGGGTGTAGCGGGGCAGGCCGGGGCAAGGGTTTCGTCGCGTCGGCCGGTTCACCCGATCGGCGCATAGCAGATGCTGACGGTTGGTCGGTCCGCATTCGGGCAAGAGCGTCAGAGCGCTGCCCGTAGAAGCCTTCCGCGGCCTACTGTTGAGACGTGCACCTGCCGTGACAGGCCGCGGGGCGGGAGACCGGGTCGTGGCGGCGTGGAGCGGAACCATCAGGTGACATCGGCACCGCCGGCTGTGAGAGGGACGGAATGAAACCGACCGAGAGCGCCGCACCGGTGTCGCGGCTGCAAGGTTTCGTCGGCCTCACGCCAAAAGTGGGTGCCGTTGCCATCATGATCGCCGTCGTTCAGATCGCGACCGGTTTCTACCGGACCGTGAGCGAAGGACACGCGCTCTTCCCCGACGGCGAGGCCGGTTGGTCCCTCGCCGTCCTGACCGGAGTCATCGTCGGCCATCTCGTCGCGCTCGGCCGCGACCGATGGTGGGGAGGGACCGGGTCCGGAGCCTCCCTCACCCTGGCCGTGCTGCTGCTCTACGGCTGGGTGCCCGCCGGGCTGGTCTCCTTGGTCGTCGTCGTCCTCGTCGGCGTCGCCCGCCGGCACCGCTGGTGGCAGGGGTTGCTGCACGGCGCGGTGGACATCCTGGGGATCGGCGCGGCCGCCCTGGTGCTTGCCGCCTTCGGCGACGTACAGACCGTCGAATCCCCCTGGCAGCCACTCGACTGGGGCATCGAAGCCGTCCCGGAGGTCCTTCTCGCCGCCTCCACCTACCTTCTGGTCACCCGGGTCCTGCTGTGGTACGCCCGGACGCCCCAGGGCGGTGGGCTGCCGACCATCGCCCGTACCGCCCTGCTGCGCCAGGGCCTCGTCGCCGTCGCTCTGCTCGCCATCGCACCGCTGATCTGCGTCGTCGCGATGATCACCCCGCTGCTCCTGCCGCTCTTCGCCGTCCCGCTGATCGCTCTCGACTCCGCCCTCTGGATCGCCCGCGCGCGGGCCGAGGAGCAGCTGCGCGACCCGCTGACCGGACTGCCCAACCGGCAGTGGCTGCTGGAGCGCACCTGGACGGCCCTGGAGGACGCCGAATCCGTCGGCGCGAGATCCGCTCTGGTCCTGATAGACCTCGACCGCTTCCGCGCGGTCAACGACACTCTCGGACATCTGGCGGGGGACCGGCTCCTGTTGCAGATAGCGGAACGTCTCAGGCTCGCGCTGCCCCGGGGCGCGGAGGCCGCTCGGCTGGGCGGCGACGAGTTCGCGGTGCTCCTGCCGACCGCCGACTCCACCACCAGCGCCCAGCGGGTCGCCCGCCACCTGGTCGCCGAGCTGTCCTCCCCGCTGGACCTCGACGGACTGACTCTGGTGCTGGAGGCCAGCGCCGGAGTCGCCGTCTACCCGGACCACGCGCTGGACGCCGAAGGGCTGCTCAGGCGCGCGGACGTGGCGATGTACCAGGCGAAGCGGGACCGTACGGGCGTCGAGGTCTACGAGTCGAAGCGGGACAGCAACACCCCGGACCGGCTCGGACTCCTGGGCGATCTGCGCCGCGCCCTGGACGCCGGCGAGGTCGAACTCCACTACCAGCCGAAGGTCCGCTTCGACGGCCAGGTGGCCGGCCTCGAAGCCCTGGTGCGCTGGGTGCACCCGGAACGGGGCAGGGTCCCCCCGGACGAGTTCATCGCCATCGCCGAGTCGTCCGGCCTCATGCCGCACCTCACGGAGTACGTCCTGGAGACGGCGCTGGCCCAGGTCGCCCGGTGGCGGGCGCAGGGCCTGTTCGTCCCCGTCGCGGTCAACGTCTCCCCGCGCGACGTCCACACCCCCGGGTTCGCGGGCGGCGTCGCGGCGCGGCTCGCCCGGCACGGTGTCCCGGCGGGGGCGCTGCAGCTGGAGATAACGGAGCACGTGCTGCTGGAGGACCCGCAGCGCGCCGCCGACACGCTCGCCGGGCTGACCGGGCACGGCGTGAAGATGTCCCTCGACGACTTCGGTACGGGGTACTCCTCACTCGTCCATCTGCGTCGGCTGCCGGTCAGCGAGCTGAAGATCGACCGCTCGTTCGTCGCCCGGCTGGCCGTGGACAACGAGGACGCGGAGATCGTCCGCTGCACGATCGACCTGGCCCACTCGCTGGGCCTGCTGGTCGTCGCGGAGGGGGTCGAGGACGACGAGACCTGGGAGCGGCTGCGGGATCTGCGCTGCGACGCGGTGCAGGGCTGGCTGGTCGCCGCGGCGATGCCGCCGCAGGAGACCACGGCCTGGCTGCGGGCGCGCGGAGAGCACGGCTGGCGGCGGCCCGCCGAGCTGGCGGCAGCGGCGGCGGCAGCAGCGGCGGCCGCCGGCACGCCCCCTGAGCTGGAGCAGCGGCCGCCGGGCCGGGCGGTCAATTCCCGGCCCGCGTCGGCCTGAGCCCGGGGTGGCCCGAGCCCTCGGCGGCCAGGGTCTGCGGCGGCCTTGGCCCACGTCGGCCTGAGCCCGCGTCGGCTGGGCCTGCGTCGGCCTGAGCCCGGGGTGGCCCGAGCCCTCGGCAGCCTGGGCCCGCGACGCCCTGGGCCCCGGGGTGGCCCGAGCCCGCGTCAGCCTGGGCCCGCGTCGGCCTGGGCCCGGGCCAGTGTCGGCCTGAGTCCGCGCCGACCGCAGACGGCCCCTCCGTCCTCGGACGCGAAGCAGGGGCGGAGGCGGTGCGGGTGTCGGAAATCCTCGTCCTACCGGGCTGTTCGCCCGGGTGGCGGGAGTGGTGGCGGGCGACCCCATAGGATTGGGGGTCGGTGGCACATTTCCACCTGCCGCGCGACGCCTGGCACGCACGCTCGCCGCGTTGCCGAATCGCCCACGTGGCTCCGCCACGAGGGCGCTCCGGCGCCTTGCGATCGCACGCACCGGATGCCGCGCGGACCGTCCTGCGGACGGACGATGGAAATGTGCCGCCGGCCCCCGGCCAAAACCACACACCAACCCCTGAGGATCGCTGCATGCCTGGCATCACGCGCGAGGAGGTCGCCCACCTCGCCCGGCTGGCGCGTCTGGAGCTGAAGGGCGAAGAGCTCGATCACTTCGCCGGTCAGCTCGACGACATCATCGGCGCGGTCGCCCGCGTCTCCGAGGTCGCCGACCAAGACGTACCGCCGACCTCCCACCCGCTGCCGCTGACCAACGTCATGCGCGCGGACGAGGTCCGTCCGTCGCTCACCCCCGAGCAGGCGCTCTCCGGCGCCCCGGCCCAGGAGCAGCAGCGTTTCAAGGTGCCGCAGATCCTGGGGGAGGACTAACAGCCATGACGGACCACAGCATCATCATCAAGCTCACCGCCGCCGGGATCGCCGCGAAGATCGCCTCCGGCGAGCTCACGGCCGTCGAGGTCACCGAGGCCCACCTGGCCCGGATCGACGCGGTCGACGAGAAGGTCCACGCCTTCCTGCACATCGACCGCGAGGGCGCGCTCGCGCAGGCCCGCGCCGTCGACGCCAAGAAGGCGGCCGGCGAGAAGCTCGGCCCGCTGGCCGGTGTCCCGCTCGCGCTGAAGGACATCTTCACCACGCAGGACATGCCGACCACCGTCGGCTCCAAGATCCTCGAAGGCTGGATCCCGCCGTACGACGCGACCCTCACGCGGAAGCTGAAGGCCGCCGACGTCATCATCCTCGGCAAGACCAACATGGACGAGTTCGCCATGGGGTCCTCCACCGAGAACAGCGCCTACGGCCCGACCGGCAACCCGTGGGACCTCACCCGCATCCCGGGCGGCTCGGGCGGCGGCTCGTCCGCCGCGCTCGCCTCGTACGAGGCCCCGCTCGCCATCGGCACGGACACCGGCGGCTCGATCCGCCAGCCCGCCGCCGTCACCGGCACCGTCGGCGTCAAGCCCACCTACGGCGGCGTCTCCCGCTACGGCATGGTGGCCTTCTCCAGCTCCCTGGACCAGGGCGGGCCCTGCGCCCGTACCGTCCTGGACGCGGCCCTGCTGCACGAGGTCATCGGCGGGCACGACCCGATGGACTCCACGTCCATCGACGCCCCGGTCCCGCCGGTCGTCGAGGCCGCGCGCAACGGCTCCGTACAGGGCATGCGCGTCGGTGTCGTGAAGCAGTTCGCCGGTGAGGGCTACCAGGCCGGTGTCGTCCAGCGCTTCAACGAGTCGGTCGAGCTGCTGAAGTCGCTCGGCGCCACGATCGTCGAGCTGGACTGCCCGTCGTTCGACCTGGCCCTGTCGGCGTACTACCTGATCGCGCCGTCCGAGTGCTCCTCCAACCTGGCCCGCTTCGACGCCATGCGCTACGGGCTGCGCGTCGGCGACGACGGCACGAGGTCCGCCGAGGACGTCACCGCACTCACCCGCGAAGCCGGCTTCGGCGACGAGGTCAAGCGCCGCGTCATCCTCGGTACGTACGCACTCAGCTCCGGCTACTACGACGCGTACTACGGCTCGGCGCAGAAGGTCCGCACCCTCATCACGCAGGACTTCGAGAAGGCCTTCGAGCAGGTGGACGTCATCGTCTCCCCGACGACGCCCACCACCGCCTTCCCGATCGGCGAGCGCGCCGACGACCCGATGGCGATGTACCTCGCGGACCTGTGCACCATCCCGACCAACCTCGCGGGCAACTCCGCCATGTCGCTGCCCTGCGGCCTGGCGCCGGAGGACGGCCTGCCGGTCGGGCTGCAGATCATCGCCCCCGCCATGAAGGACGACCGTCTCTACAAGGTCGGCGCCGCCGTCGAGGCCGCCTTCGTGCAAAAGTGGGGACACCCGCTGCTGGAGGAGGCTCCGTCGTTGTGAGCGCACTGACCAAGGCCAAGGGCTTCAAGAAGTCCAAGACCGGCACGTACCTGTCCATCGGCACCACCGCTTTCGGGGCCGTCAGCGTGTTCAAGCAGGCCAAGAAGGCACGCCACGAGCACGACACGCTCCGACTGATCGACGCCGTAGTCTCCGCCGCCGCCATCGCCACGGGTGTCGCCCTGCTGCTGCGCGAACTCAAGCGCCTCGGCGATGACGACGTACTGCTGGGCTGAGAGGGAAGTTTCACCGTGACTGTCACCGACCTGGTGTCGTACGAGGACGCACTCGCGTCCTACGACCCCGTCATGGGCCTGGAGGTCCATGTCGAGCTCGGCACCAAGACCAAGATGTTCTGCGGCTGCTCCACCGAGCTCAAGCAGGGCGCCAACTCCCAGACCTGCCCGGTCTGCCTCGGCCTGCCCGGCGCCCTGCCGGTCGTCAACGAGATCGGCGTCGAGTCGGCCATCAAGATCGGCCTCGCGCTGAACTGCGAGATCGCCGAGTGGTGCCGCTTCGCCCGGAAGAATTACTTCTATCCGGACATGCCGAAGAACTTCCAGACCTCCCAGTACGACGAGCCGATCGCCTACAACGGCTATCTGGACGTCCAGCTGGAGGACGGGGAGATCTTCCGGGTGCAGATCGAGCGCGCCCACATGGAGGAGGACACCGGCAAGTCGACCCACGTCGGCGGTGCCACCGGCCGTATCCACGGCGCGTCCCACTCCCTGCTCGACTACAACCGGGCCGGGATCCCGCTCATCGAGATCGTCACCAAGCCGATCGAGGGCGCGGGCGCCCGTGCCCCCGAGGTCGCCAAGGCGTACGTCGCCGAGCTCCGCGAGCTCATCAAGGCGCTCGGCGTCTCGGAGGCCCGCATGGAGATGGGCCAGATGCGCTGCGACGTCAACCTGTCGCTGCGCCCGAACGGCACCGAGAGCTTCGGTACGCGCTCGGAGACGAAGAACGTGAACTCGCTGCGTTCCGTCGAGCGTGCCGCCCGTTTCGAGATCCAGCGCCACGCGGCGGTGCTGTCCTCCGGCGGCACGATCGTGCAGGAGACCCGGCACTTCCACGAGGAGGACGGCTCCACCACGGCCGGCCGCATCAAGGACAACGCCGAGGACTACCGCTACTTCCCCGAGCCGGACCTGGTGCCGGTCGCCCCGGCCCGCGAGTGGGTCGAGGAGCTGCGCAAGGGCCTCCCCGAGCTGCCCCGGCTGCGCCGGGCGCGGCTCAAGGAGGAGTGGGGTGTCTCCGAGCACGACATGCAGTCCATCCTCAACGCGGGCGCGGTCGACCTGATCGTCGCCACGACCGACGCGGGTGCCCCCTCGGACCAGGCCCGCAAGTGGTGGATGGGCGAGCTGGCCCGTAACGCCAACGAGACCGGCCGCGGTCTCGACGAGCTGCCGATCACCCCGGTGCAGGTCGCCAGGGTGGCCGAGCTCGTCACCTCGGGCGACCTCAACGACAAGCTGGCCCGCCAGGTCATCGAGGGCGTCCTCGCGGGCGAGGGCGACCCGGACGCCGTCGTCGAGAAGCGCGGCCTGAAGGTCGTCTCCGACGAGGGCGCGCTGTCCACGGCCGTCGACGAGGCCATCGCGGCCAACGCGGCGATCGCGGACAAGATCCGCGGCGGCAAGGTCGCGGCGGCGGGCGCGCTCGTCGGCGCGGTCATGAAGGCCACCCGTGGCCAGGCTGACGCCGCCCGGGTCCGCGAGCTGATCCTGGAGAAGCTCGGCGTCGAGGGCTGATCCCGCAGGGCCCGTCCGTACGCGGGCGGCCGAGGCAGGTCCCTGAAGGGGCGGTGCACCCATGACCGTGGGTGCACCGCCCCTTGAGTCATCCGGAGAGTCCGCGGGACACCGTCTCCGCGATGACCGCCTACTACTTCTTGAGCGTGGGCGACCCCAGGACCAGGTAGCCCATGTCGCAGCCGCCCTCGACGGTGTCGGAGTAGGAGATGCGCAGCCGCAGACCGTTCTTGACATCCAGGTTCAGGGTGCGCGGCACTCCGAGCAGCACCTGCCCGCTGTAGAGCGACTTGCCGTCCACCTCGATGTCGACCCTGGCCGCCTTGTTCTCCGACGAGTCGTCGATTCCCAGGACCACGGCCAGGGTCGTCCACACACGACTCAGGTTGTACTCCGCGGCGCCGCTGCATTCGGCGTCCCCGCCGTCGGGCACCAACGCGGTGTCGTACTGCTTGTTCTCCACGGTGCCGCTGCCGACGGCGAGGGTGGCGTACTCGCCCTTGGCGACGATGTCCAGGGTGGTGAGCGAAGCGCTGTCGGCGGCGGCCACTTCCCCGGGGTCGGCCTCCTGGCTCGGACCGGTGCTCTGCTCGGGGCCCGCCGAGTCGGTGGAGTCCTTCGCCGGTGTCTCCGCGCGGGACTTGACCGGCTGTGTCGTCGGCCCTCCCTTCGCGCTGTCGTCACCCTTCCGTTCCGACCACAGGCTCTGCGCGGCGACCACGCCCAGCACGGCCGTGGCCAGCACGGCGACGGTCGGCAGCACGATTCTCAGCACCTTCCGCTTCTTCTTCTGCGGGGGCCGGGAGGACTGCGGGGACTGGAAGGCGTACGGCTGCTGTCCGGTCTCCGGCCCCTGCTCCGGCATGCCGCCCGGTGCCGTGTAGGACGCCGTCGCCGGTCCGGGGTTCGCCGTCGTGGGCAGCGGTACGCCCGGATCGGCGGAGGCGGTGATCGGCGGCGGGAAGACCGGCTGAACGTCCTCGCCGGCCACCGATGGCGGAGAGCCGGGCATCTCCCCGGGCGCAGCGCCGGGCTGCACGACGGGCGGTGCGCCGGGGGGCGGCTGGAGCGGCGGAGGCGGTACGGAGACCGGCCTGCCCGCGTCCCGCACAGCGTCCTCTGCCCCCGCGCCCGGTACGGCATCGCGCACCGACGAGGAGGAGCCGGTCACCGTGGTCGACACCACCGCCGAGCGGACGTCCTTCACCCACTCCGACAGGCTCTCCGGCCGTCGGTCCGGGTCGGCCGCGCAGACCCGGAGGATCCGCTCGATCCGGTCCGGCGCCGCCGCCGCCACCTGGGGGACGGTGAGCAGCGCCGCCCGGAGCTGCTCGGGGCTGCCCGGCGGGGCCTGACCGCTCAGCATGAAGTAGGCGATCGCACCGAAGGCGTACCGGTCGGTGCCCGGAGTCCGCTTGCCCTCGAAGACCTCCGGCGCCGCGAAACCCGGGGTGAACCAGACCTCCGCCGTCTGATGGTCGGCGGTCAGTTTGCTCAGCCCGAAGTCGACCAGCGTGGCCTGGCCGTGCTCGTCGACCATCACATTGCCGGGCGACAGATCACCATGCACGACGGTCCGGCCGGAGGGGGTCGCACGCCCCGAGTGCAGCCAGTCCAGGACGTCCGCGATCTGTTCCAGTGCCCGCAGCGCCTCCCGGCGCTCCGCGTGCGTGGCGAGGGTCCGCTCGGCCCGCCAGTCGCGCAGATCGAGACCGTCCACATGGTTCATGACGAGCACGAGGGCCCGCCCGGCGGCGGTCGAGGCATCGCCGTGACCGTGGATCGGGGGTCCTTCGAAGTGCTCGCGCACACCGACGACACCGGGCCGGTTCACGAACCGCAGCAGCTCCGCCTGTTCCTGCCACTTCGAACTGAGCCGCTGGAACTGCTCGATCGTGATCGTGGTCTTGGAGTCCAGGACCTTCACGACCACGGTCTCGGGCGCTCCGTCGAGCTCGATCTCGGCCCGGTAGAGGACGGCCTCGCCACCCCGTCCGATGGAATTGAGCAGGCGGTATCTGTCCGGCGCGGAGTCCGGCCCGATGTGGTGCGACGCACTGTTCAACTGTTCCCCCACTAAAGGTAATTGACGGTTCCTAAGATTGCCGCGCCGGTGGTGGCGTGGTCAACGCCCGCCGGGCCCCCTCCCGCCCCTCACCGCCGCTGCCGAATCCCGCCCCCGGAACCGGGGCCGGGTACGCGGTTGGACTTTTCCGTGCGACCTCTTGGACGTTCACCACGGAGTCGTCCGGAGTCCTTCCGCGCGCCATCCGGCTTGATTAGCTTCCCGGCTGTACGACCTGACTCGGGAGGCTCAACTTGACCACGGACATTTCACGGCGACGGCTCTTCGCGCTGGGCGGCGGCGCGCTCGGCGCCGCGGCGGCGGGGTCGCTGCTGCCGCCTTCGCTGCAGGCCGCGATCGCCGCGCAGCCGGCACCCTCGGCGGGGTCCGGTGGCCGGGACGGGCTCGGGGCCATCAAGCACGTGGTGATCCTGATGCAGGAGAATCGTTCCTTCGACCACTACTTCGGAACGCTCCGGGGCGTACGCGGCTTCGGTGACCGCAACGCCGTCGAGCTGCCCTCGGGCAAGCCGGTCTTCGAGCAGCCCGCGGCGCTCGGCACCTCCGTGCTGCCGTTCCCGGTGCGCGACGCCGCCGAGACGCAGAAGAAGGACCTCCAGTACATCGGCGCGCTCGACCACTCCTGGAGCGGTGGCGGCAAGGCGTGGGCCGGCGGGTGGATGAACGGCTGGGTGAGCGCGAAGACGGCCGCCACCATGGCGTACTACGACCGCCGCGACATCCCGCTCCACTACGAACTGGCCGACACCTTCACGGTCTGCGACGCCTACCACTCCTCCATCCACACCTCGACCAGCCCCAACCGCAACCACCTGTGGAGCGGGAAGACGGGCAACGAGCCGAACGGCAAGCGGGCCGTCGGCAACGACGCGTACAACGAGGGCACCCACCCCGGCTACGACTGGGGCACGTACGCGGAGCGGCTGGAGAAGGCCGGGCGCAGCTGGCGCACGTACACCGAGTGGGAGAACTTCACCGACAACCAGATCGAGTTCTTCGCCACCTTCAAGGCGGTGGCCCGCAAGGCGCTCGCGAAGACCGGCGGGCACACCTTCATGGAGTCGTTCTACGCCGCGGTGCGGGATGCCGACGCCACGGAGCGCGAGCGGCTGTTCGGCCTGCTGGAGGAGGGCGTCGCCACCCTCGACAAGACCGAACGCAGCCTCTTCGAGCGGGCGCTGCGCCGGGTGGAGACCGGAACGCTGGCCGACGAGTTCGCCAAGGACGTGGCGGCGGGCACCCTGCCCGAGGTCTCCTACCTGGTGCCCTCGGCCGTCGACTCCGAGCACCCGAGCGTCTCCTCGCCGATCCACAGCGCGACGATCGTCTACAAGGTCCTGGACGCGCTGGGCAAGCACCCCGACGTGTGGCGGCACACCGCGGTCTTCATCAACTACGACGAGAACGACGGCTTCTTCGACCACGTGCCCCCGCCGGTCGCCCCGGCCGAGGTGACCGAGGAGCAGTGGGAGGGCAAGCCCACCGGCCTCGGCGTGCGCGTTCCGATGCTCGTCGTCTCGCCGTGGACCATCGGCGGCTACGTCTGCTCCGAGGTCTTCGACCACACCTCCGTCGTCCGCTTCCTGGAGCGCTGGACCGGGGTGGCGGAGCCGAACATCAGCGACTGGCGGCGCACCGTCACCGGCGACCTGACCTCGGCCTTCGACTTCTCCCACGCCCGCCGCCGGCCCGAGGTGGAGCAGCCGGGCGCCATCCCGCCGTTCAGCGGCCGCTGGTCGCCGAAGCCGCCGGCCGTGCAGCACATGCCCGTGCAGGAGCCAGGCGCCCGCCCGGCCCGCGCGCTGCCGTACCAGCCGGACGCGCAGGCGACGGTGGCGGACGGCGCGGTGCGGGTGGCCCTCAGCAACACGGGGCGCTCCTCGGCGCACTTCGCGCTGTATCCGTACGCCGGTGAGTTCTCCGTACCGCAGCACCGGGACGTGAAGGGCACCGCGCAGTGGACGGTGCCGGTCACCGGCGATGCCTACCGGTTCACGGTGACGGGGCCGAACGGCTTCCGCCGCGAGTTCGCCGGGCCCGTGAAGGACGGTGCCGCGGCCGGGGCCGAGGTGGCGTCGCGGGTCGACGCCCGCGAGCGCGACCTGCATCTCACCCTGCGCAACACGGGCCGGACGACGCTCACCTTCACGGTGCGGCCGCTGGGCTATGTCGACGAGGCGGACCTGCGGGACTGGACCCGGACCGTCAAGGTCAAGCCGGGGCGCAGCCGTACGGTGGTGCACTCGGCGGCCGACGCGCACGGCTGGTACGACCTGGACGTCACCGTCGACGGGGACGACGCGTTCCGCCGCCGGCTCATGGGGCACATCGAGAACGGCCGGGCGAGCGTCTCGGGCTGACGGACCGTCCGGCCGGTTCTAGCACGGGAGTTCGGCGCCCGCCGGAACCATCGCGACGCGGCCCGCGTGTCCTTGATCATGACCGAACTGATCGAGAAATGGGCCGACGTCACGGCGGGGTCCGCCCCCGAGGAGGCGGACCCTGTCGTCCTGGAGTGCGCCCGCCTGCTCGCCGCCGAACCGGACGGCGAGCAGGCTGTCCTGCTGACCTTCGGCCTGGTGAGCATGGCGCGGTACGTCCTCGGACGACGCGGCGCGGCTGTCGAGCGGGCCGTGGTGGACGCGCTCGGCGCCGCTGCCGCGGCCATGGACGAGCAGAGTCTTCAGGCCGGCGGCTGCGGGCACGAGGCCCATCCGTACACCGACAGCCTGGAGGAGTGGGACACGGACGCGGACGGGCTGCTCGACGCGCCGGACGTCGAGATTCCGCTCGATGAGTGGGACAAGGCCGAGGCCTGCCCCCGCAATGCCGCCGGATGGGCACGGACGGCCGCCGACGTGATCCTGCCGGGCAGCACGGAAGGCATCCCCGAGATCGTCCCCGAAGGCCACCAGAGATACATCCGCAGCCTGGGCAGTGTGCTCAACGACTATCCGAACGGTGATCCGTTCTGGGACCTGGACATCCACGCCGGACCGCCCAGCGACCTCTCCCGGGCTGCTCTCGCCGGCTATGTCGTCGTCGCCCATGCGAACTGCTGGTACGCGGGGTCGGGCCGGATCAGACAGCGGTCGCTGCTCGACGACATGATCGAGGGCCTGGAGTCCGTACTGCCGCTGCTGCCGGACGAGACCTGCGCGCACGAGGACGGCGAGCACCCGGCACTGCGTTCCGGCAGCGACGAGCAGGCCTCCGAGGGCATCCACCTGCAGAGCCCCGGCGGCCGGACCGTCCTGCGCGAGGAACACGCGGACGGATACGGCGCCTCGCTGGAGGCATGGACATGCACCACCTTCCTGCACGCACTCGCCGTCGAGGCCCGCGACCATCTGCGTGAAGCGGTCGACAGACTCTTCGGTACCCGGGAGACGGCACATCTGGACGCGGTGTACCTGCGTCCCGACGGCCGGCTCGACATCATGCCGCTGAGCGAGCGGCATGTCCCGTTCAACGACGAGACGGCCTCCGAAGAGGCGGCGCTCTGGGCGGCCCGGCGGTACGAACAGCTCGGCCCGGACGGACCCGTGCTCGACCGGACCGTCCTGCTGCTCCTGATGGGCACGGCGGCCGATTCCCTGGAGCTGTCGTACGGAATCGCCCGCGAGATCCTCGGCATCCTCCGTACCGCTGCCGCCACCCTGCCCGGCGGCGCATGCGACCACGCGGACGGCCATGCGCCCCGCCATGAGCGCACGTCCGACCGCGTGGCACGCATCGCGCACCTCTACGCCCCCGACGCAGGCCCCGCCCCCGGCCCGGACTCCGGCCACGGGTTCAGGAGCGAGGTGCTGACCTGCCCCGTCCATCTGGCGGAGGTCGTGACGAAGGGCATCGCGGAGATCGAGGAGCAGTTCGAGGAAGAACTGGAGGCGGAGGAACAACGGGCCGGGTGAGGCGGCCGGGAGCCGCTGCGACCGGGGGATACGGCAAGCTCTGCGGGCATTGTGAATAAGGCCACGAAAGAGACAAAGGATCACTTTCGGCTGCCAGAGTGACGGTTCTCAGGTCATGCGTTCTTTGTGGCTCATGCATGTTTTGTGCTGCCGAAGAACCACGAACCAGCAGGGAGCACGTCCGTTGGCTGCCATCGCCCGCTGGTGCATCAGGCACCGTCTCGTCGCCGTCCTCATCTGGCTGCTCGCCCTCGGCGGCGCCGCCACCGCGGCGGGCTTCGCGGGCTCCGCGTACTCCAACGACTACGAGGTGCCCGGCACGGAGTCCGGCCGGGCCACCGAGCTCCTCAGGAGCGGCTTCACGGACCTCGGCGGTGACACCGACACCATCGTCTGGCACACCTCCGACTCCACCGTGCGGGCCGACGACGTCCGGCAGACGATGACCCGGACCCTGCACGCGGTCGAGGAACTGCCCGGGGTCGGCGCGGTCACCGGCCCGTACGGAGCCTTTGGCACCGCCCAGATCAGCGCCGACGGACACACCGCCTACGCCACGGTCACCTTCGACCAGCAGGTCGAGGACATCCCGGTGCAGCAGGCCAGGGCCGTCGTCGACACCGCGAAGGCGGCCGCCACCGCCCACCTCCAGGTGGAGCTGGGCGGCCCCGCCGTCGCCCTCACCGAAGCGCCCTCCGTCCACCTCAGCGAGGCCATCGGGGTCGTCGTCGCGGCGGTCGTCCTCTTCCTCGCCTTCGGCTCGCTCGCTGCCAGCATGCTGCCCATCGCCACCGCACTGGTCTCCGTCGGCACCGCCTACGCGGGCACCGTACTGCTGGGCCATCTGATGACCGTCGCCGACTTCGCGCCCATGCTGGGCATGCTGATCGGGCTCGGTGTGGGCATCGACTACGCGCTGTTCATCGTCACCAGACACCGCGGAGGACTGCGCAGGGGCCTGTCCGTCACCGAGGCCGCGCAGACCGCCGTCGCGACGACCGGCCGCGCCGTCGTCTTCGCCGGGGCGACCGTCTGCATCGCACTGCTCGGCATGCTGATCCTGCGGCTCGGCTTCCTCAACGGTGTGGCGATCGCCGCCTCGCTCACCGTCGTGCTGACCGTGGCCGCCTCCGTCACCCTGCTCCCAGCCCTGCTGTCCTTCATCGGGATGCGGGCCCTGAGCCGGCGCGAGCGCGCACGGCTGGCCGAGCACGGTCCGCAACCCGAACTGCCCACGGGCTTCGCCGCCCGCTGGTCCGCCTTCGTCGAACGCCACCCCAAGCTGCTCGGGGCGTGCGCCGCCGTGGTGATGCTGGTCCTCGCGCTGCCCACTTTCTCCCTCCACCTGGGCACCTCCGACCAGGGCAACAACCCCGCCTCGTCGACCACCCGTCAGGCGTACGACCTGCTGGCCGACGGATTCGGCCCCGGCGTCAACGGGCCGCTGACCGTCGCCGCGCAGCTGGACGGCGCGGACGACCGGCTCGCGATGGACGGGCTGCCCGCCACGCTGCGGTCCACCGAGGGCGTGGCCTCGGTCGGCCCGGTCACGTACAACAACAGCGGCGACACGGCCTTCGTCACCGTCGTACCGAAGTCGGCGCCGCAGTCCGAGGAGACCAGCGCGCTCGTCGACCGGCTGCGTACGGACGTCCTGCCCAAGGCCGGGGCGAACACCTCGCTCCAGGCCCATGTCGGGGGAGTGACCGCCAGCTACGACGACTTCGCCCGGATCATCATCGGCAAACTTCCGCTCTTCGTCGGCGTGGTCATAGGGTTCGGCTGTCTGCTCCTGCTGCTGGCCTTCCGGTCGATCGGCATTCCGCTGAAGGCCGCCGTGATGAACGTGGCCGCAGTCGCCTCCTCGTTCGGGGTCGTCGTCGCGATCTTCCAGTGGGGCTGGGGGAGCGAGCTGCTGGGGCTCGGCAGCTCGGGGCCCATCGAACCGTTCCTGCCGGTGATCATGGTGTCCGTGCTCTTCGGGCTGTCCATGGACTACCAGGTGTTCCTGGTGGGGCGGATGTACGAGGAGTGGCTGGAGACGCGGGACAACCGGCGGGCTGTCCGGGTGGGCCTCGCCGAGACCGGCCGGGTGATCAACTCCGCGGCCGTGATCATGATTTCGGTCTTCCTGGCGTTCGTCCTCAGCGGGGACCGGGTCATCGCCATGTTCGGGATCGCGCTCGCCGCCGCCGTCCTGCTGGACGCCTTCGTCCTGCGCACGCTGCTGGTCCCCGCGCTGATGCACATGCTGGGCGGGGCGAACTGGTGGCTGCCGCGCCGGCTGGACCGGCTGCTGCCCCGGATCAGCATCGAGCCTCCCGAGCACGGCCTCCCGCATGCGAAGATCCCGCAGGCGGCGCAACCGTCCGAGGTGGTGCAGCCCGCGCAAGCGGTGGAAGCGGTTCGAGAAGGAGCATGATGTTCGCGGTATCCCTGGGTGACGACGGAGCGCAACTGCGTCCGCTGGAGATCTGGCAGGCCCAGGAGTTCCTGGACCACATGGACCGGGCCCGCGAGCTCATCGATCCATGGCTCCCCTTCGCCTCCTTCGCCACCGACCTGGACTCGGCCCGGGAGCTGCTGCGGCGGTACGCGGAGAAGCTGGCGGCGGACACGGGGCGGATCTACGGCATCTGGCTGGAGGGCACGCTCGTCGGCGGTGTCCTGTTCCGGATCTTCGACGCGGAGTCGGGGAACTGCGAGATCGGCTGCTGGCTGGAGCCGGCGGGCCAGGGGCGCGGCCTGATCACCCGGGCGTGCCGGAAGCTGATCGACTGGGCGGTGTACGAGCGCGGCATGCACCGCGTGGAGTGGGACGCCTCCGCCGCGAACACCGCCAGCATCGCCGTCGCGAAGCGGCTCGGCATGACGCGCGACGGGGTGCTGCGCGAGAACTACCTCCACCGCGGGGTGCGGCACGACTCGGAGGTCTGGTCGGTACTGGCCCCGGAGTGGCGGGCGCGGAAGGACTGAGCGCCGGCCGTGCCGGCGCTCATGCCCCGGGACCGAACCGGGCCGGTGCGTACTTGCTCTGGTGCTCGCGGTACGAGCGGGCGAGGTGGTGCTGGAGCCGGATGTGGCGGAACTGGTACACCGCGCCGGTCTGGCGCAGGACGCCCCGGCGGTAGGCGTCGTCCAGGAAGGCCACCGCGTCCCAGGGCAGCTTGCCGGTCAGGGGCAGCCAGACCCGCGACAGGACCAGCCACCGCCCCCAGGCGGTGAACGAGAGCGCGTACGAGCACGTGCCGCCGATCCCGCCGATGGCACCGATGACGAGCCCGCCCTTCACGTCCCAGACCAGCGGTCCGAGGATTCCGTCGAGCAGGCCGGTGATCAGGTGCCCTCCGACCGCGATGGCCAGGGTGAGCATCGGTACCAGTACGAGAACCTGCCGGAGCACCGTCGCGCGGTTCGAGGCCAGCAGGCCGGCCGGGGTGGCCGCGGAGGCGACGTCCAGCGGCGCTTCGAGCATGGCCATGATCCCGAAGACGAGCCCGGCGCCCGCGCCGAAGATAAGGCCGAGGACCAGCATGTTGATGAGGGTGCCCTTGATCACCAGCTCGTTCGCGAGCGGGACCCCGTAGTACAGCCAGCGCTGGAGGGCGAGGGCACAGGCGCATCCGACGCCCATCACGAATCCGCCCGGCAGTACGGCGCCGAACCGGGCGACGAACGTGCGCACCGGTCTGCGGCCGACGCCGGGGCCCCCGCCGGGCAGCCGCAGCCGCACATGGGCGGGTTCGAAGGGCGTGGTGCCGAACCGGACCAGGATCGCGTGGACACACCCGTAGGCGAGACCGGCGACGGCCCCCATCGAACAGCCCGACATGAGGGCCTCGCCGACCGGGAACGGCACGTTGATCAGGTTGACGAACCACACGGCGAGCGTGACGCAGAGCGCCGAGGACACCGCCACCGACAGCAGCCGCGTGGACAGCCGCAGCGAATCACCGATCCGCCACCACGCGAGGTCCTGCTGGTCGCCGTCGAGCCGGGCCAGATGGTGGGCGAGAAAGCCGAGCCAGCGCTCGGCGCGCTCCGGATCGCGGTGCCGCTCCCGGTGGCCGGTGGTGCTGCGCTCGGCGACCCGGCGCCGGTAGACCGTCGGCACGAAGCCCGCCAGCAGATGTTCTTCGAGGGAGTTCTCGTCGGGGAAACGCTCGGCGTCCAGCAGCTCCGCCGGATTCCTGTCGGGTGCCTCGCTGTACATCGTCCGCGCCAGGATGATCATGAGCGGGGTGCTCAGGACCCTGGCCAGGGGGCCGGCCGCCCCGCCCTCCCGGGCACGCAGCCGGTCCAGCACGGGGGTCCAGACCGGCGTGGTCCCGCCGCCGTCGCGAGGGACCGGCCGGGCCGTCCGGGGCAGGTAGTCGGAGAGGTCTTCGAGCGTGAGATCGGTCAGTTCGAGACCTGCGGCCCAGACCAGCGGGGCACCGGCCTCCTGGACCGCCTCGGCGAACTCGCCGCGCCGGCTGGTCAGGACCAGCGGGAGCGAGGTGGCGTTGAGCACCTCCAGGGCCGTACTCCGCAGACCCTCCGCGATCTCGTCGAACCCGTCCAGGACCGGCAGTACGAGATCCGCGTCGACCAGGGCGGCCGACAACGTCGACCCGTCGGGGGCCCGGCGGGTGAGATGCGGGTGGTCGCGCACCAGCCGGTCGATCAGCCAGTCCCGCAGCGCGACGGCCGTGGGATCCCAGGAGCCGATGCTGAAGACCACCGGCACCCGGTCGTGCGGCTCCCGGGCCTCCAGCTGGTCCAGGACGAACCTGATCGTCAGGACCGATTTGCCGGATCCGGCCCGGCCGAGCACCACGAGCCGCCCGGACCCGATCCGCCGGTAGACCTCGGCCACGCTGCCCAGATCGCCGCTCAGGTCCATTCGGTCCGGCGTCGCTCCCGGCGGCAGACGCTGGATGTTCTCCGAATGGTCGGTCAGTGATTCGGGGGCGTCCTGCCAGCGCACCGGAAGCGGAAAGGGGTCGTGCACCCGGCGGTGTTCCTCTTCGCGCTGCCAGCGGCGCCGGATTTCGCGGGCCAATTCGGTCGCGGCGGTGACGAGTTCGTCGTGAACAGGCGAACTGGTCGGGGTGGGGCGGACATTTTCCCCGGGGTTCTGCTGGGATCCCTGCCTGGAATCCTTTCCGGAATTCTGTGCAGGTACGGATACAAGTACCGGAGCGGGCCCGGGTTCCGGCTCGGGTTCGCCGACCGGGTCGGCCTTCGACTTCGCGAGCGTGGCGGCGAGCTGCCGACGGTCCTCGGGCCCGGCCTCCAACGCGTCCGCCAGCAGGTTCACCGTACCCAGCCGGTGATCGCTGGATCTGCCGTTCTCCAGTCTGCGGATCGTACGCACGCTCACTCCGGACCGTGCCTCCAGCTGCTCCTGCGTCAGCCCCGACCGGTTGCGCAGCCGACGCAGCAAAGTGCCGAGCTGATCCGCCACTTCGACATCCCTCCACCACCGGGCGCGGTCGCGACGACCCTACCGGTGACGACCGGTCATATATGGCCGGTCGCCTGTCCTGTTCGCGGAATGGCGTGAACAGCACGATCAGTGGTGTCCGGCCGGTGCGCCGACACGGGGCGGCGCACCCCGCCGGGCATCCGGGAAGCAGATGGCGTCCATGGGGCCGGACCGGCACCGGCATCGGACCTGATCGCCTCTCATGACTTTCTCCTGCAACGGCTCATGAGGAGTTGACATGGTCTACCGATTCTGGTGCGGCGAATGCGGATTCAAGACGCCGTGGCTCGCCGAGTCCGAGGGCGCACAGCGCCAACTGGATCACTACAACAAGCAACACCCGGGAATTCTCGCCGGCGGCCATGTGGAGGCCAATCGGAGAAATCCGCAAGGCAGCCGTATCAGCGGCCTCGCCTGCCTCCAAGTGGCGGGAATTCTCGTCCTTCTGCTGAGCATCGCGGCCGCGTGTCGACCCTGAGGCGCGGCCGGACCACACCGGACAGCCGGAATGACCGACGGAATGACCAACCGAAAGGGACAGGAAAGAAAATGAGCATGCGCGACGATTCCGGAGCAGGTATCGAAGCCGACACGGCGAACCGGTCCACCGGTGGCACGACCCGGCCCGCCTCGCGGGTGCGCGGGCACCGGCGCCGGCTGTTGCCGTTGGCCACCGCGGCCTGTCTGCTGATGACCGGTGTCGGCACGGCGACCGCCGCCGCCCCGGCCACCCGCTCCGCGACCGCCGAGTCCTCGACCACCGCCGCCCAGACCCCGGCCGACATCCTGCAGGCCGGTGCCCAGCAGGGGATCGCCGACGGTTACCCGGGCGTGATCGGCATGGTGCGGAAGGGCGACACCACCCAGTACGTGCA
Source organism: Streptomyces sp. NPDC102437 (assembly GCF_044765565.1). NCBI lineage: Bacteria > Bacillati > Actinomycetota > Actinomycetes > Kitasatosporales > Streptomycetaceae > Streptomyces > Streptomyces sp. NPDC102437. Next base: position 16,223 of record NZ_JBIWKI010000047.1, on the reverse strand, counting down.
CGCGGGCGTCGGTGACCTCACGAACAAGGTGCCCGCGGACCCGAAGGCCAAGTTCCGGATCGGCAGCAACACCAAGGCGTTCACCTCCACCGTGCTCCTCCAGCTGGAGGGCGAGAAGAAGCTCTCGCTTGACGACACCGTCGCCAAGTGGCTGCCGGGAGCGGTCGCCGCCAACGGCTACGACGGCTCGAAGATCACGATCCGTCAGCTGCTCAACCACACCTCGGGCCTGCCCGACTACTTCAAGTCCGTACTGATCAACGGGCCGTACTTCCTCAACACCAATCCCAGGGAGGTCTTCCCGCCGCAGAACCTGGTCGATGTCGCCCTCGCCATGCGTGCGCCGGCGGCCGAGCCGGGCGAGAAGTTCGAGTACTCCAACACCAACTACCTGCTTGCCGGCATGGTGATCAAGGCCGTCACCGGCGAGGACGCGGCCGCGCAGATCCAGCGGCGCATCATCGAACCGCTCGGCCTGCACGACACCAGCTTCCCCACATCCGACCCGGCGCTGTACGGCAACCACCTTCACGGCTACGCGATCCGGACGATCTTCATCAACGACGCGACCGCCTCCAACGTGCAGGTCTTCGGCAGCGCCGGGGCGATGGTGTCGACCATGGACGACCTGGCCACGTTCTCCCGGGCGTTGATGACCGGAAAGCTCCTTGAGCCCGCGCAGATGACCGAGCTCAAGACCACCGTTCCCGTGACCGCCGAGGCCGGCTACGGGCTGGGCATCGAACGTATGAAGCTGTCCTGCGGGAAGTCGGCCTGGGGACACAACGGCGCGGTGCTCGGCTACTTCAGCGAGTGGCTGAGCAGCGAGGACGGCACCGAACAGGTGCTGCACACGAACAACGAGTTCCACCTGCTCGCCGGTACCCCGGGGCAGACCCACACGGGCAAGGCCATGACGGACGCGTTCTGCGCTCTCTGAGTGCCGCGACCGGAAGGGCTCTTCCGGCGGCCGGGCCGCGTATCGGCCCGGCCGCCGGGCCGGGGCCTTCCCCACCCCACGCAGCGAGAGCCGTGCGCTCTCGGAGAGGACACCCGATGAGAACACCACGGACCACCTGGCGGACCCGGGCGCGAACGGCCGTGGCCGCGGCCGCGCTGACCATGACCGCGACCCTCACCGCCCCGCTCGCCCACGCCGACGGCGCCGCCCCGCCGGTGCTGACCGACGGGTTCGGCCTGACCCAGGTCGCCGGGGGCACCGAGGTGCACTCGGCCACCGACTTCACCATCACCGTGACCACCCCGCAGGTGGCCGGGAAGCACAAGATCCGCATCTTCCTGCCCAGCGGCTATCAGGCCGACCCGGACAAGCGGTGGCCGGTGGCGTACTTCCTGCACGGCGGGCCCGGAAGCCCGGACGACGCCGCGGCCGTCCCGGCGTTGCACTCGGACTCGATGATCACCGTCGTGCCGGACGGCGGCCGCAAGGGCTGGTACGCCGACTGGCTCATGCAGAACACCGCCGAGGGCGCGGCGAACTGGGAGACCTTCCACCTGAAGCAGGTCGTCCCCTTCATCGACGCCAATCTGCGCACCATCGCCGACAGGGGGCACCGGGCCGTCACCGGTCTGTCGATGGGCGGGTTCGGCGCCCTGCACTACAGCCAGGCCCGGCCCGATCTCTTCGGTCATGTCGCCTCCCTGTCCGGCGGCATCGACTTCGGTATGGCGGAGGTCCGCGCGGCGGTCCTGGCCACGGAACTCAACGTCACGGGCGCCTGGTGCGCCGTGAGCACCTCCACCCCGTCCGGGACCGGCCAGTGCACCGGTTACGGGCCCACGGTCGACAGCGACGCGATCTTCGGCTCCCCGTACCCGGTCCTGAACGCGGACCGGATCTGGAAGGCGGTCGACCCCGCCGCCCCGGTCAACCTGGCAAAGCTCGCCGACACCGACGTCACGCTCTACACCGGCGACAACGACGTGATCGACCACTTCACCGCGATCGCCGCCAGGAACGTCAAGACCCGCATGGACACGCTCGGTCTGCCCAGCCGCCTGGTCGACTACGGCAACGGGGCGGCGCTCGCTCCCAGCTGCGACGGCGGCCACAACTACGGCTGCTGGGCGGCCGCGTTCGCCGACTACGTACCCCGGCTCCAGGACTCCTTCGACGCGGCGGGCTGACCCGGACGGCAGCGGCCCGGCAACGGCCCCGGCGGGCGAACGCCCGCCGGGGTCCTCCCGTGGCGGCGGTGCTTCGGGCGGACGTTAAGGGGGTTCTCATACGGGCCGCCTAGCGTGCGCGACATGAACCCCAGGACCACCACGAGCCCCACCGTTCCCGCCGATCCTGAAGCAACCGCAGCAGCAGAAGCAACCGCAGCAGAAGCATCCGACGCCGAGGAGATCCCGACCGGGAAGGCCGCGGCCGAGGACGCCTCGGAAGATCTGGACCTTGACGGCCCGGACCTCGACGACCTCGACGACGACTCGGGCAAGGAGCCCTCCGGCCTCGGCGCGGCCGCCGCCTCCGTGGTCGCGGCCGGTCTCGGTGTCGTCGCACTCACCGGGTCCTGGACCGGCAAGGTCGCCGCCGAGCGCGAGACCCTGATCGGCCAGATCAAGACCTCCAACGGGGGCACCGCCGCCCAGCAGATCTCCGAGATCTACGGCGACGCCTGGCACTCCACCGCCCTGGTCAACGGGCTCTTCGCCCTGCTCGCCCTGCTGGTCGGAGCCTTCGCCCTGGTCCGCCCGGCCTTCGGCGCACCCTCCGCGCACCCGCAGCCCGGCTGGGTCCGCGCCGTGGCGACCGCCGGCATCGTGCTCGGTGCCCTCGGCCTGCTGCTCTCCGCCGCCATGTACTTCGACCTCATCGTGGCGCTGCCGACCGCGACCGCCACCCAGTGACCTCGACGGCCGGCGGACACGGGCGCGAAGGGAGCGGGTGAGCTCCACGGACCCGGCCCGACGGCCATCTCGTAGGGCATCCGCCCGAGGGACCCCGGCCCGCATACGGCGGCGCCCGCACCCGGATAGGGCACCGCGCCCCGCGAAGATGCGGCTCCTGCCCGATGCGGCGACATCCCCTGGGAGACGACAGTCGGGGGACGGCAGAGAACCACTGCCGCCCCCGGCCCCGACGGGCCGTCGTCCTCAGGGAGAAGCACATGGAAACGTACCGGCTCCACGAGCTGCGCGCCGCCGAACTGCGCCACCGGGCCGAGCAGGACCGGCTCGTCCGGGAGGCCGTTCGCGCCCGCCGGGACGCCCGCAGGGCCGCCCGGCACTCCGGGCGCGGGGAGGCGGGGAGGCCGGTGAGTACCGACCGCAAACGATTCGTCCACGCCACGTGAGGCCGGACCCGTGTGCGATGCTCGGCGACGTGGAGACCAGGTCCGTCAGTCCCGTGTTCGTCGGCCGTGAGGGCGAGTTCGCCTCACTCGTCGACGCGCTCGCCCGCGCGCAGGGCGCCGGGGGCCCGGAGGGGGCCGACGGTCCGCGCGGACCGCAGGCGCTGCTCATCGGCGGCGAGGCGGGGGTCGGCAAGACCCGGCTGGTCGAGGAGTTCCTCGCGGCGGCGGTGCGCCGCGACGCGGTCGTCGCCGTCGGCGGCTGCGTCGAGATCGGTGCCGACGGCCTGCCCTACGCCCCGTTCTCCACCGCTCTGAGGGCCCTGCGCCGCACCCTGCCCGCCGAGGTCGCCGCCGCCTGCGCCGGGCAGGAGGGCGAACTGGCCCGGCTGCTGCCCGAACTCGGCGAGGCCGACCGGGACGCCACCGACGAACACAGCACCGCCCGCCTCTTCGAGCTCACCGCCCGGCTCCTGGAGCGCATCTCCGCCGAACGCGCCGTCGTCCTCGTACTCGAAGACCTGCACTGGGCCGATGCCTCCACCCGCCACCTCCTCGCCTACCTCTTCCGCACCGTGCGCAACGGCCGCCTCGTCGTGATCGGCACCTATCGCTCCGACGACATCCACCGCCGCCACCCGCTGCGCCCCCTCCTCGCCGAACTGGACCGGCTGCGCACCGTCCGCCGGATCGAGCTCGCCCGCTTCAACCGCGCCGAGGTCCGCCGCCAGCTCACCGGCATCCTCGCCGCCACCCCCGAGGACGCCCTCGTCGACGAGATCTTCGAACGCTCCGACGGCAACGCCTTCTTCGTCGAGGAACTCGCCCGCAGCCTGGAGAGCGGTGACCACTCCCGGCTCTCCGACTCACTGCGCGACCTCCTGCTCGTACGCGTCGAAGCGCTCCCGGAGAACGCCCAGAACATCGCCCGGATCGTCGCCGAGGGCGGTTCAGCCGTCGAGTACGAGCTGCTGGCCGCGGTCGCCCGGCTCACCGAGGACGAGCTCATCGAGGCACTGCGGGCGGCCGTCGGCGCCAACCTGCTGCTCACCACCCCGGAGGGCAACGGCTACCGCTTCCGGCACTCCCTGGTCCGTGAGGCCGTCAGCGACGACCTGCTCCCCGGCGAGCGCTCCCGGCTCAACCGGCGCTACGCCGAGGCCCTGGAGGCCGACCCGGCCCTCGTCCGTGCCGGGGAGCGCGCCACGCGGCTCGCCAGCTACTGGTACGGCGCACACGAAACCGCCAAGGCCCTGCCCGCCGTACTGAAGGCCTCGGTCGAAGCCCGTCGCCGCTACGCGTACGCCGAACAACTCCGGCTGCTGGAACGGGCGATGGAGCTGTGGGACGACGCCCCCGAAGAGGTACGCGACACCCTGCGCCCCATCGACTACGCCGAGAGCTACCCCATCTGCAGCTGCGACCCCGACGTAACCCCGCTGTGCTATCTGGACCTCATGGCCGAGGCCACCGTCGCCGCCCGGTTCGGCGGGGAACGCGAACGTGCCCTGGCCATCGCCAAGAAGGCCATGCGCGTCCTGGAGGTCGAGCACGACCCGCTGCGCGCCGCCTGGTTCTGGGTCCAGCGCTCCCGGCTCATGCAGGACCTCACCCGGGGCGACGGATGGCAGGAACTGGCCAACGCCCAGGAACTCGTCCGCGGACTGCCCCCGTCCGTCGTCCACGCCGACGTCCTGACGAGCGTGGCGGGATGGGGCGCCCTGCACCGCCCCGGCGCCGAGACGCTGCTCGCCGTCGACCGGGCCGTGGAGTACGCCCGGCTCGTCGACGACGAGTACACCGAGCTGCACGCCCGGCTCACCCGCGGCGGGCTCACCGCCGAGGCGGGCGGCGTCGACGAGGGCATCGCCGAGATGTACGCCGTCCGCGACCGCGCCGACGAGCTGCACCTGGTCGGCATCATGAGCCGGGCGGGCATCAACCTCCCCTCCACCCTCGAATCCATGGGCCGCTCCCTGGAAGCCGTGACCGCCGCGGACCACGGCATCGCGATCAGCCGCAGCCACGGCATCGCCGACATGGAGGCGTGGGTCCGCTGCAACCGGGCGGCCTCGCTGTTCTCCCTGGGGCACTGGGACGAGAGCCGGACCACCACCGATGCCGCGGCACGTGCCGCCCGGTCCAGCAAGGCGCAGGGGCTGGTGGCCTCGTCCCGAACCGAACTCGCCCTGGCCCGGGGCGACCTGGCCGAGGCGGAGGAGCAACTCGCCCTGACCCGGCGCTGTTTCGGCTCCCGGGACCCGCAGCCGCAGCACCTCATCGCTCCCGCGCGCCACGCCATGGCCATCGCCGCGCAGCAGGGCCGACTGGCCGACGTGCGGGCCGAGTTCGAGGCCCGTTCGGAGCAGGGGTTCCCGCCCGGCACCCAGCGGTACGCCCTGCCGCTGCTCCACGTCGCCGCCGCGGCCGAGGCCGACGCCAGGGGGCTGCCCGCCGCCGACCCGGGCCGGCCGGTGATCCTGGCAGCCATCCGCGCCCACCTGAAGCAGCTGCCGATGCTCGTCCCCGTCTGGGCCGCCCACGGTCTCCTGGTCGACGCCGAGCTGGCCAGGGCCGAGGGGACCGACACGCCCGCCCACTGGTCCCGCGCGGCCGCCGCCTTCGCGCCGCTGCACCGCCCGTACGAGCTGGCCCGGATCCAGTACCGCGGGGCCGAGGCCCTCCTGATCGCGGCCGGCGACCGATCTGCCGTCACCGCCCTGCTGCGCGCGGCCCACCGCACCGCCGTGCGGCTCGGTGCCCGCCCGCTCACCGCGACCATCGAGCTGCTGGCCGGCCGCGCCCGTATCGCCCTCACCGCCCCGGACCACGGCATCGCACCCGAGATCCCGGCCGCCGTCACCGTCCCCGGCACCGTTCCCGGCCCGGACGGCACCGACGCGGTGGATCCGGAGCGTGCCGAGGACCGCCTGCGCGAGGCGGCCGCCGCCGCGGTGGAGTCCTTCGGACTGACGAGACGCGAACAGGACGTGCACCGGCTGGTCGCCGAGGGCCACACCAACCGCAGGATCGCCGAGCAGCTCTACATATCGCCCAAGACCGCGAGCGTGCACGTCTCCAGCATTCTCGCCAAGCTCGGCGTCTCCAGCCGAGGCGAGGCGGCCGCCCTCGCCCACCGGCTCCGCCTGTACCCGGCCCGGAGCGACACCTGACGGGCCCCGCTCAGGCCTGCGTGTCCGAGCCGTCCGCGTCCGGGCCGTCCGCGTCGTCCGCGCCTGTACCCGCGTCCGCGTCCGCGCCCGTGCCTGTACCCGCATCCGTGCCCGCGTCCGCGCCTGGACCCGCGTTCGCGTCCGCATCCGCGCCCGCGTCCGCACCGGGCGCCCTGACGACGACCTTCCCGGAGGCCAGGTCTATCGGGCCGCGCCCCGGGTCGCCGACGCCGAGATCCACCCGGGTCAGCTCCAGCCGCTTCTGCTCGTCGGAGGTGTGCTTGCGGCCGGGCGCGAAAAGTTCCTCGAAGAAGTTGAACACCGGCCGCACGCCCTTTCACCTGCTGTAGCCGCTTACCGCACCGCCAGCACCAGGATCCTGTCGTCTCCCGGCTTCGGGGTGCCACGGGTGTCCGTATTGCTCGTGACGAGCCAGAGCTTGTCGCCGCCCGCGGCGAGCACGGTACGCAGACGGCCGTACTTACTCTCCAGGAACGACTGCGGGGCCGCCAGAGGTTCCTTTCCGCCGCTGCCGGACAGCGGGATCCGCCAGAGCCGCTTGCCGCGCAGGCCGGCCATCCAGATCGCACCCTTGACGAAGGCGATCCCGCTCGGGGACGCCTCGGACGTCTTCCACTGTGCCACGGGATCGATGAAACCCCTCTTTCCCGCCTTGCCCTCGGCCTCCGGCCAGCCGTAGTTCCCGCCCGGCTCGATCCGGTTCAGCTCGTCCCAGGTGTCCTGGCCGAATTCGGACGCCCACAGCTGCCCCTGCCCGTCCCAGGCCAGCCCCTCCACATTGCGGTGCCCGTACGAATACACCACGGAGTCGGCCTCCGGGTTGCCGTGCAGCGGCTGCCCGTCCGGGGTCATCCGCAGGATCTTGCCGGCCAGCGACTTCTTGTCCTGCGCGAGGTCGCCGTCGCCCGTCTCCCCGGTGCCCGCGTACAGCATGTGGTCCGGGCCGAAGGCGATCCGCCCGCCGTTGTGGATCGACCCCTTGGGGATGCCGCGCAGGATCGTGTCCGGCGCGCCCAGCAGCCGGCCGGGCGTCGCGCCGTTCTCGTCGTACTGCATGCGGGCGATGCGGTTGTCGGACTCGGTCGTGAAATACGCGTACACCATGTGGTCCGAGCCGTACGTGGGGGAGACCGCGATCCCCAGCAGCCCGCCCTCACCGCCGGGCGACACCCCGGGCACCTCGCCCAGCAGGGTCTTCTTGCCGGTCTTCGCGTCGATCCGGGTGATCGTGCCCTTGTCGCGGGAGGAGACCAGCAGATCGCCGCCGGGCAGCTCGGCCAGTCCCCAGGGCGACTCCAGGCCCTCGGTGAGCGTCGACACCACCTTCACCGAGCCCTTGACGGGCGGCAGGGACGGCGACGCGGACGGCTTCGGGGCCGACGGCTTCGGGGCGGCGGAGGAGGAACGGGCGACCGGTGGTGTCCCGTCGACGCCCGCCATGCTGCCGGAGCCGCCGCCCGAGGAGCACCCCGCGCTCAGCGCCAGCGAGCCGGCCGCAAGCACGGCCACCGTCCCCCGGCGCAGGCCCCGCCCCCGCGGCCCGGCGGGCCCTCGTACAGATCCGAACAGAACACCGCGCACAGCACCGATCCCTTCGACGGCCACCTGACTACTGTTCTTACACCGCGGCCCCGCCCCCGGGCTCCCGAAGCCACCAAGTGCCGGTCGTTCTCAGTCCCACGACCCCTGAGCACCGGGCAGGGCGGCTATCTCCGCCAGGTCCCGTGCGGTCAGGGTCAGCCCGGCGGCCCCCGCGTTCTCCACCGCCCACCGCTCCCGCTTGGTCCCCGGCACCGGCACCACATGCGGCCCCTGCCGCAGCACCCAGGCCAGCGCCACCTGCGCGACAGTCGCCCCGTGCCGCTCGGCGATCCGCCGCAGCCCGGCGACCACCGGCTGGTTCGCCGCCATCATCTCCGCCGTGAACCGGGGATGCCGGGCGCGCAGATCGTCCGGCTCGAAACCCTGCCCGGGTGTCAGCGTGCCGGTCAGATAGCCGTTCCCCAGCGGCATCGCCGCCAGCAGCCCCACACCCCGCGCCGAACACCACGGGAGCAGCGACTCCAGCGCCTGAGGCGACCAGACCGAGAGCTCCGCCTGTACCGCGCTCACCGGGAAGACCTGCTGCACCCGGTCCAGCTGACGGATCGTTTCGTCGTACATCCGCGACCCCGATCGGCGTGAGGCCCGGGCCCCGACCGCGCAGAGGCCGAGCGCCCGCACCTTCCCGGCGGTCACCAGCTCCGCCATCGCACCCCAGGTCTCCTCGACGGGCACCTCGGGGTCGGCCCGGTGCAGCTGGTACAGATCGATCACATCGGTCTGGAGCCGGCGCAGCGAGGCGTCGCAGGCCCGCCGCACATAACCGGGGCGGCCGTTGGCCACGATGTGCTGGTCGCCCACCAGCAGCCCGCACTTGGTGGAGACGAACGCGTCCGCCCTGCGGCCCTTCAGCGCCCGCCCCACCAGCAGCTCATTGGTGAACGGGCCGTACATGTCGGCCGTGTCGAGCAGTTGGACACCCGCGTCGAGCGCGGCGTGCACCGTGCGCAACGCACGGTCACCGCGCTGCTGCGAGGCGCTGTACGCCCAGCTCATCGGCATGCAGCCGAGACCGACCGCCCCCACGGCGAGCGCCGCCGCACCGAGACTCCTGCGCTCCAACTCCCCGATCCTCCCCAGGCCCTGCCGTCGAACCGGGCCCACGCCCCGCCGACCACGGGACCGCACCGCACCCCAAAGTAGCCTCTGCCGCCCGCCGCCCCTCGCACGGCCTCCGCCGATTAGCCTCCTGAGCATGACTTCCACGAATGCTCTGGACGTGACGAAGACGCCCGACGTATGGATGCCGTTCCCGGCCGACGAGATCGAAGGGCTCCCGAAGGGGCTCAACTACCGGTTCTGGGACGGCGGGCCGGACTACCCCGCCGACCCCGCCGACTGCGCCTTCTACGTGGTGCCGTACATGAAGGGCTCCGCGGTCGCGGTCCGGCCGCTCGGCGGCATGGCGGGCGTCCGGGTCGTGCAGACGCTCTCCGCGGGCATCGACCACGTCGAGCCGGGGCTCGGCCTGCTGCCGGCCGGGGTGCTGCTGTGCAACGCCAAGGGGGTCCACGAGGCGTCCACCGCGGAGCTCGCCCTCACCCTGATCCTCTCGTCGCTGCGCGGTGTTCCCGGTTTCGTCCACGGTCAGGACAAGGAGGAGTGGCGGTCCGGCTTCTACCCCGCGCTCGCCGACAAGACCGTGCTGATCGTGGGGTACGGATCGATCGGCGCCGCCATCGAGGACCGGCTCGCACCCTTCGAGTGTGCGCAGGTGACGCGCGTCGCGCGCTCCGCGCGGACAACCGCACGCGGCCCCGTACACGCGCTAGACGGCCTGCCCGCGCTGCTGCCCGAGGCCGATGTCGTCGTGCTGTCCACCCCGCTGAACCCTTCCACACAGGGGCTGGTCGGCGCGCAGTTCCTCGCCGCGATGCGGGACGGGGCGCTGCTCGTGAACGTCGCCCGGGGTGGCGTCCTCGACACCGGTTCGCTGCTGGTCGAACTCCAGTCCGGCCGGCTGCGTGCCGCCCTCGACGTGACCGACCCGGAACCGCTGCCCGCCGGCCACCCTCTCTGGCACGCTCCGAATGTTCTGATCACCCCTCACGTGGGCGGCAGCACGTCGGCCTTCCTGCCGCGTGCCAAGCGCCTGCTGGTCGGGCAGCTGAATCGGTTCGCCGCGGGCGAGCAGGTGGAGAACGTGGTAAGCACCACCGGCTGACCACGCTGCGGAGGCTCCCCGTCGCACACCGTTCCGGGCGGCCCTCGAATGTTACGGAGAGTAGAGGGGCTATGTCCCTGTGTGACCAGTCTGGTGTATCGTCCCGAAAGGGGCGCTGCGCCGTGGAAGGGACGGCGCCGGGGAGGACGCGACACGCGAGGGGGCGACGGGCGATGTACGGCCGATGGGTGCATGATCCGACACCGCCGGACAGCCGACGGGGACCGGCGGGACGCCGGGTGCGCGCGCACCCGACGACACCGGGGGCGCCCCGGTGAGCGCGCCGGCCGACGCCCTCGGGGCGCTCCTGACCCGGAGGCCGGCCGTGGGCGGCGCATCCGCGCTGGTCTGGCAGATTCTCCTCGGCGGCGTCTGTGCCGGATACGCCGTGGGAGCGGCCCTCGGCTGGGGCTCGCAGCAACTGGCGCTCATCATGGGGGATTTCGGGCTCAGTGCGGCGGCGCTGATCGCCGCCCTCTCCTGCTTCCGCTACGCGCGGGCCGGCGCCAGCCGGTTCCGGCCCGCCTGGTTGCTGTTCGCGCTCTCCTCGTTCATGGCCTCCGCGGGCAACGCGGTCTGGGGCTGGTACGAGGTGGTGCTCGGGCTCCAGGTGCCCACACCCTCCCTGGCCGACGTCTTCTTCCTCTGCTTCGCGCCGCCCGCCATCGTCGGGCTGCTGGTCCTCGCCAAGCGCCCCGTCACCAGGGCCGGCTGGGTCTGTCTCGCGCTGGACTCCTGGCTGATCGGCGGATCGCTGCTCACGCTCGCCTGGAGCCTCGCCCTCGCCCACACCGCGCACCTGGTGGACGCCGAGGGCGCGAGCGTGGCAAGGGCGGCGCTGGCGCTGGCCTATCCGCTGCTCGACATCGTGCTTGTCTCCATGGTGCTGGCGCTGCACTTCCGGCGCTCCAACGTCAACCGCTCCGCGGTGAACACCGCCGTCGCCGCACTCGCCCTGACGGTCCTGTCCGACGCCCTGTTCACCTCGCCGCTGCTGCGCCAGACCTACCACTCCGGCCAGATGCTGGACGCGGGCTGGTTCGCCGGCTCCCTGCTCCTCGCGTACGCGCCCTGGGGCGCCAACAAGGCCCCGGACAACGCCCTTCCGCCCCGGAGCACGCAGCCCACCAGCCGCCCCATCGCGGGGTCGCTGGCCGCGCTGACGCCCTATCTCGCCGCGGCCGTCTGCACCCTCGGTATCCTGTACAGCGCCGTCGAGGGCCGCCGGGTGGACCGCGTGGTGATCCTCACCGGCTGCACGGTGGTCCTCGCGCTGGTCGTACGGCAGGGCATCATGCTCGTCGACAACATCGCCCTCACCCAGGAACTGGCGCAGAAGGAGAACCACTTCCGCTCCCTGGTGCAGGGCTCCAGCGACGTCATCATGATCGTCGCGCCGAACGGAGTGCTGCGCTACGTCAGCCCCGCCGCCGCCGGGGTGTACGGGCGCGAGGCCGACGAGCTGGTCGGCGCCGAGCTGTCCTCGATCATCCACCCCGACGACCTGGGGCGGGTGGTCCACGAGGTGCGCCGGTTCCTCGCCGCCCCGCCGCCCGAGGAGCCCACCACCCGGATCGAGTGCCGCTTCAGATCCGGCACGGGGGACTGGCTCAACGTCGAATCCACGGTCAACCGCCACCAGGGCGGGCTGATCCTCAACAGCCGCGACGTGACCGAACGGGTCCGGCTCCAGGCCCAGTTGCAGCACAATGCCGAACACGACCCGCTCACCGACCTGCCCAACCGCGCCCTGTTCACCAAACGGGTCCGCCAGGCCCTCGGGGGCCGTCGCTCCGGCGACTCCGGCACCGCCGTCCTCTTCATCGACCTCGACGGCTTCAAGGCGGTCAACGACCGCCTCGGCCACCAGGCGGGGGACGAGCTCCTCGTCCAGGCCGCCCGCCGCCTCCATGAGTCCGTCCGGGCCGGCGACACCGCCGCCCGCCTCGGTGGCGACGAATTCGCGACAATCATCCTCGGCGACGGCACCCGCGACCAGCCCGCCCGGGAGTGCCAGGTCCACGAGATCGCCGACCGGCTGCGCCTCACCCTCTCCCAGCCGTACCGGATCGGCGCCGGCGAGGTCCGGGTCGCCGCGTCCATCGGGGTCGCCTTCGCCGAGCCCGGCATCACCCCGAGCGACCTCATGCGCAACGCCGACCTCGCCATGTACCGCGCCAAGGCGGCCGGCAAGGACCGGGTCGAGCTGTACGCCCCGCAGATGCAGGCCGACGTGGTGCGCCGCTCCGAGCTGGCGGCCCGGCTGCGCACCGCTCTGCGCGACGGCGAGTTCGCCCTGCTCCACCAGCCCGTCGTGCACCTCGCCACCGGCCGGGTCGCCGCCGTCGCCGCCCAGGCCCGCTGGCGCTCCGCCCAGGGCATCCTGTTCACCCCGGCCGAGTTCCTCCGGGTCGCCGAGGACGGCGAGCGCACCACCGAGCTCGGCCGCTGGCTCCTCGAAGAGGCCGTCGAGCAGGCCGCCGACCGGGCCAGGGCCGGACACCCGGTCTCCGTCTCCGTGCGGCTCTCCGCCCGACGCCTCCTCGACAAGGGCACGCCGTTCGGCTCCGTCGAGGCGCTGCTGACCCGGCACGGCCTGCCCTCCGGCGCCCTGATGATCGAGGTCGCCGACAGCGACCCCCGGATCTCGTTCGACGACCTGGAGCAGCGTCTCGTGGCCCTGCGCCGCAGCGGTGTCCGCATCGCGCTCGACGGCTTCGGCAGCGGCTACGCCGCGATCAACGCCCTGCGCCGCCTCCCCATCGACGTACTGAAACTGGACCGCGGCCTCGTCGAGGGAGTGGTGGAGTCCGCCCGGCTCCACAAGATCACCAGCGGCCTGCTGCGCATCGCCTGCGACCTCGGCATGCAGTCCGTGGCCGACGGGGTCGACGTGCCGGAACAGGTCCTCGCGCTGCGCGCCATGGGCTGTACGCACGGCCAGGGAATGGCCTTCTCCGGGCCGCTCGACGAGTACCGGCTGCGCCGCGCCCTGGCGCGCGGCGAGTTCCCGGTGCCGGGCAGCACCATGGCCCAGCCGGTCCTGGCCGGCGGCTCGATCCCGCTCCTCAGCGGCTCACATGCTGAGACGCCCGTCCCACCCACTTGACACGTGGAGTGCGTCGGAGAGAGGGTCATTGCCATGCGCACCCGAATTCTCGTACTTGGAAAGCGCGTCGGCTGAAGCAGAGCCCCTCATGGCACTCTGCAGACCGCACCGACGCGCTCCCCTCGCTTGCCTCACGGCACGAGGGGTTTTTTGTTGCACCGGCACCACGCAAACTGTTGCAAAACACCCGCAGAAACCCTCAGCTTCGAGAAGAGAATGCGATGACCGAGCAGGCCACCGGGGCCCACCATCCCCAGCCGCGGGCCCGTAACGGCGGATCGTCCTCCGCCACCGTTGAGCACGTCACGGGCGCGCAGTCCCTCATCCGCTCCCTCGAGGAGGTGGGGGCCGACACGGTATTCGGCATTCCCGGCGGCGCCATCCTTCCGGCGTACGACCCGATGATGGACTCCACCCGGGTCCGTCACGTCCTGGTCCGCCACGAGCAGGGCGCCGGACACGCGGCCACCGGATACGCGCAGGCCACCGGCAAGGTCGGCGTCTGCATGGCGACCTCGGGCCCCGGCGCCACCAACCTGGTCACCCCGATCGCCGACGCGTACCTGGACTCGGTGCCGATCGTCGCGATCACCGGTCAGGTGGCCTCCGCCGCCATCGGGACCGACGCCTTCCAGGAAGCCGACATCTGCGGCATCACCATGCCGGTCACCAAGCACAACTTCCTGGTCACCAAGGCCGAGGACATCCCGCACACGATCGCCGAGGCCTTCCACATCGCCTCCACCGGCCGGCCGGGCCCCGTCCTCGTCGACATCGCCAAGGACGCCCTGCAGGCACAGACCACGTTCAGTTGGCCGCCGACCCAGGACCTGCCCGGCTACCGCCCGGTCACCAAGCCGCACGCCAAGCAGATCCGCGAAGCCGCCAAGCTGATCACTCAGGCGAGCCGGCCGGTGCTGTACGTCGGCGGCGGTGTCATCAAGGCGGGGGCCACCGCCGAACTGAAGGTCCTCGCAGAGCTCACCGGAGCGCCCGTCACCACCACACTGATGGCGCTCGGCGCATTCCCCGACAGCCACCCGCTGCACGTCGGAATGCCGGGCATGCACGGTGCGGTCACCGCCGTCACCGCGCTGCAGAAGGCCGACCTGATCGTCGCCCTCGGGGCCCGCTTCGACGACCGCGTCACCGGCAAGCTGGACAGCTTCGCCCCGTACGCCAAGATCGTCCACGCCGACATCGACCCCGCGGAGATCGGCAAGAACCGGGTCGCCGACGTCCCGATCGTCGGGGACGCCCGCGAGGTCCTGGCCGACCTGGTCCAGGCCGTCCAGGCCGAGCACACCGACGGCCACGTGGGTGACTACGAGGCGTGGTGGAAGGACCTCAACCGCTGGCGCGACACCTACCCGCTCGGCTACGACCTCCCCGAGGACGGCAGCCTCTCGCCGCAGCAGGTCATCCAGCGCGTCGGACAGCTCGCCCCCGAGGGCACGATCTTCGCGGCGGGCGTCGGCCAGCACCAGATGTGGGCCTCGCACTTCATCCAGTACGAGCAGCCCGCCACCTGGCTGAACTCCGGCGGCGCCGGAACGATGGGGTACGCGGTCCCGGCCGCGATGGGTGCCAAGGCCGGCATGCCCGACCGCACCGTCTGGGCGGTCGACGGCGACGGCTGCTTCCAGATGACCAACCAGGAACTCACCACCTGCGCGCTCAACAACATCCCGATCAAGGTCGCGATCATCAACAACGGCGCGCTCGGGATGGTCCGCCAGTGGCAGACCCTGTTCTACAACCAGCGGTACTCCAACACCGTGCTGCACTCCGGCGCGGACACCGAGGGAGTCCCGGCGAAGGGCACCCGCGTCCCGGACTTCGTCAAGCTGTCCGAGGCCATGGGCTGCTACGCGATCCGCTGCGAGGACCCGGCCGACCTGGACAAGGTCATCGAAGAGGCCAACTCCATCAACGACCGCCCCGTCGTGATCGACTTCATCGTCCACGAGGACGCCATGGTGTGGCCGATGGTCGCCGCCGGCACCTCCAACGACGAGGTCATGGCCGCCCGTGGGGTCCGTCCCGACTTCGGCGACAACGAAGACGACTGAGAGACAGAGAGAGACCGACTCCATGTCCACCAAGCACACGCTCTCCGTCCTGGTCGAGAACAAGCCCGGTGTCCTCGCCCGGATCACCGCCCTGTTCTCCCGCCGCGGCTTCAACATCGACTCGCTCGCGGTCGGCACCACCGAACATCCCGACATCTCCCGCATCACCATCGTCGTGAGTGTCGAGGACCTGCCCCTGGAGCAGGTGACCAAGCAGCTCAACAAGCTGGTCAACGTCCTGAAGATCGTCGAACTCGAGCCGGCCGCTGCGATCCAGCGCGAGCTCGTCCTGGTGAAGGTCCGCGCCGACAACGAGACCCGCTCCCAGATCGTCGAGATCGTCCAGCTGTTCCGCGCCAAGACCGTGGACGTCTCCCCGGAGGCCGTCACGATCGAGGCGACCGGCGGCGCCGACAAGCTGGAGGCCATGCTCAAGATGCTGGAGCAGTACGGCATCAAGGAGCTGGTCCAGTCCGGCACCATCGCCATAGGGCGCGGCGCGCGCTCGATCACCGACCGTTCGCTGCGCGCCCTCGACCGTACGGCGTAGCGCCTGTCCGCCGGACAGGCCCTGAACCCGCCGCCTCGCCGCTCGTATGGCGAGACCCGAAGACGTATTAGACGCACCCCGCCGTACGGTGGGACGCAACACCTGCACACCAAGGAGAAACCCAGTGGCCGAGCTGTTCTACGACGACGATGCCGACCTGTCCATCATCCAGGGCCGTAAGGTCGCGGTCATCGGCTATGGCAGCCAGGGTCACG
>NZ_JBIWKI010000046.1:0-43464 GCF_044765565.1 Streptomyces sp. NPDC102437 | reverse complement strand
GCGCGCGGTCTGCTCCGCAGACACGACGCGCCGCCGCTACGCGGCGGAAGACGACAACGCACTCCGTGCGTTGTTCCCGGACTCCGTCCGGGGTTGCCGGTCCACTCCGTGGCCCGGGCAGTCAACTCCGTTGACTGCGGCCCGGATCGCTCCGCGATCCGGGCGACGGGCCATGCTCCGCACGGCCCTTTGGCTGGCTGGGGGTTAGGATGGTCTTGCTAGGGGTGAGGTGACGGGTCGTGAGGACCGAGGGCTTGCTGCTTGATCCTCTGATCTCTTGAGTCCTTGTCAGGGCGAGTTCAGGAGCGACGGGAACCTCGCTGCGCGGGTTGCATGCTACCGGTTCAGAACACTTCTTCAATCGCTGTGCGTCATTTTTGGACTCCAGATACCTTAGGGAATAGGAGGCGACGTCCTGCCCGCTGTCCCTGGGGTCGTTTGACTGCGTCTGTGTTTTCACTGAAAGCGGCATGTCACTGCATCAGGAATCCAGGTCTCCTCGGAGCTTGGAATATATCTGAAGCGGTTTAGGAGAGGAAGTTTCGGTGACGCTGAAGGAGTTGTTTCCGCATCAGGTGGAGGCGGTCGATGCGGTTCTGAGGGCCTTGCAGACGCCCGCGAGCGGGCATCTGCCGTCTGAGGGGCTGCGGACCCAGGTCATCGCCGCGACCGGCTCCGGGAAGACCCTGATCGCCGTCGCGGCCGCCGAGAAACTCGGCGCGCGGCGTGCCCTGGTCCTGGTTCCGACACTGGACCTGCTCACCCAGACCGCGGCCGCGTGGCGGGAAGGGGGTCGTGCGGGGGCGATGGTCGGGGTGTGCTCGCTACACGGGGAAGACTCCGGTGGTGTGCCATGCACGACCGATCCGGGTGAACTCGTCTCCTGGGTGAGGGATTTGGACCGGGTGACGGTCTTCGCCACGTACGCCGCTGTTGGCCTTGGCATTCTCCAGCGCGCCCATGCTGTCGGCCTTGGTGCGTTTGACCTGATGGTCCTCGACGAGGCGCACCGGACAAGTGGGTACGCCGGGAAGCCGTGGGCTGCGGTGCACGACCAGACGAAGATGCCGGCGACCCGTCGGTTGTATATGTGAGGTTCCCCCGAGATGGGGGGTAGGTGACAGACGGTCAGATGAGTTTCATGAGAGGAGCCTGCGCCGAGGAAGTACCCGCTGGAGTTGCGTGAGCGTGCGGTTCGGATGTACCGGACTGCTGAGCCGAAGCCTGTGATCCGCCGCATGGCCGAGGAACTCGGTGTGCACCACGAGGCTCTGCGCAACTGGCGGGCGTGCGGGCGGCTTCGGCCTCTTCGGGCGAGGGCAGGTCGGGCATGGTCAACGACCGCCCATGAGGAACAGGGCCGACGAAGGGTTGGCGAGGCTCTGGGCCAGCTGCTCGCTGCCGGCCGCGATGGTCCGAAGCTCTGCTGCGGTCGTGGCCACCTCTGACTTCGGGTCGCGGCCCTGCTCCATCGTGACCCTGTCGTTGGCGGCTAGCAGTTCCAGGACGTCGGCGGTCTGCTCGAACGCCTGCGGGAGCCGGTCAACCAACGACTTCAGCGCCTGGGTGGCGCCCGACAGTTCGGGTGCCGACAGGTCCTTCCGGTCGTCCAGCACCACGCGGTTGAACTCTTCGATCAGGTCTCGGGCCTGACGCACTAACGTCGCCGGATCCGTCGCCGCCATGCGCTCGCTCCCCACCGCTGAAATAGTGGCCCCAGTCTCCCCGAGCGAGAACGACGTTCTCCCCCGTTACGGCCGGGGCGGGCGGAGCTGGTGCTTACGTGGTCGGTGCGGCACCGGGTCCCAGGGTCCGGCGCGGGGACGGGGGCGCTGCCGGGCGCGTGCCGAGCACGCCTCGGGCTCGCAGTTCGTCGAGGTCGGACAGACGCTCTTTGGGAAGAGCGTCGAGCAGGTCGGCCTGGGCGGCGCGGATGCTGTGCGCGGGAGCCTGGGGGCCGGAGCCAAGAGCGCGGCGGACGGTCACGCCGGTCATCGTACGGGCAGCCACTCGCCGTGTGCCGCTCCCCGTGGCGGTGGTGTCGGACAGACCATGCGGGCGTTCAGTCGGCGTTCCACTCGTGGGCGTGGCCGCCGCGCCATTCGATGCTGGTCGGCGGGCACCGTGAGCTGACCGGGGCGCCGTGGTACCCGTCCCGTCCCGGTGACCGGGTGATACTCACGCTGGAGGCCACCGAGAACGCGCCGCGCACGACGGAGCTGTACGAGGTCGCCGAGGGCGGCGGGGACGGTATGGAGCTGCGCCTGGTCCACATCGCGCCCGAGGGGGGCTGCGGGAAGCTGGTATGCCGGTCCGCCCGAGGTGTACGGGGCCGACCCAGTCGAGACGCCGTGGAGGGAGGCCGGCCCCGACCGGCTCACCATCCTCGGGGGAACCTCAAGGTCGGTGAGAACCGGCGCTCTGCTGCGGCCGGGGTCTTGTGGATCGCCGACGGATGCCCGGGCCGCCGCGCCAGGTTGAACTTTCGTCGTTGACCGTCGCGACCAATGGCTGATGCTGAGCGGGTTGAGGGGTCTTAACGTAGCCGGGTGACTCGTGTGGAATCTACGGCCCTTAAAATATCGGCTCGCCAGGCACTGACGGCGAGGCTGCGTTCGGCGACCCCGCGGCTGGCCACCCCGGGCAGGGCTCTCTGGGATCCCGGAATGTGGTCTCCCTGGCGCATCGTGGGCGAATCGCTGCTGAGCGTAGCGGTCGGGCTGTTGGGGGCAGGACTCGCGGCCCTGGACAACGGCGGCACCGTAGGGATCGCTGCCACCGGGCTGGCGATCGCAGCGCTGTCACTTTTGCGCCGGACGCTGCCCGCGACCGTGCTGCTGGTGACCGCCGTCGGCTCTGTCCTGTTGGGCGGTCTCGCTCCGTTGGTTCTCGTCGCCGCCTGGTCGGCGGGGCGGCGGATCGACGTGGTCGGCAAGACCGTCGGCATCTTCGCCTTCGCATACATCCTCAACCTCGGCCTGGCAGTCGTGCAGGCGCTTCCATACCTGTCACTGCCCCGCCTGGTCTTCAGCGTCTTGTGGCCGCTGGTCGCGATCATCGTGCCCGGCCTGGCCGGCCGCTACCGGTCTCAGCACCATATGCTGACCGACACGCTCCGGGAGTACGACGCCCAACAGCAACGCGAGCGCGCGATGATCGCCGGACAGGCCCGGGCGCGGGAGCGTCAGCGCATTGCGCAGGACATGCACGACAGCCTCGGCCATCAGCTGGTGCTCATCTCGGTGCACGCGGGCGCGCTGGAGGTGGACCGCGAGCTGACCGGACCGCAGCGGGAGGCAGTGGGGGTGCTGCGCGAGGCGTCGGTGGCCGCGATGCACGAGCTGCGCGAGGTCATACAGGTGATGCGGGACAGCACGGAGGCCCCCCACCAGGACCGCACCACCCCGGGCGTCGCGGCCGCTGCGACAGAGGGGACCACTGCGCTGTCGCGCGGGGTGGCGGGCATCGAGGGCCTGGTGGAAACGTCCCGGAGCGCGGGCGCGGCCGTGGAGCTGCGGCACTCCGGCGAGCCGCGCCCGCTCCTTCCGACCGCCGATCACGCGGCGTACCGCATCGTCCAGGAGGGCCTGACCAACGCCCACAAGCACGCCCCGGGCGCCCCGATCACCGTCGAGCTGCGGTATGAGCCGGACTCGCTGGTCGTGGAGGTCGCCAACGGACCCGCAACCGGGATGACGAGCAACGGGCGGGACGTGGTGAGCGGCGGCCAGGGGCTGACCGGGCTCGGTGAGCGGACCCGGCTCATCGGGGGCATGGCGCACGCGGGCCCGACGGCGGACGGCGGCTTCCGGCTGGCGGGCGTGCTGCCGTACACATCGCCGGAAGACGGTATCCCGAGCCCCGAGCCCGGCAACGTGGCGACGACGTTCGTTGATCCGACAGGCGCCTTTTGGCAGCAGACCCCGGGGGGCTCCTTGGACGAGAGTGATCCCGTCATGAACGGGAACGGTCTGAAGGAGCTGGCCAAGGCAATGAGCAGGAAGAACAGAAGCGGCATAGCCATCGGGTGCGGGATGGTGGTACTGATCCCTCTACTACTGGTGATCGCCGCCGTCGGCGTCGGGGGATACGTCCTCCTGGACAAGGCGGAAAAGGCCAAGATCCAGCCGAAGCAGTACGACGCGGTGAGGGTGGGCCAGTCCGAGGCAGAGATCCGCAAGCAGTTGCCCAAGGAGGACCCCTTCCTGACCGACGGCCTGGAAATGGGCGCGCCGCCCGTGCCCAAGGGGGCGAAATGCCTCAGCCTGACTTCCACGGAGCCCAGCAACAATCCGGACATGGAGCCGGTCTTCCGGTTCTGCTTCAAGGACGGCAAGTTGACCGAGAAGAAGTCCTTCGAGGTGAAGAACTAAGGAGTACCGGGCGCTCGGTCAGGGATGATGGCGAGTGACCGCAGGTAGACACTCAAGGACCGCGCAGGAGAGTCATGATCAGGGTTCTCGTCACGGATGACGAGCCGCTCATCCGGGCAGGCGTCAGGATGATTCTCTCCTCCGCCGACGACATCGAAGTCGTCGCCGAGGCGGTGAACGGCCGTGAGGCGGTCGAACTGGCTCAGACCCGTCGCGTGGACGTCGTGCTGCTCGACATCCAGATGCCGGTCATGGACGGACTGACGGCCCTGGCCGAGCTGCACCGGACCGTGCCTGACACGCGGGTGCTGATCCTGACAACCTTCGGGGAACAGCAGAACGTACTGCGCGCCCTGACGGGGGGCAGCGTGGGTTTTCTGCTCAAGGACTCGGCTCCCGCGGAGCTCATGCGCGCGGTCCGGGCTGCCGCGGCCGGAGACGCGTACCTGTCGCCGGGTGCCACCCGCCGTGTCGTGGACTCGTTGGCGTCCGGCCGGAGCGCCCACCGTGCCGAGCAGGCCCGCCGCCGACTGGAGGCGCTGACCAACCGCGAGCTGGAGGTCCTGGCGCTGCTGGGTGAGGGCCTGTCCAACGCGAACGCCGGTCGGCGGATCCATATGAGCGAGGCCACGGTCAAATCGTATGTGAGCCGGATCCTGACCAAGCTGGGCTGCGAGAACCGGGTGCAAGCCGCATTGCTGGCACGGGACGCCGGCCTGGAGCCTGACCACACCGCTCGCTGACGTTGATGCAGAGCCCGCTGCGGGTGGATCTCAATGGACAGCTCCGAGCCTCACGCGTCCCCCAGACCCTCCCGTCCGCTGATCGTCACCGGCCCTCTTGCCGTTCACCTGGTCGATGACGGCGATGACGCCCCGCCCGAGGACTTGGTGTTGATGCTGATCGACGCCCATCGGTGCGGACAATGCCTTCGTCGTCGTCCAATCCTACGAAGACGCCTCACCGGCCCGCTTGACGCAAGTCTGATTCTTCGTCGGCAGTTTGCCGGTGGCCAGGTACCTGTTGACCTCGTCGTCCACACAGGCGTTGCCGTAGCGCCCGAAGAGGGCGTGTCGGTTGGCGCCCTTGAGGGTGAGCAGCTTGGAGTCGGGCAGTTGCTCGTGCAGGGTCACGCTGCTCTTGTAGGTGGTGCGCGGGTCGCCGGTGGCGGCCACGATCAGTACCGGGGCGTCGCGGCGGACCTGGGTGGGTTCCTCGCGGGGGCGGTCCCAGAAGGCGCAGGGGCCGATGTTGTTGGTCATTGGGCCGAAGACCGGGTGCGCGGCCCGGCTGCGTTCGATGTCGCGCCAGTAGACCTCGGGGTCGCGCGGGGCGGCCACGTCCCCGCAGAGGACCGCGGCCTGGACTCCCGACGGTTCGGCCGCGCCGTGCAGTAGGTACCGGAGCGTCGCGGCGAACTCCGGCGAGAGCGGCGTCGGGGCTGTGCCCCGTGCGGCCCTGCTCAGCACGGCCAGCTGCTCGGCGAGGAACGCCCGGGTCGGGTCGGTGTCGTCCCCGATGCTGGAGTAGAGGAGGACCGGCACCTGGGTGTCGTCGATCCGGAAGGCGTGCGAGCCGGTGCCGACGGTCAGTGGGCCGCGGGCGGACGCCTTGAGGACGCGGTCGACGGTGGTGAGTACTTGGGCGCGGGTGCGGCCGAGGCCGTACGCGGCGTCGCGGTCCGCCGCCCACGCGGCCCAGGCGGACAGCGCCTTTTTGTTCGCGCGCTCGGTGCCCTTCGTCAGGCGGGGGCCGTAGTCGGCGGGGGCGACCGCGCCGTCGAGCACGACGCGGTCGTAGCGGCCGGGGAACATCTGGGTGTAGACCGTGCCCAAGTAGGTGCCGTACGAGTAGCCGAGATAGGAGATCTTCCGCTCGCCGAGCGCGCCGCGGACGACGTCCATGTCACGGGCCGTGTTGCGGGTGCTGATGTACGGCAGCACTGAGGCGTCGGCGGTGCGGCACTTGTCGGCAAGGCTCTTCTGCAGGGCGACCTGGCGGTCGAAGGACGCCCGGCTGGTGCCGGCCGAGAACCAGGACGTGCCGACGGGCCAGCCGCAGTCCAGTGGGGTGCTGCGGCCGACGAAGCGTGGGTCGAAGCCGACGATGTCGTAGCGCGCACCGACGTCCTTCATCGCCTTGCGGACGTCCGGCGGTGACTGGACCGAGGGTCCGCCTGGTCCGCCGTTGTTCAGCAGGATCGAGCCGATGCGGTGGCGGGTGTCGGTAGCCTTGAGCCGGGATATCGCGACGGTGATCGTGCGCCTCGCGGGGTGGGCGTAGTCCAGCGGCACGGTGACGTCTGCGCATTGCACACCGGCTTTGTCCAGATCGCGGCCCGTCGTGTCGGCGGGGCCCGTGACGCAGCTGCCCCAGCCGAGGTGTTGCCGGTAGTACTGGTGGAGCCCGGCTGCGGTGCCGTTCTTGGCGGGGGCCTCCGAAGCTGAGGCCAGGGCGGGGGAAGTGGTGAAGCAGGCGGCGAGGGCGAGGCTCGCGGTGGAGGCGCGCCGCGCGGTGGGGCTGAGGATGGTCACAGGTCTCCTTGGGCTGGTGGGTACGGTCGGTGGTGCGGAAGGCGGTGTCCGGGGTTGAAGTGCTCACTGGCCACCTGAGCTGTTCAGTCAGTACGTCGTGACCCGGTCGGGTTCCGGGGCGGGTGCGTTCGCACGGTGCTGCGGGTGGCCGCCCTTGGTGGGCCGCGGGCGGATCGGCCACCAGATGCTCCGTCCGAGGAGTGCGGTGAGGGCGGGGACCAGCACCAGCGAAAGGGCGAGCGCGGAGAGCAGGATGCCGAGCGTCATCGCGAAGGCGATCTGTTCGTTGCCCGGGGTCGTGGCGAGCGAGGCGAAGGAGCCAGCAAGGACCAGCCCGGCCGTCGCGATGGCCGGTGTCGTGTGCTGTACCGCGCGGGCCACGGCGGCGCGGGCCGGGCCCGGCCGCTGCATCTCCTCCCGGATCCGGTCGCTGATCAGGATGTTGTAGTCGGTGCCCAGGGCCACGACGAACAGGAACAACACAAGGGGGAGGGTGAAGTTGACGCCCGGCTTGCCGAGGCCGTGCTGGAACAGCAGTGTGGCGGCGCCGAGGGTGGCGGCGAAGCCGAGTCCGACGGAGAGCATCAGGACCAGCGGTGCGAGCAGGCTGCGCAGGAGCAGCAGGAGGATGAGAGCGATGAGCGCGGCCGCGACCGGGAAAACGGTCTTCAGGTCGTGGTCGACGGCGGTGGAGATGTCGGCGGAGATCGCCGCTGTTCCGCCCACGTGTGCCGTTGTTCCGGCAGGTGTGTGCTGGGTGACCGCTGCCCGCACGGGTCCGGAGGCCAGGTCGCGGGCCTGCTGGCTCTGTGGGTCCGCGGTGGGATAGAGGTCGATCCGGGCGGCGCGGTGGTCCTTGTTCAGGACGGTCCGTGCGACCTGGCCCACGCCCTTGACCTGGGTAAGTGCACGGGAGAGGCCGTTCAGCCGGTCGATGGTGAGGGTGCCGCCGTCAGTGGTGGTGACGAAGACGCTCGTCGGGTCCGACACTCCGGCCGGCAGCGCGCGGGAGATCTCGGTCGCGGTAGCCGCCGCAGAGGTTTTGGCAGCGGCGTTGCCCTGGCCGTAGTCCATGCGGATCCCCATCAGCCCGGCGGCCAGCGTGGCAAGCAGGGCGACGGAGGCGACCATCATTGTCAGCGGTCGTCGTGCGACCAGAGCTCCGAAGCGGGCGGCACGGCCTTCGCTCGGCTCGTGGCCAAGGGCCTTGGAGGGCCAGAACATCTTGCGCCCTGCGGCCGCGAGGAGCGCCGGGAGCAGGGTGAGGCTGCCGAGCAGCATCACCAGGACCGCGACGGCGATCGCGGGGCCCAGCGAGCGGAACTGCCCGAAGGTCGCCACGCCCAGTGTGGCAAACGCGGCCACGATGGTCAGCGCCGCCGAGGTGATCGCGGTGCCCACCCGGCCAGAGACCTGCCCGGCCGCCTCGCGGGCGGACTGCTCCGGCTGGGCGCGCAGTCGCTCGCGGAAGCGAAACAGCAGGAAGAGCAGGTAGTCGATGCCGATGCCGAGCAGGACCACGCTGATCAGATCAGGGGTGCCCGCGTCGAGCTTGCGCCCGGTGAGTATCGCGGCACCCGCGACGGCTCCCCCCGCCACGCCGATGATCATGGCGACCGCGACCAGCGGCAGCAGGGCCGCCAGCACGCTGCGGAACACCAGCACGTTGATCAGCAGGATGAGCCCCATGAGGAGGGCGCCCCCGACCTTCGCGGCGGTCTCGTGGGCATCGGTGGTGTCGACGGTGTCAGCGAGACTCCCGGTGAAGCCGGTGCGCATCCCCGCCTCGGAGAACTGCGTCCGGGCGGCGTCCCGGAAGGCCCGGTAGACGCCCTGGACCCCCTTGTCCGTACGGTTCCCGATCAGCTCGACGGAGAGCAGTTCGAAACTCCGGTCGGGCGCCACCATCGCCGGGGCGATCCGGGGCGTCTGGGAGCGGTCCGGGACCAGAAACTTCGGCCTGTCGTCCTCCCTGGGCATCATCACCCGGCGCTGCGCCAGCTTCGCCGCCTCGGCCTCGACCCGCTTCTGGTCCGCGGCGCCGAGAGCCTTGCCGTCGGACCGGGCGACCAGCATCGTCACCGTGGTGGCATTGGGGTTCACCCCGAACTGCTCCTCGGCGATCTCCAGCGCGGCGGCCGAGTCGTAGCTCTTGGGCAGGAAATCCCCGGTCTGGTTCTGGGTGACACGGCCGATCAGTGTCGGGGCCAGGGCGCTCAGCACGACACCCAGCACCGCCCAGAGGGCAATGACCTTCCACGGGTGTCTGGTGGAGTATCCGGTCAGGGCGCGGATCACGATGTCCTCCGGCGGACGGACTTGCATGCGGACGTCTGCCGGGGGCTCCCGGCCGGTCTCCAGACCATCACTTGGAGGGGCCGGCAAGCGTCATGGCAGCGGATGATCCGGACCGGGGCCCTGGGGCCTGCCCCGGCCAGGGACCAGGACCCTGGTCCCAGGCCCGGTCCCAGGCCTCCAGGGACCTGCGACTGCCGCGGCCGGTGCTGTGCAACCCTGTCCGGGGGCCGGGAGGCCGGACACAGGGAGAACAGAAATGCCCAGCAGCCGACACATCTGGCCCGGCGATGCCCGAATACCGCTGCACATCGACAGCGCCGAGCCGCCGTGGACCCGTAACGACGCACTCGTGACCGCCGGGGCCTGCGCGATGAACCTGCTCAGCTACGTTTTCTTCGACGACCCCGACGGCCGGCACGACGTGAGCGTGGCCGGGTTCCTCCTCCTCGCCCTGGCGGCCGTGCCGCTGCTCGCCCGGCGAAGCCACCCGGTGGCGGCGCTCGCCACCGTACTGGCACTCGACGCGACGGCCACCCTGACCGTCCCGCTGCCCAGCCACTTCGGTGCCGTCCTGCTGGTCGCCCTGTACTCGGTCGCCAGGGCCTGCACCGGCCGGGTGACGACGGTCGCGGCCGCCGCGACGGTGTCGCTGACGCTGCTGAGCCAGAGCCACGGCCGGATTCCGACCTGGCAGGACGCCATTGCCTCGCCCCTCTCCACCCTGATCGTCGTCGGCACCGCCCTGGCGATCAACCGCTGGCAGCGGGAGGTGGCGGCCAACCGCAGACTCCTTGCCGAACGTGCGGTGGCCGACGAACGTCGCCGCATCGCACGGGAGTTGCACGACATCGTGGCCCACCACATCACCACCATGCAGCTGATGGCCGGCGGAGCCCGGGCCAACCTCGCCGAACCGGACGTGGTCCGGGACGCCCTGGTCACCCTGGAGTCCTCTGGGCGGCTCGCGCTGCGCGAGATGCGCCAGCTCCTCGACGTGCTGCGGGCCGGGGACGAACCGGAGTCCGCGCCGTCGCTGCCCCAGCCCGGCGTCGAAGACCTCGACCGGCTGGTGGCCGAGTCCCGCCTTGCCGGACTGCCGACCGAGTTCAGCGTCCACGGGCCGCAGCGCCCGCTGCCACCGACCGTCGGCCTCACGGTATTCAGGATCGCCCAGGAGGCCCTCACCAACACCCGCAAGTACGCGGGAGCCGCCCGCGCGTCCGTACACCTGACGTACCACCAGGAGCGGGTCACCATCGCGGTACGGGACGACGGCGGGGGCGCACCGCCGCAGGAGGAGGCGTCGGCGGTGGGCTCGGGCGGCTACGGCCTGATGGGCATGCGCGAGCGCGTCGCCCTGCATGGCGGCACCCTCACCGTCGGCCCGCAGACCGACGGGGGGTTCGCAGTGGTGGCGGACCTGCCGCTGACCACGGACGAGGCGGCCGAGGCGGCCGTCCAGCACGAGGGGGCACACCGATGACCGGGACCCGGCCGGACACACCGAGGATCAGGGTGCTGATCGTGGACGACCAGCCGCTGGTCCGGCGCGGCCTGTCGCTGATCCTCTCCCCCGACCCGTCCTTCGAAGTGGTGGGAGAGGCCGAGAACGGCGCCCAGGCCGTTACCCTCGCCTGCCGGCTGCGCCCCGACGTCGTGGTGATGGACATCCGGATGCCCGTCCTCGACGGGGTGGGCGCGACCGGGGAACTCGCCGCCACCGTGCCCGACTGCCGGGTCCTGGCCCTCAGCACCTTCGACATGGACGAGTACGTCGTGGGTGCCCTGCGCGCCGGAGCCTGCGGGTTCCTGCCCAAGGACAGCTCGCCGGAGGACCTGAGCACGGCAATCCGCACCGTCCACGCCGGCGAGGCCGTCGTCGCGCCGCGCCTGCTCACCCGGCTGATCTCCACCTACGTACGGGCCCCTCACGGCGCGTCGCAGCCACTCCCCACCGACCTGGGCGAACTCACACCCCGGGAGGTCGAGGTGTGGCGTCTGATGGCCACCGGTCTCGACAACGCCGCGATCGCCCACGACCTGGACCTCAGCGTCTCCACTGTCAAGAACTACATCACCAGCATCTTCAGCAAGCTCGACGTCCGTGACCGCGCCCAGGCGGTCATCGCGGCCTACGAATCGGGCCTGGTCACCGCCCGCGCAACAGCCGGCAACCCGCCCACGTTCTGCCCCCGCACGCGTCGTTGAGGGCGGCACCGCCTGCCCGGCTCCATGCTTCAGCACCATGCGGGCCGGAATCCGGGTCACCCGCTCGTGAGCGGGGATCCCTGTCTTGTGCCGGGCACCCGCTGGGTGAAGCCGACCTGGGTCTTGAGGAGTGCGCCGCCACCGCCGGCGCCCCGGCCCGCCGAACCCGGTGCGTCGGACACTCAGGAGGGCGCTGGAGAGGCTGTGGTGGTGAGGCTCGGCAACGTGGATCGACAACGCGCGGCGGCGGAGCGACAGGCTCACCGAGCAGCGGCGGGCGGACCTCGATGCGCTCGGATGCGCTGGTAGCGGGTGCCGGTCGGCACGACGTGCAGGGAAGGGTCGGTCCGCAGGGTCCGCCTCTTCCTCTACGTCCGCGTGATCAGGGGTCTGATCCGCCCGGCCAACGGGCCGTCCCATAGTGTTGCCCCGCGCAAGTTCGTGGAGGGTGCCGGAGGACGAGCCTGGACGCGTCGGTTGTGTCAGGCGAATGCGAAATGCGCGGCGGCTTCCGGGGGCGTGGTTGCTTGGCGGCGTCCGGGAACGTCGTGGACGGCGGTTGCGCCCTCGGAGCACAGTTGGTCGGCGGCGGCGTGTCGGGCCATGATCGCGGCGTAGGCGCGGATGTCTGCGGCGGTGATGTCGGTGCGGCCTCGCTTCGCGTGCTGCTGGAGGAGGTCGGCGAGGTCCGGGTTGAATCGCAGTATGGTCACCGGGGCGTTGAAGCGCCTGGCGATGGCGATGAGTCGTGCGCGCGGCTGTGGGGTGACATTGGTGGACTCGGCGACTGCGCTGGTCCGGTCGCGAGCCTGGCGACGATTCTGCGGTCGCGTTCCTCGAAGATCCGAGCGTCCGCCGCGTCGGAGTCCGCTTCAGCGGGTGAGGTGACGAAATGAGGAACATCTGCGATGGCAGGGGTCCTCTCCCGTCGCCGGGCTGCACGGAAAGCTGGTGGGCATGAAGCGGGGTGACATAGAGTCATCTGTGACGCATGGGGGGGCAGGTCGGCGATGACCGGACGTATGGATCCACAACACATCGGTCCGTACACGGTGCTGCGCAGGCTCGGCGGCGGCGGAATGGGTTTGGTGTATCTCGGCGTCGGCGGAACGGGGAGCGCCCACGGGCTCGCGGCCGTGAAGGTGATCCGCCCCGAGTACGCCGAGGACCGGCAGTTCCGGCGCAGGTTCGCCCACGAGGCGCGGGCCTCGGCACGGGTCTCCGGCCCCGGAATCGCGTCAGTGCTGTCCGACGGGGTGGACGAGAATCCGCCGTGGCTGGCTACCGAGTTCGTCCCCGGCCCTTCACTGGGCGAGGCCGTCCGTGCGTACGGGCCGCTGGAGGTGCGCCGGCTCGGTCTTCTCCTGGCGGCGGCCCTGCGGCGGATACATGTGTCCGGGCTGGTGCACCGTGACCTCAAGCCGTCCAACGTGATGATGGGCGGCGACGGCCCGGTGATCATCGACTTCGGGATCGCCCGCGCGTGCGAGGACACCCGGCTGACCCGGACCGGTGTCATCGGTACGTCCGGATACATCGCTCCGGAGTACCTGCAGCACGGCCGGTTCGACGCCCGTTCCGACGTGTTCGCGCTCGGCGCGGTGCTGGCGTTCGCGGCATCGGGGCAGTCGCCGTACGGCACAGGCCACCCGGCGGCCGTCGATGTCCGGGTCCTGTCCGAGGACCCGGACCTGACGGGTATCGATCCGCCCGTGGCCGATCTGTTGCGCGCCTGTCTGGCCCGGGACCCCGCCGAACGCCCCACACCGGCAGGGCTGGAGACCGCGCTGGCCGGTCTGCCCGGCGGTGCGCCGCCCTGGCCCCCGCCCGCGCTCGCCGCGGAGATCGCCCGCCGGACCAGGGAGGCCGCCGAGCAGGTCAGGTATGAGCCGACAGTGGTGGACCCGGCCTCCGATCCGCTGCACGGCGCCCGGACCCGTACCGCAGCACGGCCCGCGCCGCCGGTGCCGCGACCGCAACCGTCGTCGCAGCGGAGTCCTCGGCCGGACCCGCCCCTCCTGCAGCGCTTTTCTCCGCCGGCGGGCTCCGCTCGCCGACGGCTGCCCCGCCGAAAGCTGCTGCTCGGCCTCGCGGCGTTGTCGGCGACCGGAGCCGGGGCCTACACATTGGCCGGAGTCTTCCAGGAGGAGCAGCCGGACCCGCGTCAGAACTGGCGCTTCGCACCGGGGAGCGAGATGGGCAACGCGACGATGGCGGGTGGCACGCTCTATCTCGGGAGTTACAAGAACAGCAACCTGTACGCGGTCGACGCGGCCACCGGCCGCCAACGGTGGGCTTACACCGCAGAGAGCCACATGGCCGACCAACCCGCGGTCCTCGGTGGCACGGTCTTCGCGGCGAGCTCGGAGGGCAAACTCCATGCGGTCGATGTCGCCACCGGCAGCCGCCGCTGGTCCGTACTTCTGGCCAGTCTCGGAGGGGTCTCAGTGGCGGCGGGCGACAAACTCGTTTACGCCCGCGCCACAGACGGCTACCTGTACGGCTTCGACCCCGCCACCGGCCGCCACCGCTGGCGCTTCCAGACGGGGGAGGGCATGCCCACGGGTCGGACCCCCGTCGTGGCAGGCACCGTTTTCGCCATGACCAACAATGGCATGCTGCACGCCGTGGACGGCTCCACGGGCAGGCCCCGATGGAAATTCTCCGGCACCGGCGACACGACCACCGGCTCGCCCGCCGTCCACGGCGGTACGGTCTGCCTGGGCACGGAGGAGCACTGGGTGCACGCCCTGGATACCGCGTCGGGCCGACAGCGCTGGAAGCGCCGACTCGGGGGCAGCATCAATGACGTCCATGTGCAGGGCAACGCCGTCTACGTCCACTGTCAGGACCGGTTTCTCTACGGCCTGGACGCGAGGACGGGCAAACAGCGCTGGCGGTGCGAGATCGGCGCGGGCACCGAGGGAGTCGCCGTCGTCGGGGACACCGTCTACGCGGGGAGGTCCCATCCGAGCAAGCTCCTGGCTCTCGACTCCCGTACGGGAAAACCGCGCTGGGAGGTGCCGCTGAGGGATCCGTCCGCCTTGCCGTGGAGCGAGGACGAAGCCCGGATTTCCTCGGAGATCCACATCAGCGGCCGCAACGCGTACTTCACCGCTCTCGGTCTGTACTCGTTCCGCATCGATTCCTGACTCGCCGCGGCTACGCCGCCCTCCAGGCCTCCGCATCCGTACCGGCCCGTCCCACGCCCCGTGAGCTGACCACCCTGCTATCGCGAGATCATCAGCCGGTTCTGCGTCACCCACGTTCAAGTCACGCCGGGAGCAAGGCGCTTGACTTCCCGCAGGGTGGGGGCGGTCTCAATGCTCTGGATGCCAGGTAGCCGGCTGATGCGCTGGTCGATGTAGTCGTACAGGTCGGCCGGGTCCCGGAAGATGCCGCTGGCTACCAGGTTGGACGTGCCGGTGATGGCTGCGGCGAAAGCGATCTGCGAGTGGGTGGCAAGGGTTTCCCCCACGATGCGCAGGTGCGCGGGGGCAACGTTCAGCCAGATCCGGGTGGCCATGTGGTAGCCGAGGAGCTGCGGATCGAAGTCGACAGAGAGATTCAAGGCACCCTCGCCGCGGAGGCGGTCGAGGTGGCGTTGGACGCTGGACGGGGAGCGGTCGGCGGCCGCGGCGAGTTCGGGCAGCGTTGCACGGCCCTCTCGGGCCAGCTCGGTGAACAGAATGTGATCGGTTGCGTCCAAGCTGAGCGGGGCGACGGTGGATGAGCCGGAATCCACCGCAGCTGCAGTGCCTTCCGGCTCGAACCGGGTGGCGTGCCAGGTGCTGGTCGCACCGACGAAGATGCGCATCATGCAGTGAGCGCTGACGGAGAGCACCCGCGGGGTGCGGGGGAGCTTCTCCAGCAGCAGTACGTTGCGCTCGTCAGCCGTACGGGCGTTGAGCGCGCAGTAGAGCTCGGCACCGCCGGAAGCGAGGGTGACCCAGCTGGTATCGGGACGGCGGGCGAGGGCGTCGGCGATGGTTCCGACGGTGTCCGGGGTGCAGTGCAGGCGCAGCAGCCACCGGCTCAGGCCCAGACGAGAGGAGACGGGCTGGCCGACGATGCGCAGTCCGAGGGCGCGCAGCCGTTGGTATCGGCGGGCAACGGTGCGTTCGGAGACACTGCGGTCTCGCGCAATGCGGCTGAAAGGGGCGCGGCCGTCGAGCTGGAGGGCCCGGAGCAGGTGCTGGTCGAGGTCGTCCATGGTGTCGTGATCCACCGGTACACCTCATTTCTTCGCCGGATGATCCCGAATTCAAGCGTACGGCTTGGGCCGGAACGGGACGGACCTGGATGGTCGACCAGGTCATTGTCCGCCCGGTCCGGGAGTTGGGAATCCATGCGTATCTGGGGTCCGTTGGCCGCCATCTGCCTGGGCACGTTCATGTTGCTCGTCGACGTGACGATCGTGCTGGTGGCACTGCCGGCCATATCGGAGTCGCTGGGCTCGTCACTGTCCCAACTGCAATGGGTAGCCGACGGGTACGCGCTCGCGGTGGCGGCCGCCCTGCTGGGCGCCGGGATGCTGGCCGACCTTCACGGTCGACGCCGGATGTACGCGGGTGGGCTGGTCGTCTTCGCGCTGGCATCGGTTGCCTGTGCACTGTCGCCGGGCATGGCCGTACTCATTGCCGCCCGCATCGTGCAGGGACTGGGTGCTGCGGCGATGTTCACGACCACTCTGTCCCTGATCAGCACCCTGTACTCGGGCCGCCGCCTGTCCCTGGCCTTCAGTACCTGGGCGGCCGTCGCCGCCAGCGCTTCCGCCCTGGGACCGGTCCTGGGCGGCCTGCTCACCCAGACTCTGGACTGGCGATGGATCTTCTACGTCAACGTCCCCGTTACCGTGACCGCCCTGATCACGACCTTCCGATACATCCCCCGCACCGCACCACCGGTGCGGGACACCTCACGGCGCCTGGACGTCCCCGGCCTGGTGCTGTTCGCGATCGGCGCGGGTGGGTCCGTCTACGCCCTGACCGAGGCACATGTTCGAGGGTGGGCATCGGCAGGGACGCTGGTGCCACTGGGAGCAGCGCTGGGCGCTTTCGTCGGCTTCCTGCGAGTGCAACAGCTCCGCCGTCACCCTCTGCTGGACCTGTCGCTGTTCCGCCGGCCCGCGTTTACCGCTGCGATGCTCACCATTGCGGTCGGCGAGGGCACCGTCTACGGGATCATGCCGTACACCTCCCTGTGGCTGCAGTCCGTGCAGCACCTCTCCCCGCTCGCCGCCGGTCTGGTCGTGCTGCCGCACGCGGCGGCCGCCGGTTCGGTGGCGGTGCTGGGTGCAGGCCGGAGACTCAAGCCCTCCCCTCGCCTGGGCGCCGCTCTCGGGCTCGCTCTCGCGGGTCTCGGGGTCGGCGCCGAGGGCTTCCTGGGGCCGGAGTCGGGCTGGCCTGTCCTGGTGGGTGGCCTGGCCCTGAGTGGGGTCGGCATGGGCCTGATCTTCCAGGTCGCCGCAGCTCTCGCGCTGGGCTCCGTCCCGGCTGAGCACGCGGGTACCGCCAGTGGTATGTACAGCACCTTCGAACAGCTCGGCTACGCCCTCGGAGTAGCTGTCTTCGGAGCCCTGGCCGTCTCCGCCATGACCACATCCCTCCACAGCAAGGTTGCCGATCCCCTCGTCACCGCGCAGACCCTCTCCGGCGGCGGCGCCGATAGTCTCCTGGCCCACACCCCGGCCACTCAGCGCGCCGGTCTGGAGCACACACTCCATGCCGTGTTCGCCACCGGGCACAACACCCTTGCGCTCTCGGCCGGTGCCGTGGCCCTGGCCGGAGCCGTTCTCGTGCTGTGGCTGTCCCGACAACCTCAGGAACAACACCCCGCAGCCGCAGGCGAAACCACCACTGGCGCTCAGCCGGCCACCTCCGCCATCGAGTGAGCCCGGCGGCACCGAGTCCCCGCCAGGCGATCTGCGACACAGCGCACGGAGCGCACATCTCCTGACTCACACAGAGATCGCCATATTTCCACCGGCCGTTTCAGCATCACTTTCATCCAGGCCCTGACCATCGACGTCAAAGAAGGACGAACCATGGCCACCACCTCGATTCCCGTCATCGACCTCAGCCGCTGGACGTCGAATCACAGCGCAGACCGGGAGCGGCTCGCCGCTCAGGTCGACCACTCCCTGCAGTCCACCGGCTTCCTGCTGGTGACCGGACACGGCATCGAACCGGATCTGCCAGGCCATGTACGCGCCGCGGCATACGACTTCTTCCACATGCCCCAGGCAGCCAAGAAGCCCTACGACCAGAGCCGACGTGGCTGGATCGGCCGGGAACGGGTGACCACCGCTCGCTCCGAAGGCACCCTCACCCCGCCGGACCTGCTGGAGGTCTGGTCATGTGCCGTCGATTCCTCCGCACGGCCCGGCAACGCACAGCAGATGCCCTGCGACTGGCCCGACGAAGTCCCCACCCTGCGCCCGCTCGTCATCGCATACACCGACCGGATGCGCACCCTGGCCGACACACTTCTCGAAGTCATGGCGACCGCGCTGCGTCAGCCAGCCGACTTCTTCACCCGCCACACCAAGCGCCCGCACTGGGACTTCACGATCAACTGGTACCCGGCAGCCCATGAAACCGGCACCGCCGCTCCCGGCCAGTTCCGCGTCGGACCGCACACCGACTTCGGCCTCATCACCCTCCTGAACCGGCAGCCCGGCAAGGGCGGCCTCCAGATCTACGACGACGAAGTCGGCTGGCAGGACGCGCCCTATGAGCCCAGCGCCTACACGCTCAACATCGGCGATCTCATGGCCCGCTGGAGCGGAGACCGCTGGCGGTCCGGCCGCCACCGCGTTCTGCCGCCGCCCCCCGAGGCCCCACAGGAAGAACTCACCTCGCTGGTCTACTTTCACGCCTGCGCACCCCACACCGATATCACCTCGCTACACCGACGCAGTATCCACCCCTAGCGAGTAGCCGGGAGGGATCTCACCGGCGCTGTCACGTTGTTGGGTGTGTGAGTGCCTGATGGTGTGTCGGGTGTGGTG
Source organism: Streptomyces sp. NPDC102437 (assembly GCF_044765565.1). Lineage (NCBI taxonomy): Bacteria > Bacillati > Actinomycetota > Actinomycetes > Kitasatosporales > Streptomycetaceae > Streptomyces > Streptomyces sp. NPDC102437. The sequence goes on along the minus strand of NZ_JBIWKI010000046.1, from coordinate 25,039 downwards.
GGGCCGGGTCCGGCTCCGTGCTCAGGCTGCGGCGGGCAGGTCGGCGACGCCGGTGACCTGGTCCCAGATGGCGAAGCGGATGGTCATCTCGGTGCGGTATTCGGGGGCTGTCATCAGGTGGCGGTGGGGTCGGAAGTGGGGTGAGATGCCGCTGAACGCGGACAGGAACTGCTGGGCTCCGCCGGCGCTACGGAAGCCTTTCATGGCGCGTTCGCGCTGCCGGGTGGGCTGGTGGCTGTTCTCTGCCCGGTTGTTGAGGCCCTTGTGGGAGCGGTGCTCGACGGAGGGCATGACCTCGCGGTGGGCCGCGCCGTAGGAGCGGAGCTTGTCGGTGACGATCACCCTCGGCACCGAGCAGGTTCTCTTGAGCAGTTTGCGGAAGAAGCGCCGGGCCGCGGCCTTGTCCCGGCGGGACTGGACCAGGATGTCGAGCACGTTGCCGTCGGCGTCGACGGCCCGCCACAGGTACTTCGTCTCTCCGTTGATCTTCACGAAGACCTCGTCCAGGTGCCACTTGTCGCCGGGCCGGGGCCGCCTCCGGCGCCGGCCGTTGGCGTAGGCCTGCCCGAACTTCGCACACCAGCGGCGGACCGTCTCGTGGGAGACGGCCACGTCGCGCTCGAGCATCAGCTCCTCGACCTCGCGGAACGACAGCGGGAAGCGGCGGTACAGCCACACACAGTGGGCAATGACCTCGACCGGGTACCGGTGTCCCTTGTACGACGGCGATGCGCTGTCCACGGACGACCCCTCCCAGCATGACCAACCAGAAGATCATCCCACCCGGTCAGTCAACGTGACAGTGCCGGCCACTCTGAAGACGCTCAATCAGCGCGTTTCTGCTGGCGGGTTCGACTTCTTCCCTGCGTCGATGTTGTCTGCGGGGACACGTCCGCGTTCCGGAACGTTGTAGCCGTGATCGCGGGCCCTGGTGCGGACGTCCTGGGTGTGGAGGGTGGTATTTGGTTCGGTGGCGGGGTGGTGCGGCTGCGTGGCCGCGGGTTGGTGGGGGGCTGCCCTGGCGGGTGTGAAGACGGGGCCGTGGTCGAGGAAGTCTTCGGGGAACATGGGGATGGTGGCTCGGCCGCTGAGCACGGTGGTGAGGAAATCGGTGAGGTTGCCGTCGTGGGTGTACCAGCGTGTGCCGCGGGCTTCGTTGACGGCCACGTGCCAGGTGTCGGGCGCGTTGGTGGGGTCGGTGATCCAGAAGAGGTACTCGCCATTGTCGGTGACGCCGATGGCGAACAGGTCCTGCGGGTCACAGGGGGCGGATGGGTCGCCCTGGGCTCGTGTTTGTTCGAGCTGGGTGCGGACGGCGGCGGGCATGGGTCCGGTGAGGCTGACCCATTCTGTTGCCCCTGCGGGGTGGTAGAGATGGAGGTAGCCGCAGAAGGTTCCGGGTCCGTAGGTGTCGGCGATCTCTTTGTAGTCGGAGGGCAGGCGTACTCCGAGGATGCCCTCCACTTCCGGCCAGTTGCTGGGGGGCGGTGTGGTGGAAGGCGGCGGAGAGAGCTGAGTGAGGTTGCTGATAAGGGTCATGGGACTAGTCCTCGGCGGTGTCTCTGCTGCTGGCCATGAGCGGGATTGTCCAGGATTTCATCAATGATGACGTTGCCCTTATATCGAAGGCCTCGAGCTGTATGTATTGGGGGACGGAGTCCTTGGGCGTGCAGATCATTAACTCGTCTTCTTGATCTTGCTTTGATTGTGGTCGGAAGCGAAGAACGTCGTGACGTCGGCTGGTGTGCGGAAGCGGGCGGTGGAGGCATTGATGTGCTGGCCGTGTGCTTCGAGGAGTGGGCGGACTTCCTGACTCGCTCGGCAGATGGTCATGGCAGTGACGCCGAAGAGTTGGCCCAGGAGGTTCATAGTGGCGAGTTTGCGCAAGTGGAGCACGGTGGCCAGGATCCGGTCGGCCGGGGTGAGTTTGGCTTTGGCGCCTGTTCCGGGGGCGACCAGACGCTCGTGGCCGCGACGGCCGCGGAGCACTTCCTCGCGTTGAAGCTCCAGCGCCGGCGTCAGGGTGTCGATGAGTTGGCTGAGTTGTTGACGGGTCATGCCGGTCAGCTCAGGGTCCCGCAGTGAACGCCGCGTGAGGCGATCCGGCCTGTTCGTTGGGGGCTGGTCTGATGTGCTGTTGTTCTCCGTCGCACCCAGAGGATGCTGGGGGTGCAGGGTGTAGTTCCAGTCGCTGTGGAAGCGGTGGCGGGTGATCGGCATAGGGCTGTGGTGCGGGCTGCGACTGATCACCGGCATCCTGCAGGACGCCCGCATCCGGAAGGGAAGCACCCTTGTCGAGTCGTGGCGCTCCGATCCCGAGCGCCGGCAATTCGGTTTGCCGGCACCGTACGCCGAGTTCGTGCGCATCCCGATCGGCTCATGGTGGATGCGGCTGCTGACGCCAGCGACCGTCCTCGGGCTGCTCTTCCTCATGGGCGGCGCGGCGAACATCGGCAGCGCGACCGCGTCGGACGAGCGGCGCTTCTTCATCGGCTTGGCTGTGGTCGCCGCAGCCCTCCTGCTCTCCAGCATCATGCTTCGGCTGGTCGTCGGCCGGCGATCGCCAGCACCCATAACCTACTCAGCGAACTGCAGGGTCCGAAAGCAGCCGAACAAGCCCAGTGATCCACAGGTTGTCGCCTGCGGTGTCGCAGGTGGCTGATCAGCGGGAGGCGACGTGAGACGACGGATCGGACGGACGGCGGCGGCAGGGGCGGTCGCCGTTGCCCTTTTCAGCAGCTTCGGCTGCCAGGTGAGCAGCGTGCCCAAGGAGGGCCCGCTCGACGGCAGGGGCGGCAACTCGTCGTTCAGTCCAGCGGGCGCGGAGAAGATCGCGAGTACACGGAAGGCCCACCTCGACTGGAGCAGCGGCCACCTGCTCAAGTCCGAGGTGGGCCTCGCCTCCGCCGACGACAGCGCCACCTGGGCCTCCACCCACGACCGGCAGCACCCGATCGCGGTCACCATCGATGCACCGCACGGCTCGGTCGCGCTGCGAGCCGACGACATCGCCGTCGAGGACTACCCGGGCGACTCGGAGATCAGGAGCGTCACCCTGCGGCTGCACCCGCGCGACAACGACGCACTCGTGGCGGAGCTGCGCGCCGGCGTCGCGTTGTACGGGCTCGAGGGGGGCGTGGTCGAGAGCTGGATCTCCTCCTTCGCCAACGACCCACAGCGCACCTGCACGCGGCTGGGCTGGTCGACCCGACCGGGCACCAGTACCGGCCTGGACGTCGGCTACACGATCCAGTGCGACTGGGACGGCCCCGAGCAGATCCGGCTGGTCCTGGTCGACGTGGGGCCGAGCTGAGCGGTCGCGGGCGTCAGCTTGAGCACGCGGAGCGACGTCCTGTTCGCGGCGGGCCTCCACGGGCTCCAGGATCTCCGCGAGATCCCGGCCGACCGAGGCATCCTGCCACGGTCGCATTGCCCGCTCCAGGGTGACCAGTTCCCGCCGCATCCTGGCCGACCGGGTCTCTACCGCGATCGTCGCTGCGGCTCGGGCAATCTCCACCGCCTGGTACGGCTCACGCGCAGCTGCCGCAGCTGTCGCCTGGCGGGCCATATATACCCCGCGGTCGCGGCGAGCGGTCTCCGACACGATCTCAAATACCTGTGACCACAGGCGGCCCGCTTCTGCGCCGAGCCCCAGAGGGCATCTGCCCGCGGTACTGCCGGACCGCCCGCTGCCGATTACCCACACCCACGCGCAAAACCTCCAGCTCAGGGGGTGTTGCGACGACCGGTTGAATCCGCCCAATACACGAGCGCCGCGTTCGCCGACGCCTGCGAACGAGCCAGCGCCGCGCGACCAGAAGCATGAGCGCGGTCGGCAGCTCGGCGGACAACGCCGCCGCGGAGAGCTGGAACGCGTCCATGAAGAGGGAGACGCTCAAGGGCGCGAAGGCGTGGCCCACTGCCCGCCACGCCAGGCTCGCGGCCTTCCGCTGGGCCAGCCGCTACAACACCCGACGCCGCCACTCCCGCCTCGGACAACGCTCCCCGATCGCCTACGAGAACACCTTCTTCGAACCCTCAACTACACTTCCCCAAACCGCATATCCCCGTGTCCAACGTCCGGGGTCAAGCCCCCGGATGACAGGGAAACCGTCATGTCCAGCTCGGCGGGAGGCCGCGGAACAGGACCTGCCACGGCAGGCACCTCGCCTCGCGGCCGACCCAACGTCCTGGCTCGCCAGCTCCAGTCACGGCCTGGAGCCTGACCCGCTCCCGCGCAGCTCTCTCGGCGTCGGTCAAGCCCCCGCCCTGCGGATATTTCACCTCATCAGGACTACCGAAGCCACCTGCCTGCTGTCCGACGAACAGCCCGACATCACCCGATCAAGGTCAGTAGCAGAAGGCATCCAGGGGGATGCAGCCGAGCATGAGGCAGATACCGAATCAGAGGCCCGCGACGGTGTTGCCGGGGCGCAGAACGACGGCTTCGCACACCCGTGAGAGCCTAGGACGGTGAAAGCGAAGTGCGCTCCCCTGGGCGATGAGCGGCGCGACCGCGGCCCCGAGCTGCCACCGACCCGCAGCGTCCTGATCACTGGCGGCCTGGTGCGCGTGTCGGGCGCAGCGGCCGTGGGCTGCGGGGCGCTGTTCGGTCTGCTTCCCGTCCTCGCGCTCATCGGCAGACTCGGTCTCCCCGACAACCCGCCAGGTTTCGTGCCGGTGTTCGGCGGCCCGCTCATCGCTGCGGCGCTGGGCATCGCCGTCTTCCTGATCGTGCTCGGCTATGCCCTGACCCTCCATCAGCTGGCGCTCGCCGGCATGTACGCACCAGCTGAGGACTCGTCGGCGCTGAGGAATGCGGTAGAGGTGCGTGGCCGCGTCACACGCACGCCGTTCTTCCCGGCGGTCGTGACGAGCATCGTCATCGGCTTCCTGCTCCTGGCAACGGCCGGCATCCTGCTCGCCGCGTCCGCCTGGCCGACGGTGGCGCTCACCCTGCTCCTCTCAGGCGTGCTCTGCGTCCCGGCCGTACTCGCTCTGATCGCCGCCGACCGACGGTGGAGCCGTACCGCGCCTGAGCGCCTTCCCGCACGGGCCCTGGGCGAACAGGGCCCCGCTCAGCTCCTCCTCGGCGACGCCGACACTGAACTGCGGCGGCAGGTCAAGGCCCGAGAGCGCGCCGAGGCCACCGAACTCGACCATGCGACCAGCCCCGTGCTCGTCACCCTCGCCATCGCGAGCCTCGCCATGATGAGCCCCTCACTCTCACCCACGGCTGCCATCTGGAGACAGGTGCAGCTGGTCGGCGTCGGACTCGGCGTCCTGTGCCTGCTCGTACTGCTCGGCATCAGGGTGCTCCAGATCCGGCGACTGCGACGCACTCTTGTACGGGTGCGCCGCGGGGGCGCGGACGTGTCCGACATCGACCGCGCGCACGCGATCACCGCGACGACGGCCCAGGCGTCCGAGCTGCACGCGGCGACAACCGTCTGGGCTCTGCTCGGCGCCGCAGTGCTCGGCACTGTGGTCCACCGGACCGCGGATGTCGCGCCGGTACTGATCGTCGCCGGCGTCTGGGCGCTCGGCTTCGCCGTGCTCATCGCGCTGTCGATGCGTTCGGACGCTGCCGCCCCAATGCTCCGGGAGGAGTTCGGCTACCGGCTCCCGACCAAGACCTCCGGAAACGACAACACCTGGCACTGAGATGCCGTCGCCAGCCGACGAGCAGCCAGAACAGCTCTCAATTCACGCTCGTGACTCGGCATCGGACCGTGGTTCTGCAGCATCCCGAAGCCGCCCTTGTTCAGTGGGGTACGCGGGGCGCAACTCGCGTTGCGGGCTTCCCTCGTGGAATGCGGGGCGTTCCCGGCACGGCTCGGCGCACACGAACCCTTCAGAGAACTGATCGCGGGAGTAGAGGCCGCACTCGATCTCCGGGCACACCAGGCCGGTACGCTTTCCCGTCACGCCGCCTATCTCCACCAGCGGACCACGGGAAGAATGGGGAGACTGACCCCTCACCACCGCGAAACCCCAGGTCAAAATCACAATCTGAGATCTCTACCGAACCCGGGGCGGTTCAGGGCCTCCTGCGCCAGACCCAGGAGTTCCCGCCCAGGTCCGAGCACCGCGAGGTCTGTCCGGGTCACCGGACGGTGAAGCCGGCTGCCTCGGTGTCCAAGGTCGTGGTGCCGTCCTGCGCGGTGGCCAGGACGGCGACGTGCCAGGCACCGCGCGGGGACGACGCAGCGACGGCACTGGTGACCTTGGCGGTGTAGGTGCAGCGCACGGCGTCCTTCCCGGAGGGCTTGCAATCGGCCGACTCCACTGCGGCCATGTCCTTGGCGGTCAGACCCTTCTTGGCGAAGGACGAGTTCTGCGGCCAGGCCAGTACCTTCACGCTCTTGACACCGGAGGACGCCGTGACTTCGGTGGCGAAGGCCAGCGCGCCGTCCCGGTCCCCGTCGGGAGCGGTGTAGCGGGCGGCGCTGTGCGTCAGCGCCGGAGCCGGCTCTGCGGCCTGGGCGAAGGCGAAGGCACCGGCACCGGCACCGGCTCCACCGAGAAGAACGACACCACCAACAACGGACAGAGCAACACGTCGGGACATGGGATTCTCCGTGACTGTCTCAGCACTGAATCGGGTCGGCGCCGCTCTGATGCGGCGCTGCACCGATACTCCCCGCGCGAGGATTCGCCGGACATGGGCGCGCGTACTCAATCCGACCTGAGTGGTCGGTCAGGGGATTTTGGGGTACGGGCGTGCAGCTCGGCGTGCACGGGGGCGATGGACATCTCCTCGGCGGGCGCGGGGGGCGTTGCGGCGTGGTCTGCCTCTGCGGCTTTTGTTGCCGTGTACTCCTCGGCGCCGGCTGTACGTCTGCGTCGGCCGGTCTGGTCGGTGAGCCGGTGGCGGATCTCCGGTGCGTGGGGGGAGGCCCAGATCTGGATGAGGTGCTGTTCCAGGACGGTGTCGTCCTCCTCGGCGTGGATGTCGCCGACCGCAGATGCGGCGTCGCGTCCCTGGGCGTGGATCCGGAACCTCCACCGCTGGTACGCCTCCTCGTCTCCGAGAAGGGGCGCTTCTGCCAGGTCTTCGGAGAGGGGGTCGCCGACGAGCGGTCCCTCGGTCCGGAAGTACAGGCTGATCTCAACGACTTCGCCCCAGCCTTCCACGCTCAGGGGGGGGCCGGGTAGGCGGTCACGTCGAAGGCGATGTCGACGTGACCGTAGGAGGTCCCGGTCAGGACGGTTGCGTAGGTGGACTCCGCGTTGGTGGAGACGAGCCCGTTGCCCGCGAGAGTGCCGTCGATGTCCTGGCCGGGTTCTTCGGCGTCCGTGTCCAGCAGAACGTACTGGTGGTTCGACACCTGAACACGGGCAGCGCCCTGAACCGTCATCGTCTCTCCGTCCTCTCGGTCCTCCGATCGCCGTGCTGCGGCCCGCCCACCCGGACAAGGTGAGCGAGCCGCGGCACGGCGTGTGCGCTGCGGGTCAGACCGCGACCCAGAAGCCGTCCTTGTTCACGAGACGCTCCTGCTTGTACACGCATCGACGTCCTCGTCAACAACGCCGGCTACGGCTCCTACGGCGCCATGGAGGAGGTCCCCCCGGACGAGGCCCGCGCGCAGATCGACGTCAACCTTTTCGGCCTGGCCCGCATGACCCAGCTCGTCCTGCCCCACATGCGCGCCCAGGGTTCCGGCACCGTCGTGAACATCAGCCCGGTGGGCGGCCGGTTCGCCACCCCGCTGGGGGCCTGGTACCACGCCAGCAAGTACGCCGTCGAGGGCCTCAGCGACGCGCTCCGCCTGGAGCTGAAGCGGTTCGGCATCGACGTCGTCGTCCATGGGCCTGCTCGCCGTCGGCGAACTGCGCGGCGCCGGTCGCGAGGTGGACGCCGAGGCCCTGGCGCGTATCTCCCCGGCCCGCAGCTCGGTGGTCAACTACTACGGCTCCATCACCGTCGACTACGAACACGAGCTCGCCCAGCTCGACGAGCGGGGCCACGGCCCCTGCGAACCGTGGCAGTGGCCGAGCCCGGATCCAGGTTGTAGCGGCAATCAGCCCGCAGAGCCCGGGCCGCCTTGTTTTCCGGTGTCAACCGCTGACGGTCGTCGTGCGCGGGTCGCCTTCTGGGCCCAGGACGCGGCGCGGTTCTCGTATAACTGCCGCAGCCCGACAAGTAACGCTAAGTAACTATCGCTCGACGGCCCGTCTCAGGGCAGCCCCGGGAGGCAAAACAGCCCCGGGGCCAGCCCTGAGGACCGGTCACTTTCGCCAGAACAGATGGTGCGTCACCCCGCTCGGGCTGGGAACGACCTCCAGGTGGAACCGGTCGAGCAGCTCATCGGGGGACTCCCAGAGTCGTACTCCGGATCCGAGCTTCAGCGGCGAGACCGCCACGTGCAGGGTGTCGACGAGGTCGGCGTCGAGGAACTGCCGGATGGTGGTAGCCCCGCCGCCGAGTCGGACGTCCTTGCCCTGCGCCGCCTCCCGGGCCTGTTCGAGGACCGTGGCAGGGTCGCCGTCGACGAAGTGGAACGTGGTGTCGGAGAGAGTGAACGAAGGACGCTTGTGGTGAGTCATGACGAACACCGGGGTGCGGAACGGGGGCTCGTCACCCCACCAGCCGCGCCACTCGTGGTTGTGCCAGGGCCCGCGCTGGGGACCGAACTTGTTGCGGCCCATGATTTCGGCGCCGATGTTGCGGGCGTAGTCCCGCGTGAGGTAGTCGTCGAGACCCCGGCTGCCCCCGGGGTCGGTGCGCATGGGCCAGCTCGCCGTGGCGCCGGCCCAGGCGAACAGCCTCTCGGGCTCGACATGACCGAATGGCCTCTCGAGGGTCTGGTCCTCACCGGCACCGATTCCGTCACTCGAGACGTTGAAGTTCTGGACTCTCAGTAGCTGAGCCACGTGTTCCTCCTGTGATGGCAATAACAATGGTGAGACTTGGATCGTCACCGTGAGGTCGGAGCCGATCGACGGATCTTGACCCGTACCGGCAGAATCATCTGATCTGCTGAACCCGACACCGGCATGTCAAGAGCGGTCGGCCCGCGACGACCACCCGTTGATGGGGCCCGACCGGGCGCCACGACGGTGAGGAGTTGGACATGAAGTTCCTGCTGATCATGCACATCAACCCGGCCATCATGGAGGAACTGACCGAGGCCGAGCGCCAGGAGATCATGGAAGGCCACGGCGAGTTCATGAAGACGCTCCGCGAGTCCGGCGAGATGATCAGCACCGAGGCGCTGGCCGACCCGTCCCAGAGCTCGGTGGTCCGCGTCCGCGACGGGGTGCCGGTCATCACCGACGGTCCCTACCTGGAGGCCAAGGAGTTCCTGGGCGGCTACTACCTGGTCGACGTCGCGAGCAGGGACCGTGCGCTGGAGCTGGCCGCGATGATCCCGGACGCCCGGTTCAACGGCCTGGGCATCGAGGTCCGCCAGGTGATCTTCTCCGGTGGCCCGACCGCGTGAGCGCCGACGCCACCGTCGAGGGCCTGCTGCGCGCGCTCGCGCCACAGGCCCTCGGCGCGCTGTTGCGCCGGTACGGGCAGTTCGACCTGAGCGAGGACGCCGTGCAGGAGGCGCTGCTCGCTGCGGCGACACGCTGGCCGACCGAGGGCGTCCCCGACAACCCGCACGGCTGGCTAACCACGGTCGCCGGCCGCCGCCTGGTCGACCAGATTCGCAGCGAACAGGCCCGGCGCCGACGCGAGGACGAGGTGGCCGCCCGGGAGCCGGACCGGACATCGCCCGGCCCCGGCGAGGACACCCCGGCCAACCGGGACGACACGCTCACCCTGCTATTCCTGTGCTGCCACCCGGCGCTGAGCCCGGCCTCGCAGATCGCGCTGACGCTGCGCGCCGTCGGCGGCCTGACCACCGCGGAGATCGCCCGCGCCTACTTCGTGCCGGAACCGACCATGGCGGCCCGGATCAGCCGGGCCAAGCAGCGGATCAAGGCCACCGGCAGCGAGTTCACCATGCCGGTCGGGCAGGATCGGGCGGAGCGACTGCGGGTCGTGCTGCACGCGCTGTACTTGATCTTCAACGAGGGCTACACCGCCAGCTCCGGCGACCGGCTACGGCGCGACGACCTGGCCGCCGAGGCGATCCGGCTGACCCGCCTGCTGCACCGGCTGCTGCCGGACGAGGGAGCGGTGACCGGCCTGCTGGCCCTGATGCTGCTCACCGACGCCCGCCGGGCCGCCCGCACCGGCCCGCACGGCGAGCTGATCCCGCTCGACGAGCAGGACCGCTCGCGCTGGGACCGCGGTCGCATCGCCGAAGGCGTCGCACTGGTCACCGACGCGATGACCCGCTCGACACTCGGCCCCTACCAGTTACAGGCCGCCATCGCCGCGCTGCACGACGAGGCGCCCAGCACCGACGAGACCGACTGGCGTCAGATCAACACGCTGTACAAGATCCTGGAGCGGCTCTCGCCGAACCCGATGGCCAGCCTCAACCGGGCGGTGGCGGTCGCCATGATTGACGGACCGCAGGCCGGCCTGGCCCTGCTGGACAAGCTGGCCGCGGACGACCGGATCACCGACCACCACCGGCTGCACGCGGTCCGCGCACACCTGCTGGAGATGGCCGGCGATCATCCGGCGGCCCGGGAGTACTACCACCGCGCCGCCCGCGGCACCACAAGCCTGACCGAGTGCCGCTACCTGGAAACCCGCGCCGCCCGACTGGCGCCCCGTCCCGCCTCCGGCTGACTATCCCCGCGCGACCCCGGCCGGGACTGCCACCGCGCCGCCCCGAGGGCCTCAAATGTCCGGAAACAATCGTCTGCCGACACTTCGGTCCGTGATCACGAACCCGCAGGTGGGCAGTGTCGGCAACCCGCGTCGGAAATCAACGTCGGAGAACGGTTCTACGGTGTAGTTTCCGAATACTCATCGGCTACTGCCGCACATCGACGGCCGACCAGAACCCCGATCATCAGATCGACGCACTTCTCTGCCACGGCGTCGACCGTGACAACATCCATGTCGACGTCGCCAGCGGCGCGAAGGCGTCTCGCCCGAAGCTCGACCTCGTCATGCAGCTGCTACGCGAGGGCGACACGCTGAAGGTGACCCGGCTCGACCGACTCTCCCGCTCCGTGGTGCACCTGGTAGCCCTCGGGGCCGAGCTGCGCGAGCGCGGCATCGGGCTGCACGCGATCGAGCAGGGCATCGACACAACCACCATGGAGGGCCGCGCGATGTTCGGGAGGCTGTTCGTGCTCGCCGAGCTCCAGCGCCAACTGATCGTGGCGAACACGAACGACGGGCTCGCCTCCGCCCGCGGCCGGGTTGACGGACGTCGGCCGAAGCTCACCGCCGACCAGGCCGCGCTCGCCCAACGGCTCTGCGACGAGCAGGAGGAGACCGTCCAGCAGATCGCCGACATGTTCGGCGCCCCCGCTCCACGGCGTACGGGCACCTCGACAAAGCCAAGACCGTCCCCCGCCAACCCAAGAAGACCATGGTCATGGAACCCTGACCGTTTGTTTGCGGCTGGTGAACCCACTACTGCTCGATAAAGCCACCTGCCCGTCTGCCCCCGAACGCGACGGACTGCCTGTGGAACTCCGGAAGTTGAGGCGAGGTCAGGACCGCACCTCGTGGAACCGCTTCACCACCTCGCCCGCGCTCACCGCCAGTACCACCACCGCCGTCACGGTATAGAAGGACTGCGGGGTCTGCCAGCCACCATTGACATCGGCCAGAAAGACCGGATTGAACAGCTTCTGCTGGTACAGGACCCACACCAGCGGTAGCGCGAAGGCCGCCTCGGCGACGACGCTCCAGACCGCCAGCGAAGGCGTCCGCACCCGCACGGACCGGATCACGTCGAGCGTCACGAGGCCGGCGAGTCCGGCCAGGATCGGCCAGATCCATCCCGACCACAGATCCGGGGCGAGCACGTCGAGGTGGGTGCCGCCGTCGGTCCGGTACGGCCGCGCGGTGTGCTGCCAGACGATCAGGGCGATCAGCAGCGCGTGCCATGCCACCCGGGCGTAGACCGCCGGGTCGCGCTTCTTCGGCGCGACGTGGTCGGGGAGATCGTCGGGCGTCCAGGTCCTGCCGATCGCGCCGGGCCGCTTGCCGGAGCGCTCGATCAGGGCGAACACCACGGTGAGCCAGGCGAGCATCTGGGCGCCCACGACGAGTACCGCCTCGACGGCCCCGCCGATCACCTCGCCGATGCCTCGGCCGTCCAGCACGTCGAGCACCGCGCCCAGGATGGTGACTGCGGGCAGCACGGTGGACAGCAGGACCGTGAGAAGCCGTGTGTACGTCGGGTAGAGGCCGGCCCCGATCAGTGCCAGCGGTCGGTCCGCGTACCGCGCGGCGAGCCGGATCGGGTCGCCCATCTCGGTGAGCACCTCGCGCTCGACTGTCTCCGGGCCGGCTGGGTCGCGGGCCTCGACGGCGTCGGCGATCGTGGCGCGCAACTCGTCAGCCACGTCGTCGCGTTGGTCGGCCGGTATTCGCCGGACCACCTCCACCACGTAGCGGTCGGTCAGTGTGCCGGTACCGGCCACCTGCGACTTGTTCAACGGTCCCCCTTGGTCAGTCGTGATATCGAGGTGCAGAGGTCCTGCCACTCGCGCAGCAGTCCGGTGCGGACCCGGGCGCCCTCGGGGCTGACCCGGTAGAACTTGCGCGGCCTGGACTCCTCGGTGTTCCACTCGCTGATGAGCAGCCCCTGTTTTTCCAGGCGGCGCAGCAGCGGATAGAGGGTGTTGCCGTCGACGGAGACGCCGGCTTGGCCGAGGGTTTCCAGGAGCGCATAGCCGTATTGCGGCTCCTCCAGGAGTGCCAGGCAGGCCAGGACGACCGTGCCGCGACGCAACTCCTGGGCCTGGCTGAGGATCAGTTCATCGGTGCCCACGCATCAAACGTTACTGTGCGCCGCACACTAATGTCACGTCGCAGTTCCGGAGACGCGGTCGGTGTCGGGGCGGAGCCTCTCGCCGCCCGGTTCGACGGGATCCCGCCGAGCGATGTCGCGTACTGGCACCTCGAACCGGAGGAACACGGCGCCCGGCCGGGCCCCAGACCGGCCCGGCGCGCGCTCAGCCGCTGGGTCTCGACGATCTCTCCGACTCGGTGGAGCTGCTGATCAGCAAGGTGGTGACCAATGCGGTGCGCTACGCGGAGCGGCCGGTGGCGCTGCGGCTGCTGCGCACCGACGTGCTGCGCTGCGAGGTCGGCGACGACTCCCCGCAGCTGCCCCGGCAGCGCCGGGCGCGTGACATGGACGAGGGCGGGCGCGGCCTGTTCTTGATCAACCGGATGGCCAGACGGTGGGGGCGACACGCCTCTCGACCGGCAAGGTGGTCTGGTTCGAGCTGAGCCTGCCATCAGATCAAGTACTTCGGCGCAGTTGATGCGTTGATACACGGGGCCCGGCTCCAGCTGAGCCATCAACTCCCGGTTCACGGCCGCGCTGCGGCAAGGTCTTCGCCACCCTCGGCTCGTTCGGATCGGAGGTCAAGGATGTGCTGCTGTAGCTCCGTAACCTGGCAGGTGAGCGTTTCGACGTCGGCGGGGGCGCCGAGACCGGAGGCCTCCCAAGCCGCCTATTCGACCTGGTGGACCCGGTGGACGCCACCTACCGGCGCCGGATGAACCGCCAGCTCACCGTCCAGGAGTCCCGCCACACCCTGGCCCGCGCGATCTGCCACGGCAAGCGTGGCCACATCCAGCAGGCGTACAGGGAGGGCCAGGAGGACCAGTTGGCCAGCCTCGGGCTGGTGCTGAACGCCGTGGTGCTGTGGAACACCCGCTACCTGGACGCCGCTGTCGAAACCCTGCGGGAGCTGCCCGCCGACCAGCGCGAGCACGACGTCCTGGACGAGGACTTGGCCCGCCTGTCCCCACTCAAAGGGCCACCTGAACGTCCTGGGCCGGTACGCCTTCACCGCCTCTCAGCCGGAGAACGGTCTGCGTCCGTTGCGCGCCAGGAGGCAGGCTTTCTGTCACCGAGGTCGACGGCGGAGGCGGCGTACCAGGCAGGGGTAGCGTTCCGGCATGACGTCAGCGATGCTTCGGTTCCCGTCGTATCCGATCCGTGGCGTGTGTGTCCTGCATCAGAAGCAGAACTGCGCGCCGCATTTCGCGGAGATAGAGGTGGATTTCGAGCCCGCAGCCGAGGGCTTCGCCTTCGAGGTAGCCCAAGAGCTGACGGTGGAGTACGAACCTGCCGAAAGCCTTCCACGCTTTTTCGCCGCTGCCTCTGCGGGGATCGAGGAGCAGCTGAACTTGCCCGAGCACGGAGTTGTGATCGCCACTCGGGTGGTGCTGCGGCGTGCCCGCGCCGATGCGTTCGGCTCTCACGAACTGGCGTTCAAAGTCGCGGGCTACCTTGCCGCCCGCAAAGCTTTGGCGTGCAGGTTTCCCGCGACTCCGAGCTCTGTTCCTCGCGACGGCTGGTAGCTCAACCTCACTGTCAGCCGGAACTCAGTGGTCCGTACGGCCTGCGCCCGCCCGTGGCCGAAGCAGGTCCTCGCGCTCAGGATGGATCCCCATGGCCGGCGAGCCGAGTACTGATCGCCGTCTCAAGCTCAGTCATCGTGCGACAAAAGACGGTCTCCAGATCGACATCAAAGCGGCGGGCCAGGATGAGCACCGACCACAGACAGTCCGCGAGCTCGTGCTCCAGTGCCGCTCGCCCGCCCGGCATGTCCCAGGCTCCCTCTTCGGCCATGACCAGCTTGGCCAGGTCACCGACATCGCCCATGAAGCCGAGCATGAACTCTTCCCGCGTCCAGACCCGCCCCCGTTCACGCAGGTTCAGCCGGTCGTACAGATCATGTACCCGCATGGCCTGCTGCTGCAGTTCATCAAGCCTCATCCACGCCTCCCGACGGTCCGCTCGGAACCTGCCCCAAACCGGGGCGCTCAGCCACACCGATCCAGCCCCGTCTGGGGCCTGCAAATCGGGATTTCAACCAGGGCCCGGCTGCTGGCCACCGGCGGCGACCGCAAGACCGACGCCAAGGATGCCCTCCACGTCGCCCAGGTCGCCCTCTTCCGCCACGACCTGCGCCCCGTCGCGCCGGAAGACCAGACCACGATCCTGCGGCTGCTGACCGAGCGACGAGACGACCTGCTCCACGAGCGCACTCGCGTCCTCAACCGGCTCCACGCCGTCCTGCGCGATTTTCTGCCCGGCGGAGCACGCCGCCGGGCAACACCAGACGACGAGCAGCACATATGACCACCCGTCATACCCGTCTGCTCTGGGGACATGAGGTGGCATCAGCCCCTACCCCTTCTACCGTCGCACCTGAATAAGCGCGTGAGTTCCACTCGTACGCCAGGCAGCCCCGGACCGTTCGAGCGCGTCCAGTGCTCCCTGCTCCAAGCCGACGATGACGTCGGACTTCAGAGTCCGGAGCGCCGCGACGGACCCCGGGAAGTACGCGGTGAGATCCGTGAAGGGCACCATGACGTCCCACAGCTGGTCGCCCACCAAGCGACGGTAGTTGAGGTCTCCCTTCAGGATGGTGAGCGTGGTGCTCTCGAACTCGCCGCGAAGGTCCTCGGGCATCTCCTCGTACGGCAGCGGAGCGCAGAAGAACGAGTGGGTGCGGACCTCCATGCTTCCTGTCGCCATGGCTTTCCATAGCCGGCCGCCGATCCGGCCGGCTTCGCCGGGTGCCTCGATGAGGCGGCGGAGGCAGTCGACGACGTCAGCCGTCATCGCGTCGGAGACGTAATAGGGGTCGGGCTTGACGTGAAGCACGACCTGTTCGGCATGGCGCTGTTCGAGAAGGTGGTCGATGAGGATCAGATCCGGGATGAGCTCTCGCCCCGCGTTGTCCGCCACCACGGCGGCGGTGGAGGACGCTCCGGCGGGCAGAAGCTGCCAGAGCACGGCGCTGTCGTCGGCGACCAGCGCGGATGCAACGGCGTCACCGACCGCCGGCTCCCCCGCCAAGACGCGGAAGCCGAGGTCCGCGCGGTTGCCCCAGAGTGAGGCGTGGAGCAGTGCCGCAGCCCGCTCGTCCGCCGGTGCGCTCGCGAGCGCGTCCAGGGCCCGCAGCTCCTCCTCCACGGAAGCGCCTCGCAGTTCGGCCTGCTTGAACGGCGCGAACGGATCGACTCCCCGCCATGGGCCGGGGCCGAAGTATCCGACCGCGCCGAGGAGCCTGCGGTAGAAGTAGCTCTCCGCCCACAGGAACGGGGCGTCGTACCACGAGCGCCCGAAGTGCTCCTGCCCCCAGTCCGCCCAGCGCTCACGGTCGTGCTCCGTGGGGGCGAGCGGTTCGATGACACCGTTGGTGATCTCGTCCAGCAGGGCGTCGAGGGCCTCGTGCTGTCGGTGGCCGTACGGGAAGGCGTCTCGTAGCTGCTGGATGAGGGCAGGGTGGCGCTTGGCCAGCACGCCTCAGGCGAACGAGCCGGGCACGTTGCTCAGGACGACCGGCGCGCCAGTCACATCGCCCGAGGTGCGGGAGGTCTTCTCTGTCATGGTGTCCAAGCCCTTCGCATTTCACTCACGTGTCCATGATCCTCAAGGACGCGACGTCGACCGAACTTCCCACCAGCAACACGGCCCGTCGCGGGTACGAAGGCTGCGCAGTTCTGGCAAAGAGTTCAGCGCACTCGCTGGCGAAGGAACAGAGCTGATCCGCGACCTGCCGGTACTCGTGCGGATCCTGCACCGTGTTCGGCGTGGCAGCGGCCCACTGCTGCCACAGGCCGCCGGCGACAAGGGTATGGGGCTGCTCGCTCAGTCCCAAGGACGGCATCGAGGTGAAGCAGCGTGCTGAGAGCCTCGCTCTGGTCCCAGCGGAGGTCGGGTTGAGGTAAGTAGCGATCAAGGCAGCGGCACCGAGTCCGGTCACAGCACCAGGGGCAACCACTCCCACCCAGGCGGTTACAAGCTTGACCTGCGTACCCGTGACGAGGGCCGCTGCGTGACCAACTGGATCAAGGCCACCCAGCGCAAGGGCGCCCCGCGGGGCACCGACGCCCGCTGGCACGGCACCCTCAACGGGATCTCCGCCGAGTACGTCTACGAAGTCCCGCGCAGCGGCGGCATCCACTGGGACATCACCCTCATCTAATCCTCGCCCTCGCCCACCGGTGCGGGGCAGCCGCCACCGCACCCTCCCGCTCTCTTCTTCCCGGCTCCCGGGTCGCGCCATGCCTCTGCGCGGCCCGGCCGGGCCCACACGACACGAAATAGGGAACAACGCCGTGAACCGCGCTCCCCGCACTTTCTGGGCCACCCTCACCACGACCGCCCTCGCCGTCGCGGCTTTCGCCACGCTCGGTACGCAGGCCCCTGACACCGCTACCGCCAGCAGCAGTGATCCGGCAGCCTCGGCCGCCCGCTCCGCCGCCCCCGCCGCTCCCGCTTCCCGAAGCCAGCGGCAGTGGCCGACCCTGCGCACCGGCGCCCAGGGCAGCGCGGTCACCGCGCTCCAGCAGCTCCTGACTGCCCACGGCCACTCCCTGACGGCCGACGGGTCCTTCGGAGGCCTTACCGCGGCCGCCGTCCATGCCTTCCAGAAGAGCCAGGGCTTGCAGGCGGACGGGGTTGTCGGTCCTGCTGACCCACAGCACAACAAGGCGTTCGCCCCGCTGCAACAGGGCGAGGCACCAGGGCCAATACCCCCAGCCCGGACCCGCCTGTCCCTGCGGGCGGGTCCGGGTTCGGGGCATTCCAATAGGCCCTACAGCAGGACAGCGCGGGAGACACGGTCCAGGGCGCGCACCAGCTCAGACCTCCGGCCAGGGGGTGTCCTAGGCCGGCACCGCCGAGGACGTCGAGCTGCACACGGTGCTCGGCGCGGCCGGCAGATCCTCGTCGGCTCGGCCACCGGTCCCAAGGGTCCGCCGCGGGGACGGGGGCGCAGCCGGGTTGGATCCGAGCACGCCTCGGGCCCGCAGTTCATCGAGGTCGGACAGGCGCTCTCCGGGAAGAGCATCGAGCAGGTCGGCCTGGGCGGCGCGGATGCTGGGCGCGGGAGCCTGGGGGCCTGCGCCAAGGGCACGGCGAACGGTCACGCCGGTCATCGTACGGGCAGCGCATCACTAGCCGCCCCGGGCCGCCGGGATCGTGGTCCAGGAGCAGCGTGCCGGCCCTGGCCTGCGGTGGTCGGGTCTGTGGTCGGCCTACGCCAGCCTGTGGTCGGGCCACGTCGGCCCGACCACAGATCCGACCACCGGCCGCCTGGGCCCCCGTGACACCGCTCGCCGCCCGCCGCCGTCGCCGGCCCGTACGACAACGTCGAGCGGTTCACCCACATCCACATCGGCATCCCGACCACGTACCGCCCGGCCGCGCGAGCGCTGGCCACCCTCGGGCCAACCAGCTTCATGAAGTCGACCGCGCGGCGCGCCACCAGCTCGGGATCGATCGGCGGCGCGGCCGGGCCGGCGGTGCCGTTCGGAACGAACGTGACACCGACCCTGCCGCCCTCGCACCAGACGCGGTAGATGGCGCCGTCCTCGGGCGTCTTGCCGTGCCAGGTCAAATTC
This sequence comes from Streptomyces sp. NPDC102437, assembly GCF_044765565.1. Taxonomy (NCBI): domain Bacteria; kingdom Bacillati; phylum Actinomycetota; class Actinomycetes; order Kitasatosporales; family Streptomycetaceae; genus Streptomyces; species Streptomyces sp. NPDC102437. The sequence goes on along the minus strand of NZ_JBIWKI010000046.1, from coordinate 6,570 downwards.
TCCGCCGGGGGCTGCGGGTTCCGCCCTCTCGTACGTGCACCTGGGCGCCGAGCCGCCCGAGCCCCGGGTGCCAGCGGACTTTGCCTGGTCGGTGTAGTACTTCTCCTCGAACTCGATCGGGTTGAGGTAGCCGAGCCGTTTCTGGATGCGGCGGGGGTTGTAGAAGCCGTCGATGTATTCGAAGAGCGTGAGGTTCGCTTCGGCCCTGGTGGCGAGGACGCGGCCGCGGATGCACTCGGTCTTGATGACCATCCACAGGTTCTTCGCCAGGGCGTTGTCGAACGAGTCGCCGACCGAGTCCATGGACGCCTGGATACCGGCCCTGACCAGGCGTGTTGTGAGCTTCACGGACTCAGTTCACCCGCCCACGACCGGGCATCAGGCAGTTCCCCACCAATGAGTACACCAACGACCGACCTGCCCAACCATCACCACAAACACCGTTGTAGTACCAGAACGTCGCCCGATACGTGTCGGGACGAATGGAACGGAAGCGGGGTGGCCCAACCGACGCGTCCCGGCACACTATTCGAGTGACCTTTCGATTGATGCCCGGCGCCGGGCTCGTTCTCCCAGCGAACGCAGGCGTCCTGCGATTCGGCATGACCGAGCATGCGGCGCAGTGGACGGCGTCAACTCTGGCGGACATCCGCGCCGGCGGGTGGACGTGCGGAGCGCACTGGACCTTCTTCTTCGTTCACTGCGACATCCTGGTCACGGCCTATGCCTGCACGGCTTGTGCCGATCAGACCATGAGGCACTTGATCGTCGAGCGGACCGAGCGCGTCCCGGACCGGGCCGCCGACGTTCCGGTCGCCTTCGGCGACTTCGACCTCTTCGGCTACCCCATCCATGAACTGACCGAGGTCCTCGACCCGTCGGACCGCAAACTCCTACTGCCCGCAGACGTCAACCCTCAGAGCACGCACTACCTGTCCGCCGTACGCCTCGACGCCTGTGAAAGCGACCGCTGCTAGGTCGTCAGCTCGGGCTCTGGGTCCGGCGACGGCGCACGATGAAGAGCATGCCCGCGCCCGTGGCCACCGCTGCGGCAGCCGCGCCCGTGATGGGCAGCGTCGAGGAGCCGGTTTCTGCCAGGGTGCCGCCGTTCGTCGTGGTCCCGTCGTCGCCGGCCGTCGACGACCCGCCGCCCGAGCCGCCCGAGACATTGGCCGAGCCGCCCGTCGAGCCAGTCGGTCCCCCACCCGTGACGTCCAGCGTGATGTCGGCCTTGTCGTTGGCCTTGTTGGGGTCGAATGGCCGTGGCTCGGTGCTCAGGGCCACCTGGCCCTTGGCGTTCGCCACCCGCTTGTCGATCTTGAGCTCGAAGGTGTAGGTCTCTTGGCTGCCCTCGTTCAGCGACCGCATGCCGCAGACGTACGCCACGCCCTTGGCCTGGCAGAACTGGCCGCGCTTGACGACCGACGTTCCGGCGGGAGGCGTGATCATGACGCTGACGGACCGTTCCCCCGGTTTGGTCAGGATCCAGGCGGGCCCGGAGTTGATGAACTTCACCTTCATCTTCACCGTGTCACCGACGCTTCCCTTCAGCGCGGCACCCGTCACCTGGTAGTCGGCCGTGTTGACGGAGCTGACGGGCACATTGACAACTCGTGCGGTCCCCTCGCTCCCGGCCTGTCCCTCGACCAGTTTCACCGCCGGCGCGGTTCCCGCCACCGGCTGGGTGCCGTTCTCGTCCGCTCCGGGATCGACGTCCCAGACATTCACTCGCAGCTCGTCGTTGAGCGCTCGGTCCAGTGCCTCGACGCGGAGAGGCATCTCGGGCGTGTAGACGGTGCCCGGCTCCACCACTTGGTCGAACGCGCACACCGCGATCCATCTCTCGGGCATCTCGTCGTAGGACCGGACCTGCTGTGTCCGGCAGTTGGAGGGAACCTCCGCGAAGTCGAGTCCCCGGGTGACGCCGTAGGAGACCCACACCTTCTCGGCCGCCCCGGTGCCCTTGTTCGCCACGGTTGCCGACAGATCGAAGCTGCTCCCAGGTTTCACCCCGTTGACCGGCTCGATGCCTCCAATGACCAACTCGGGTGCGGTTTCATCGCCGAAGGCGGCAGGAGCCGCAGCCAGTGCGATCAGGCCGGCAGCGCTGAGGGTGGCAGCAACGGCGCGGGAGGCGCGACGGTTGTGCGGGGGAATCGGCACTGGAGAGATCCTCTGCTGGGGCGCGGGAAATCGAGCGGTGACTTCCAGGAGAAAAGTTTCCGGTCACTAGACTCTTATCGAACTCGATCGGTTGCGTGGCCGGTGCCGCCTCCGCCTTGCGATCGCATCCACCGGAGCCCGGCCCGATGTCGACACTGACCACCAGCGCGAATCCGGGAGTGCGCTTTCTCCCTTACCCGGAGGCGATCGCCGAGATCACCAGCCTGCTCGCCCCCGGCGACAGCCGGCGCTGATCGTCAAGTGCCGGCGAGACGCCAGAGCGAAGTGACCTCAGCGGCACGGGCGTGTGGAGGAGATCCGCGGTGTCCCCCGCTCGTGGACGCCGCGGCCGAATGAGCACGGCCAAGGGCCGGCGTCCGCCTTCCCCGGCAAGGTGGATCTTGCAGGTCAGACCACCCCGGGAGCGTCCCAGCCCTCGTCGGGGCGGTACTGCCGGGGCGTCGTTCTCTTCCCGGCACCCGTGGGGATCTTCCGCGCGCTCCGGCCGCAGGCCGGTGAGCCCGGTAGGAGGTGGAGTCCACGCTCACCATCGACCAATCGATACGGCCCTCCGTGTCGGCGTCGGCCGGGACAGCCGCGAAGACCTTGCCCCCCGTGCCATCCGCCGACCAGCGCATGCCTCTCGTACATGGTCTTCCACTGGCCGAAACGCGCAGGCAGATCCCGCCAGGGCCCCCGGTGCGCTGCACTCAGGCCACCGGCGGCCTGGTCATTGGCAGCACGACCGCCCCGTTCGGGGGCGGAACAATGCGTCCGGCCGCTTGCACGCTCGTCACGGTGTCCCAGCGGCCTCGGCGTGGAGCAGCTCGATCAGCTGGGGGCGGTGCAGCCTCGCAATGGGTTCCAGCAGGTCAGGATGGCGCAGCAGCGCGCCGGCTTCGGTGTCGTGCGCGCCCGGGTCGACGAGGCGCTGCAGGCCGGCGATTTGGTGGTCAGCGGCCGCGTGGTCCTGGTGTGCTCGGATGGCGAGGGCGCGGTCGGCCAGCAGGCAGGCAGCCCAGCTGACGACGGTCTCGTCCACCCAGGTCCGCCAGGCGGTGCCGTCGCGGTCCGGGTCGCATCCGGTGAGCCAGTCCAGTCGGTCGGCTCCGCCCGGGCCGCACAGGTGGAGCAGCTGTACATCGAGGCCGGTCGGGTAGCGCAGATGGGCGGCGAGAGTGGCGGCCTGCAGGGCCTGGGCCTCGGCCAGGGCGTAGTTGAGGGCGCCTGCGGGCGGCGGGTAGGCGTCGAGGAGCCATCGAGTGCAGGCGGCTATGACGGGTGTCAGATCGTTGGGCACGGCGATCGGTTTCCTGGGGAGGGTGCCGGCGCCCTTCCGTCCGGTCGGGTGCGCGAGCTGGTGCGCGGGGCGGCGCTGCCCCGTTCGTGGCCGACCAGCATAGGTGGCGCCTGCCAGGAAGGCCCATGACCTGGCTCACGCCCTGCCCGTGCGCCCCCGGGGCCGGGCCGCACACCTGCGCGGCCCGGCCCCGGGGGCCTGGGTCAGGATTTGCCGCGGCCGGTGACGAAGTCGCGGGCCCGGTCGACCAGGCCGACACCCGGGGCGAGGAGCTTGCTGGCCATAGGAGTGCTTGGCGCGGAGGGGTGCGGCCGGGTGGGCGCCATGGCTTTGGCCTGGCGGATCTTGTCCCCGAGGTCGTCCAGCTGCTCTGGGGTGCAGGCGCGGCGCAGCATCGGGAAGATGTTGTTCTCCTCGTCCTGGACGTGGGCGGCGACCTCATCCATGAGCTGCTGCAGCATCGTGCTCATCTGCGGGTCGTCGGTGTCTACCCTCTCCAGCTGCTTGAGGATCTTCTCGACCCGGCCGTGGTCGGCGATCTCCTTGTCCGCGAGCCGGTCGCCGCCGTCGATGTGCTGGCGGACCGCCGGGTACAGGTACTGCTCCTCGGCGACCGAGTGCCGCACGAGCTCGATGGTGACCTCGTCCACCTGGTCCCGCAGCTGCCGGCCGCCCGCGGTCATCGCCTGGATACGGCCGAACATCTCCTCGACCTCGCGGTGGTCGGTCATCAGCTCGTCGATCACGTTCCCGCCTTGCCCCATCGCAGATCCGCCTCTCTCATCCGGGGCGGGTTCTCCCGCCCAGCCCATAGGTATTCCCGCCCGGAACGCCGCGCCCGCCCAGCCCGCTGGGGCCTTACCCGATCGGCCCCACCGTGCACGGCCCGGCCCCCGGGCTTGTGCGGGTCCAGTGGGGCCGCGCGGCCCCGTTTGTCCAGCCACCTGGCGGGCAGCCGCCTGGGCGGCTGTTTCGCCTGGCTGGCGCCGGCCCCTGGACGGAGAGCGATCAGATGACCACCAATCCCGGACCGGCCGAAGGACGCCCGCACACGCCGGCTGTTCACGAGAACCCGCACAGCCCCGGACCGCTCCCGACGAACGCGACGCCAGGTCGACGGCCCTGAAGGCCTTCCGGGCCCCCGATCCGGACGCTGACCACAGGCCAGGGTGTGCGCGTCAACGACACCGACCACTCCCTCACCGTCGGCGACCGCGGCCCGCCCTGCTGGAGGAGTTCCATCGGCGCGGAGGCTCACCCACTTCGACCGCGAGCGCACCAAGCGCAACCTCCATGGTCGTTCGAAGATGAATAAGTAAGGAGCTCGAACACCAGTAGGAGGCAGTGATCATGGGCACCGTTCCCGTGCCGCCCGATCCCGACATCACATCGGTCCCGCCGCCTGAACCCCCATCGCCTCCGGGTCCGCCGGAGCCGGTGGAGCCGCCGGAGCCGGTGGAGCCGCCTGTGCCGCCGGATCCTCCGGCGCCGCCCGGGTCGCCCACACCACCGCCTGAGCCACCCCGCCCGGATGGCCCGGAGGTTCCCGGCCCCGAACCGGAGCCGGGGCGGCCGCGCCCATCGGAGCCGCCCGACTGAACGCAGGCAGATTGACGCAGGTGGGCCGGGCGGGCGATGGCAGCTGCGGCGGCGAGCCATGTCGGGGTGGGCTGCGCGACGAACTGACTGCGGGCGCGTTGGGAGCCGACTCGGTCGGCGGGAGTGCCTGGCTGGGGGTGGCCGTCGTCAGGCGCCGGTCAGGGTGAAGAGGGCGCCATGGTGAGGGCGGGTGGGGGCGGTTTGCCTGGGCCGGCACACCGGCCGGCCGAGTTCGTCGAGCGTCTCGGGCGGGTGGGTGGCTGCGAGTCTCGGGAACAGTTCGTGTTCTTCCTCGCGCACGTGGGAGACGACCTCGAACTTCAGCTTCGCGATCGTGTCGTTGAACCGCGGGTCGTCGACGCTCAGGCCTTCGAGGTCCTTGAGCATGCGCTCGGCTCTGGCCTGATCGGCGATTTCCGCGGGACTGCTCGTGCACGGCCGTGATCTGCTGCGTCAGCTCGGCGTCACGCACTGCGCGGGCCGCGGGGTGCCGGTGCGGCAGGCATAGAAGGCGGCTCGCGAGACCTTGAGCAGTTCACACGCACGCTTGACGCTGTGACCTGCTGTTTTCTCCGCCTCGATGAACGGGTGCACCGTCACCGGGTCTCCTTCGCGAAGAAAGCCGCGGTCCGCTTGAGGAGCTCCACGTCCTCCCGCAGCCTGCGGTTCTCCCGCCGCAGTGCGGCCGGTTCATCGCGTTCGCTGCTGGTCAGGCCGTCCCCCTCGCCGGTGTCGACCTCGGCCTGCTTGACCCAGTCCCGCACCGCTGTCTCGGTCAGGTCGAAGTCCTTGGCGACCTGACCGGAGCGGTCACCCCGCCAGCGCAGCTCTACTGTCCCGGCCTTGAACTCCGGCGTGAACGAGCGGCAAGGGCGAGGCCTCTTCTTCCCCATGCTCTCCATGATGGCCATCATCCTTCCGGGGCCGAAGCCCCTGATCTCTGATGTCCGTCAAGGGGAATCAAGCCCAGTCGGCCCATGTCTCTTCGTCAGCTGCGTCCTGGGGAGCATCCTGCCGGGACGCGCCATCGGGTGCGGGCCCGCCGTGCTGTTGGAGCACCTGCAGCAGGGGCTGGAGTTGCTCGCCGGACAGCGGGTCGCCGGCTGCGGTGGCGATGCCGTACCGGTCCTGCAGCCAGATAGCGAAATGCTCACTCGTCGGCTCGGAGTTATAGGCGGCGAGCCAGGCCTGGTAGGCGTCGGCGAGCCGCCCGTCGGCGCTGGCATCGCCCGGTGCAGGTTCGGGCGGCCGTACGACAGCTGCTGAACTCGCCCGGGATGACGGTTTCGGTTCTCCAGCACGCAGCTGTGCGAATTCCAGCTCTTGTGCGGCAGGGGCCTCAAGGGCGGGACTCTGCCTCTGCTTCGGGACCTGAGCGGCCGGGACCTGAGCGGCCTGGGCCGGGGCCTGGGACTGGGCCGGGGGGAGCAGGGCGGGTTCGATGCCCGCGGCGGCGAGGCCGGCCGGGGCGGTCTCGGCCAGCGGGACGCCGTACTTCGCCAGGCGCA